>NZ_NCSS01000006.1:1379454-1711979 GCF_002088935.1 Henriciella litoralis
CACGCGAGTCTTCGCAACAGACGATGAGGGAGCACACCATGAGCGCTAACCGTGCACCAGACGCAGGTCTGTTCGATGTCCCCGTACGCGTTGATGTCGTGCTGGGTGAAGCCCGTATTCCCATCGAGGAATTGATGGCGCTCTCGCACGGCGAGATTGTCGCGCTGGAAAAATCCGTCACTGAACCTGTCGACATCTATGTCTCTGACCGCCTCATGGCGCGCGGCCGACTGGTGGTCGCTGATGGACAGCTCGGCGTGAAACTTTCAGAGATCATCGACGAGCGCAAAGCCGCCTGATCTCCCTCTCAAACCTGATCACTGTCCCGGCTGATTTGTTCACAGCCTATTTCTCCATTCCTAACAAATCGACAGATTTCGTTAACCTTTCCGCGCGAATGTGTGATTCCAGAAGTGGAGTTATTTGCTCATGCGCATGAAAATGTTCGCAGCTGAAAGCGTCGAAGCGGCCAAGGCAATGATCTTTGCCGAGATGGGCGACGACGCGATTATTCTTTCAGAACGCGAAGTTCCTGGCGGCGTGGAAGTGCGTGCAGCGACGGACAAGCTGGGCGGCGGTATGGTGCCTAGCGATCCGCGCTTCCTGACACGTTTGAACCGGCCTGTAGGCGCCGCCCCACGGCCACAGGAAAATCCACTCCGTAATCGCGTGCGCGATGCCTTGATCTGGCATGGCGCACCACAGAGATTTGCTGAGCGTGTTGCAGACGCAGGCGCGCCCATGTGTGCGCGGTCGCAAGACCCGGCCGAGATTATGGCCAGCGGCCTCGATGCCCTGATCACATGTGATCCGATCCCGCCAATGCCGACGCGCGACATTCTTCTTGTTGGCCCTCCAGGCCATGGCCGAACAGCTGTCGCCGCTAAACTCACGCGCCGCGCGGCGGTCGCCAAAGCCAAGATTCTGCCAGTCGCAGCTGACCTTGATGCCACCGCTGGCGGCGCACAGCTTGCTGCCTATCTGGAGCTTGAACAAAAACAGATCCGTGTCGCAAAGACGCCGGATGACCTGTTCAATCTTCTGAAAACAGCCCGTCAAAACTCAGAACGCTGCGTCATCGACCTTCCCGCAATCGTGCCCTTCGATGAAGAAGACATGGGAAATCTCGAGCAACTGATTTCCGTCATTGATGCCGAGCCGGTGCTCGTGCTTTCAACCGAAGGACACCCCGATGACCTCGCAGACATTGCCCGCGCCTTCGCGCGCGTCGGTGTTCGCCGGGCCATTATAACCAAACTCGATGTTACCCGCCGAAGAGGCGGTGTCGTCGCCGCCCTTTCCGGCGCAGGTATCGCATTTGCCCATCTCGGCGTGACACCATTCATCGGCGGCGGACTAGTCCCGGCCGCTCCAGGCCGGCTTTCAAGAATCCTGCTGGAAGAAGCTCCAGCAGATATCGCACTAAGAGGAGCTGCATGAGATGAGCTTCATGCTTCCAAAATCCATGGACAGATCTAACCGGTTGCCCAAGACGCCCCAGCGGCGAGTTGAGCCTGGAACGATTATCGCTGTTGCATCTGGCAAGGGCGGGGTCGGCAAGACCTTCATGTCGATCACACTCGCAAGTGCCTTTGCCAATCTCGGAGAGCGAACGCTCCTCGTTGATGGCGATCTTGGCCTTGCCAATGTGGACGTCCAGCTGGGCATCGCCCCTGAGACCGATCTCGCAGCTGTCATAGCCGGCTGGATCGAGCTTGAGGATGCCGTGATCAACGTCGATGGCGGCGCCGGGAAAGGCGGATTTGATGTCCTTCCGGGCCGCTCAGGTTCAGGCGCCCTGGCTGAGCTATCGCCAGAAGAAGTCGCCCGTCTCGCTGCAGGCCTGTCCTCTCTGTCGCTGCAATATGACAAGATCGTTCTCGATCTTGGCGCTGGCATCGAAGCCAACTGCATGCGTCTTGCTCGGGCAGCCGACAAAGCGCTGATGGTCATTACCGACGATCCGTCCTCGATGACGGACGGGTATGCCTTCATCAAGGTCCTTCGCGGCTATGCACCTGACGTCGAACAACATATCGCGATCAATCAGGCGCCAAACCGCGCGACCGGTCAGCAGACCTATGAGGCCATCGCAATGGCCTGCCGCCAGTTCCTCGGCTTCCGCCCGACACTGGCAGGTGTTGTCATGCGAGACGAAAAAGTGCGTGAAGCCGTTCGCCGCCAGCGTACCCTCATCTCCACCGATCCGAAGGCTCAACCGATCCAGGATGCGATCGCAATTGCCCAGACATTCGTCACACGCGGCAAGCGTCCGCACCTTCCGATCTAGGCTGACGGCCATTAATTATTTCAGAGGGGCGCGGCCAACACTGCGCCCCTTTTTCATGTGGCTGAACGCAATTTCGGTAAAGAGAACCTCAACTCGGTAAACCATTAAACATTGAAACATCTGCGCCGAGCAGCATATCCGGGCCCTACTTCCAGACAGTTTGAGAGCATTTTTTCCTGCAGCGTCAGGGGCTTGCAGCAAGGCAAGGATGGCGCGGCCCTCAAACGGAAAGTGTGAACAAATTCTGCGGTTTTATTAGCCCGTTAATTCTCTGGTAATTATCGGTTCGTAGATTCACATTGGTTAATGGGGCGGCTACGTTGTCGCTAGACTGATTCGGGAGCAACACATGAGAGTTCTTCTTATCGAAGACGACAACTCCGTCGCCCGCAGCATCGATCTGATGTTGAAGGCCGCCGGTTTCACCACCTACACCACCGATCTGGGTGAAGAAGGCGTCGACCTGGGAAAGGTGTACGAGTTCGATATCATCATCCTCGACCTCTCCCTGCCAGACATCTCCGGCTACGAAGTTCTCAAACAGCTCCGCATGGCGCGCATCAACACCCCGGTGCTGATCCTGTCGGGCAATCCAGACATCGAAGCCAAGGTCAAGACGCTCGGGTACGGTGCTGACGACTACCTGACCAAGCCGTTTAACAAAGATGAGCTGATCGCCCGTATCACAGCCATCGTTCGCCGCTCCAAGGGTCACGCTGAAAGCGTCATCCGCACCGGCGAAATCCTCGTGAACCTCGATTCCAAGACCGTCGAAGTCGATGGCGACCGCGTCCACCTGACCGGCAAGGAATACCAGATGTTTGAGCTGCTTTCGCTCCGCAAGGGCGTCACGCTCACCAAGGAAATGTTCCTCAACCACCTTTATGGCGGCATGGACGAGCCTGAACTCAAAATCATCGACGTGTTTATCTGCAAGCTCCGCAAGAAGCTCGCAAAGGCCACCGCCACCAACGAAAATCCAGGCGGCGAGCATTACATCGAAACCGTCTGGGGCCGGGGCTATGTGCTTCGTGATCCTAAGAAATCCAAAGACGAGGCGCTCGCAGCGGCCTAAAGCCCACGCCCAGTCTGGAATACCCCGTTATCAGCGAAACCCCGGCCTTTGCGCCGGGGTTTTTCTTTGTCGCTATTATTTCTTCAATCCGGCCTGCTCAGCCAAAGGCTTCAGACTTTTCAGAAACGCCGCGACCTCCCCAGCCAGTGGACCCGTCTGAAACTGCTGTAGAGCCTCTTGCGTCCAGTCCACGCCGTCTCCAAGGCTTGCCTCCAGGCGGGTGGCCTCATGAAGCTGCTGCGCAGACAGCGGCAAACGCCTGGCTTCCCTGATCAGCACCAGCATCTCGTGAATTCGGCGCATGACACCGAACGCCTCTGACATCGGTTTTATCAAACTGGGGTCATCACGCCAGCTACGGCCATCAAACACGTCCTGCGTGACGCGCTGGCCTGCACCATAGCAATTAAACAGCACGCACCCTTTGAAGCCGCGCGTCTCCAGCGACGCATGGATCGTGCACGCATGGTCAGGCCCAAGATGCTTGCACCCTTCCCCACCCGGCTTGTCGAACGCGAACATGTCCGACTTGTCGAATGGAAGCGCCATACAACAGAGCGCCGCACAGGACGTGCACTCAGGCTGCAGACTGACTGTGCTCATTCGCCCTCGTCGCCGCCACCGGCGTCTGCGCTGCCCTTGTCACCGCCCCCGCCATCAACCGCGCGGCCAGCGGGCTGCGGACCGGACGTGGACTTGCCGCGGTTCTTCTTCGACGCCTTCGCACTGGAGCTTTTATGCTTGTCAGGCACGTCACCTTCATCGACGTCATCTGCGCCATCCTCAGCCTCCTCAGAGGCCTCTTCGTCAGACGGCGGTGAATAGGCTTCTGGCGCAAAGCCGTCCGGCAGCTTTTCGAAATAAAGTGAGCGGCTAGGAAAGGCGAAGCCTGCGCCAGCTTCTTCCACCGTCTTCTTCACGAAGAAGGCAAGCTTTTCCTTGATGGCCAGCCATTCGCCCCATGTCGTCGTATTGGTGAAGCAATAGACCATGACGTTCACGGCACTGTCGGAGAACTCATCGACATGCACGAATGTGGAGACCTCGGCGGCCGGCGCGAAGTCATCTTCAGACGAGATATAGTCTTCAATGGCATTGCGGATCTCTGTCAGCTGCTCATCGGTGGTCCGATACTCCAGTCCAACCTTCCAATAGATCCGGCGATGCGTCATGCGCGAGAAGTTGGTCAGCGGATTATCGGCGAGCTTCGAGTTTGGCACGTAGACCGGCGCCTTGTCGAAGCGGCGCACTGTTGTCGAGCGGAAGCCGACATCTTCAACTGTCCCCTCAACGACACCGTCCACAAACACCCAGTCACCCTTGGCCAGACGGCGCTCACCAATGATAGTCATGCCCGCAATAAGGTTCTTGAAAAGGTCTTGCGCGCCCAGCGCAACGGCAACCGAAAGAAGCGACAGCGACGCGAGGAAGGGCATCACCGGCACGCCCCAGACGTCAAGAATGGCCGCGCCGCCGACAAAAGTAACAATCGCTTTCAGGATACGCCCGAGCCAGCCCACAAACGTCTCGCCGAGCGTCCGCTGCATGCCAGTGACCAGCTCAAGCAGCGGAGAAACGACACGGTAGAGCGCCCAGAAGATCGCCCCGATAATGATCGACTTTGTCAGCGACCCAAAGAATGTGTCGACCTCACCGCTCGCGCCGAGCGCTTGCGCCGCAAAGAAAATGCCGGCCGCGATTGGGAAAAGCGCAATAGGCGGCTTAAGCGCCTTGACCATATTGTCATCGAAAGTGTTGTCGGTCTTGCCAGCCAGCTTACCGATGGTCGCAACGATAAAACTGGCCAGGAGTCCGCGCAGCAAAAACGCCGCGGCAAGGATGACAAGCGCCACGAGCCCCCGGCCGATTGGTTCACCGAGAAACCCGGTGTCGAGCACGGACTGGACCTGCGACCAGAAGCCTTCCAGTGAGGATAATATCCCCAGATCGTCGGTATTGACGCTTTCGGCGGCGCCGCCGCCGTTTCCGCTTCCGCCGTCCTGGACTCCGAATATCATGTCAGCCTCGCGCTAATACCAAAACGCCCCGCAGGGTCTGCGGGGCGCCTTGTTTTTAAGTCTGGTGGAAGGGTTTAGGCCGACTTGCGACCGTCGTCCACTTCCTCAAAGTCTGCATCCACGACATCGTCGTCGCTTCCGGCAGAATCTGCCTTCGCATCTGCCTCAGCCGATTCAGCCTGCTGGCTGGCATAGATCGCTTCACCAAGCTTCATCGCGGCGGTCATAAGCGCCTGATGCTTGGCCTGGATATCTGCAAGGTTTTCACCTTCAGCAGCGGTCTTCAGCTCTTCAGCGGCTTTCTCGATCTCGGCCTTCACTTCGGTGCCAACCGCGTCGCCATGCTCTTCGAGCTGCTTCTCGGTCTGGTGCACCAGGGCTTCGGCGCCGTTTTTGGCTTCGACGAGTTCGCGGCGTTGCTTGTCTGCGTCAGCGTTCGCCTCGGCATCCTTCATCATCGAGTTGATCTCGTCATCGGAGAGGCCGCCATTCGCCTGAATGGTGATCTTCTGCTCTTTGTTCGTCGCCTTGTCCTTGGCGCTGACGGACACGATGCCGTTTGCGTCAATGTCGAAGGTAACTTCAATTTGCGGAACGCCGCGCGGTGCAGGCGGGATACCTTCCAGATTGAACTGGCCAAGCACCTTGTTGTCGGCCGCCATTTCACGCTCACCCTGGAAGACGCGGATCGTCACGGCCGGCTGATTGTCTTCAGCGGTCGAGAAGGTCTGACCCTTCTTCGTCGGGATTGTGGTGTTGCGGTCGATAAGACGCGTGAACACACCGCCGAGCGTTTCGATACCGAGCGACAGAGGCGTCACGTCGAGCAGAACAACGTCTTTCACGTCGCCCTGAAGCACGCCGCCCTGAATGGCTGCACCGATGGCAACAACCTCATCCGGGTTCACGCCCTTGTGTGGCTCCTTGCCGAAGAACGACTTCACAGCCGCCTGAACAGCCGGCATCCGGGTCATGCCGCCAACGAGAACGACATCGTCAATCTCGGAGGTCGATTTGCCAGCATCGGCGAGCGCTTTCTTACAAGGCTCGATCGTGCGCTTCACGAGGTCCTCGACGAGGCTCTCGAACTTGGCACGGCTCAGCTTGATGTTGAGGTGCTTTGGACCGGACTGGTCAGCCGTGATGAAAGGCAGGTTCACTTCATACTGCGAGGCAGATGAAAGCTCTTTCTTCGCCTTCTCGGCTTCTTCCTTCAGACGCTGCAGGGCAAGCTTGTCCTTCTTCAGGTCAATGCCCTGATCCTTTTTGAACTCGTCAGCCAGGAAGTCGACGATGCGAAGGTCAAAGTCTTCACCACCGAGGAAGGTGTCGCCATTGGTCGAGAGAACCTCGAACACGCCATCACCGATCTCGAGAAGCGAGACGTCGAACGTACCGCCGCCAAGGTCATAGACTGCAATCGTCTTGGACTCTTCGTCCTTGTCGAGGCCATAGGCCAGCGCAGCCGCTGTCGGCTCGTTGATGATGCGCAGCACTTCCAGACCGGCAATCTTGCCTGCGTCCTTGGTGGCCTGACGCTGGGCGTCGTTAAAGTAGGCTGGAACGGTAATTACCGCCTGCTCGACTTTCTCGCCGAGATAGGCTTCTGCCGTTTCCTTCATCTTGGTCAGGATGAATGCAGAGATTTCCTGCGGCGCGTATTCCTTGTCGCGGCCTTTAACCCAGGCATCGCCATTATTGCCTTTGACGATGTCAAACGGCGAAATGGCCTTGTCCTTCTGCGCCGTCGGGTCGTCGAACTGACGACCAATCAGACGTTTGATCGCATAGAAGGTGAAATCCGGGTTGGTGACGGCCTGACGGCGCGCCGGCATCCCGATGAGGCGTTCGCCGCCTTCGGTAAAGGCAACAACCGACGGGGTCGTGCGGGCGCCTTCAGAGTTTTCGATAACTTTGGCTTCGCCACCATCCATAACCGCAACGCAGCTATTGGTGGTACCAAGGTCGATTCCGATAATTTTTCCCATGTCTCTTACTTTCTCTTCTTTCAGCCGCCGCAGTTTCGATTTCTTGGCCTGTCGAGGCAGCACCCCGAAACAGCGGCTCTACGGGTTGAGATTTTCACGCCCGCTTTTCCACGAACGTGTCTTCAAGCTGCGATATGGGAAAGCCTTTCGCAGGCTCAAGAGGCTGGCTCACATTTCGGTGAAACTCCCTGCGCAATTTCATGACGTTTCATCAGGCCTTTTGCAGCTCGGAATGGCTCTTCAACACGGCGTCACCATCGTCCTGAACGATGTAATAGGCTGGATTTTCATCATCCGCATCGCGCGTCACCTCAGATCCCTTGATCTTGCGGGTGACCTTTTCGGTATACGTCTTCTCGACCTCGCCAGTTCCGGTGCCGTTACCCCAGTCCCATTGGACCTTCGTGCCGACATTGTACGCCTTGCTCATATTCAGTCTCCTTCTGCCCTGACGAACGCGAATGCGCGCGAAAAGGTTCAGGCGGGACGCGGGGCGACCCCGGGCAGTTTGCCATTTTCTGGCCAACTCCGCGCACTAGTCTCAAATGTAAACCGAAGCACACGGACCATCCTATGCCCAGATATTTCGCCGCGCCGCTCCTCAGCCTCCTGCTTGCCAGCGCCTGCCAACCTGCAGACTCCCCTGCAGAGGATGCGAGCGTGCCGCCTGAAACCGAAATAGACGTCGAAGACAGCACAGACGCACCGGCGACTCACCAAACAAGCCGTGAGCCAAGCCCGGTCGCCCTCACGGAGAACTGGGCCGCAACCGGTCTGCCCAACCCATCAGCCGTCACGCCCTCCGACGAGGGCGGTCTCTTCGTGGCCGGCATGTCTGATGGCACGGGCCAGATCCACCGGCTGTCATCTGATGGCAAAATCATCGCGCGCGATTATGCGACCGGGCTCTCCAAGCCATCCGGCCTGCAGATGGATCGCGGCTTTCTCTACGTCGCAGATACAGACGAGATCAAAGTCCTGCACCGGCTGGACGGGACTGAACTCAAATCCATCCCTGTTTCAGGCGCAACGCGCCTTTCTGGCATCGCTGCATGGAATGCCAGCCTGATGATCGCTGAACCGAGCGCAGGGCGCATATACCGCCTGTCAGGCGACGATGTCGGCATCTGGATGGAAGATGCGCGTCTCGAAGGCGTAAGCTCTCTCACGGCAGACCAGAACCGCCTCGTCTTCGCCTCCTCAAAGACGGGGAGCCTCTATGAAGTCACTGAATCCAAAGAGCTGAAAGAACTCGCCACGGGCCTGATGGCGCCCGACGGCGTCGCCATCATCGATGATGGCTATCTTGTTTCATCTCTGGTCGGCGGTCTCTACTTCATCGATGCCGACGGCGCCTCATTCGACCTCAAGATGCCTGAGGTCAGAGGGCCACTGCTCAGTATGGGCGACATGACAATTGGCCTGTCGCCCAAGCCGGGCACAGTCACCGCGTGGTCCATCGAGAAAAAATAGAGCCTAGTTCGCCTGTCCGGCGCTGACGGCCACCATAGCAGCCCGCAACACACGGTCGCCGATACGCCAGCCGGTCTGGTAGGTCTCGGCAATTGTACCCGACGGCTGATCCGACGGCACCTGGCTGACAGCCTGATGCAGGTTCGGATCAAACGCTTCACCCGGCTCAGCGGCGACAGACGTCACGCCGTGACGGGCAAGCTTCGCGTGAAGCTCTTTCTGCGTCATCTCGATGCCGTTGAGCAGGTTTTGCCCTGCCTCGGTCAACGCAGCGCGCTCCTCATCCGGCAGCGCCCCAAGCGCGCGAGACAGATTGTCTGAAACGCTCAGCATGTCGCCTGCAAATTTCTCGACCGCATAGACCTTGGCGTCGGACACTTCACGCGCAGCGCGCTTGCGGACGTTTTCTGATTCAGCCAGCGTGCGCAGAATCTGGTCTTTGAGGCCGGTGACCTCGCCTTCCAGCTCGGCGATGCGGGTTTCGGCGTCCGGGCCTTCATTATCTGCTTCAGCAGCCGCTTCAAGCGCTTCTGATTCCGGCGAACCGGCATCCAGTGTTTCGGTTTCAACCGCTTCTGGCGGGCGTTTCTGATCTTCACTCATGCTCATTTGTCACTCTTCATGTTTTCTGGCGCTCACCGAGAATCTGACCAACCACCCGGGCCGTATAGTCCACCATCGGGATCACACGGGCATAGTTTAACCGGGTCGGGCCAATCACTCCAAGTGCGCCGATAACCTCTCTTGAGGCGTTCATATAGGGGGCAACGATCAGGCTTGAACCCGACAACGGAAAAAGCCTGTTCTCCGAACCGATAAAAAGTCGCACGCCTTCGGCTTCCCGGGTCGAGTCCAGCACCTCCAGAAGGCCCTGCTGACGCTCCAGAATATCAAACAGTTGCCGCACCTGCTCCATGTCTTCTGCAGCGCGCGCATCAGACAGCAGGTTGGCGCGGCCGTGCACGATTAGTGCGCGTTCCTCTCCAGGCACCTGCCCGCCCCATTCCGCCAGCCCTTGCTCAACAAGCGAGGTTGCAGCTGCATCGAGCTGCGCGCGGCGCTGCGCAATTTCCTCGCTGATACTGGCAGAAGCCTCTCGCAGCGTCTTCCCCTTCATCCGGGCGGCGAGATAATTGCCCGCCTCAATCAGCGTTGTTGCCGGCAGTCCCGGCGGAATTTTCACGAGCCGGTTTTCGACATCGCCCATTTCGTCAACCAGGATGCAAAGCGCTTCGCCCGTGGCGAGAGGAACGAACTCCACATGCCGCACCGGCCGTTCACGCGTTGGCGAGGACACAAGCCCTGCGCCCCCGGCCAGACCTGACAAGATCGACGAAGCTTCCTTCAGCATGCCCTGCATGTCCCGCCCGCCAGAGCGCAGCCTGTCCTCGATCTCCTGCCTGTCGCGATCCGATGGCTGACCAATCTCAAGAAACCCGTCGACGAAGAGGCGCAAGCCGATATGCGTCGGCAGACGGCCCGCAGACACGTGCGGGCTGTCCAGTAGGCCAAGGTCAGTGAGGTCCGCCATGACATTGCGGATCGAAGCCGCAGACAGACCGATCGTGCCTTTGGAAAGGGTCCGTGACCCGACAGGCTCACCCGTTTGCAGATACGTCTCCACGATCTCACGAAAAATCGATCGTGAGCGCTCATCGAGGCTCTGAAGAAGGCCGCTTGAAGAAGAAAAATCAGTCATGTTGGCGAATTTTCGATCTTTGCAATCACCGGTTTTATATTGGCGTTTTCGCTTGGAGCGACACACAAAATCAGATTGTGTGGCGCTATGTCGAGTGTCCCTGAAAAACTACCCCTAACACAAGTCATCGCATATGGTTCGGTCGGAATACCGTTCGGGGCCGTTGGACTGCCCATGGCTGTCTTTATCGCGCCTTTCTATGCAGACCAGATGGGGCTCGGCACCGCAATGGTCGGTGTTATCTTCATGGTCCTGCGCTTCTGGGACCTGTTTTCTGATCCTGTCATGGGCTGGCTGGTCGATACCCGCCCCTCCCGCCTTGGCAAGGTGCGTCACTGGCTGTTGATGGCCGTGCCGATCCTGCTTCCGGCGGTCTGGCTCCTCTATAACCCGATAGGCCCACCCATTTCGCCTCTGGTCCTCGCGGTCATCCTTTTCGTTTTCTACATTGGCACGACGATGATCGTGACCCCGCACCAGGCCTGGGCCCCGTCCATCGCGCGCAGCTATGACGAACGTTCACGCCTCTTCATGTGGCGAGAGCTGTTCTCGATTTCCACCATGCTGATCATGCTCGCCCTGCCGACCATTCTCGCCACGACAGGTGGGGTCGATCGCGCGGCCCAGATTTCCATGATGGGCTGGATTCTCGTTATCGCTCTGCCGCTCACCGTAGGCGCCGCCGTCTGGCTCGTGCCGGACCCGAAACCCGCATCAGACCTGCCAAAAGCGGACTTCAGCGCAAAGGCGATCACCGACGCACTGAAGAAAGCCACGCTATGGCGCCTGCTTGCGACCGAGATTTTCATCGGCATCGCCATCGCCGGTACGGCCGGCACCTTCCTGTTCGCCTCCCAGTGGGGCTTTGGCATCATCGAACTCGCACCGCTCATCCTGATGGCGCACTTCATCGCCGGTTTTGCCGCCATGCCGTTCTGGGTGTGGATCTCGAAACGCACTGAAAAATACATAGCGATGCGACTGGTCTGCCTGTTCTCAGCGGTGACCTACATCTCATATCTGCCGCTCTCGATGATGGACGTCGGCCTGTACGGCCTGCTGGCCGCAGCCGTCATCAGCGGGCTCGGCTATGGCTCGCCCTTCATCCTCGTTCGTTCCATGATGGCAGACCTTGTCGAAGCTGAAGAAGTGCGCGGCGGCGGCAATCGCTCCGGGCTCTTCTTCTCCCTCATGTCGGGGGCCTACAAGACCGGCGCGAGCTTCGCGATCGGCATCCCCTACATCCTCCTTGGCGTGCTCGTGGGCTTTAATCCGGCCACCGACAACTCACCGCAAACTGTGCATGGCCTGATGCTGGTCTTCGTCGGCGTGCCAGTTGTCTCATATGCGCTCGCTGCACTATTGATCTGGCGCTATCCGATCACGCGCGCGGCGCAGGCCAACAATGCGGATGCACTCGGCATCGCCCCGACGGTCGACGTGATCGACTGAATATGCCTAAAGAGCGCGCAAGATGCTCTAAGGAAAGATCATGACAGAATTCACCCGCCCCTCGGGCCGCGCCGTCGATCAACTGCGCGATATCGTGCTTGAAACCAACGTCACCCGCTACGCCGAAGGCTCCTGCCTCGCAAAATTCGGGCACACCCACGTTCTCTGCACCGCTTCCTGGCAGGACAATGTCCCGCCATGGCTGCGCGGTCAGGGCAAAGGCTGGGTCACCGGCGAATACGGCATGCTGCCCCGCGCGACCCACACACGCGGCCGCCGCGAAGCAACCGCCGGCAAGCAGTCCGGTCGCACGCAGGAAATCCAGCGCCTCATCGGCCGCTCGCTGCGCTCAGTGGTCGATCTCTCCGCGCTTGGCGAAAACCAGCTCACCATCGACTGCGACGTGCTGCAGGCCGATGGCGGCACACGTACAGCCTCCATCACGGGCGGCTTCGTCGCCATGGCGCTCGCGATGAAATACATGCGCGAAGAAGGCGTCATCAAGACAGACCCGATCACCAAGCAAGCCGCAGCCATCTCCGTTGGCCTCTTCAAGGACACCCCCGTCCTTGACCTCGACTACCCTGAAGACTCCGGCGGCGAAGGCGACATGAATGTCGTGATGAGCTCCGACGGCGGCTTCATCGAAATCCAGGGCACCGGCGAAGAACGCCCAATGACCCGCCCGGAAGTCGAAGAGCTTCTGAAGCTCGCCGAAAAGGGCTGCAACGAGCTTTTCGAGGCGCAGCGCAAAGCGATCGGCTAACCCGGACCTGCGCGCTATGCCGCGTGGTTCGGTTTCGATGATGGGCGTATCGTGCGCCCATGGCCGACATAGCGATCAACCGAGCAGACGACCCGGAGAACTTGCTCTTGTTCAGGTCTCCGCGGCTCGTCCTGCTTGCCTGGTTGCTCGCTGGACCGCTTACTCCAGCTTTTTGGCTATGGCTGCTGATAGATGGACGTCCGCATTTAGCTGAACTACCGCTTATGCTCTTCGTAACTGCCGTCCCCACGACCATCGGCGTCTCACTGGCCCTGCTGATTTACACGAAATTTCGTATCAAGAGCGATATCAATGTGTTTCTCGCCGGCTTGGCTGCATTCACTTTAACGCCCGTTGTACTCCTTCTGGGTTTGGCCGGGTTCGACCTCATCCGTCAGGTTTCAACTGGCTTTGATGCACTAAACTTTTTGGGATTGGCCGGCACCTTGGTGTCGAAATTTCTACCTATCGCCTATGTGATGGGCCTGCCATTGGCGCTGATGTCTTATTCCATCATCAGGGTAATTGCACTGAAGCGCATCCGGCTTAATCCGCCAGAGGCTTCTCACGCCCCTGCCACGTAACATCCGCGCCATAAAGCGGCACGGTCGACAGGCTCATCTTGGCAGACCCATCCACCAGTTTGCGGCTGAAAGAGACATACATCAGCGAGTCCGTTTGCGGATCGCGCGCCCACTTCCACGCCGGCTTGCGCTAGACGGCGACATACATCATCGCTTCAACCACCTGAGTACAGATGCAGCGAAATGCGTGGACTACCCACTCGCCTCAAGGCTATCCAGCCCGAACATGGCAAGCTGCAGGCTTTGCGCAATGCGCTCGGCGCGTTGCATGAAATAGGCGACGGTTTCTTCGCCAGGCGCAATCTCTTCCAGCGTCCTGTGAAACAGCCCAAGCCACAGACCGAAATCCTCGCGCTTAATCCCGTCAAGCTTCATATGCGCCGGCACCGGCTTGCCGGAATAGCGCCCCGCATTCATCGCGACCGAAGCCCAGAAATCCTTCAGCTTTGAGAGGTGTTCTGGCCAGTCATCCACCTCGCCATTGAAGATGGGGCCAAGGCGCGGATGGGCGCGCACACGCGCATAGAAGGTCTCGACCAACTCCGAGATGAAATTGTCGTCAATGCCAAGACGGGCAGCGTTTTTCTGAATGGCGAGCCGTCGCTCTTCCGCCGAGCGGACTTGATAGGTCATGCCCGTACTCTGCTAGATAAATCCGATCCGGGCGATAGGGACATCACCTGATAGTGCAGCCTAGTCGCGCGGTTGAGGCTTTTCCCGCCCCTGCCACGTCACATCCGCGCCATAGAGCGGCACCGTCGACAGGCTCATCTTGGCGGAGCCATCCACGGGCTTGCGGCTGAACGAGACATACATCAGCGAGTCCGTCTGCGGGTCATAGATCCGGCGTACGGCGAGCTGCTTGAAGATCAGCGACCGGCCCCTGTCCCAGACTTCCTCGCCAGAACGGTCCAGATCGATCTTGCCGATGACAATCGGCCCGGTCTGCAGACAGGAAATCGATGAATTGGACGGATCCTCGAACCAGTTGCCCTTGCCGAGCCGGTCCCAGACGCCGCGGTCGAAATACGAGACATGACACGAAATCCCGGCGATCTTAGGATCGGCCAGCCGGTCGATCTTGATCTCATTGCCCAGCCAGTCATTCTTGAACTCGCCCGCCTCGCGGTCACCGCCAGTACATGCCACGAGCGTCAAAGTAAGGGCTACACCCGCAAAAAATCTGTTTTTCATGATCATGGAAGTGCAACCGCGCTGCGGCGAGGAGGTTCCGAACTTCACCTTAGGCCGCGGCCTCATCTGACTCTTCTGCCGCGCCATCACCCTCTTCATCGAAGATCAGGATGTCACCGGGCTGGCAGTCCAGCTCACGGCAGAGCGCTTCCAGCGTCGAGAACCGCACGGCCTTGGCCTTGCCCGTCTTTAGAATGGACAAATTAGCGAGCGTCACACCAACACGGTCTGACAGCTCGGTCAGGGACATGCGGCGCTCAAGCAGAACGCGGTCGAGAGTTACGCGAATGGCCATATGGTTCGAGGCCTCCTAAATCGTCATCTTCTCTTCCTCACGCAACCGGCTTCCTTCTCGGAAGACCTGCGCAAGGATGAAAAGCGCTATGACTGCCGCCCAGGCAGCAAGGTTAATGCTGAGGCGCAGGGGCTGATCCGTGCCAAGATCGACAAATACATTCAGCAGGATCACACTGAGATACCGCGCCAGCTCGATCAGCGCGATGGCCACAGCAATGCGCGTCAGGCGCGGCCCATTCTCGGGCACGAAGGGGTCACCGGTTGCCAGGGTCGACAGGATTTTCCGTAGCTGCATGCAGACATAGATGATGCCCGGCGCAAAAACGGCGAGCCCGGCAAGACCCGCGATAAACTGTCCCGGCGCGACATCCTCGACATAGGCTTCCATGCCGGGAACGCGCATAGTGCCGCCATTCAGGCTGCCGATCAGACCAGCGCCAATAAGAAGAAAAGCGATCACACCGCTGACAACAGCAATCCAGATCACAACCTGCATCAGTCCCGACAGGAAGGCAGCCATGGAGTTTTGCGGGCGGATCGTCATATGTCTCTCATAACCTCTTGAGGCGGTTTACATGACCGTCTCTTGTCTTCCAACCAGTAATTTACCGTTAAACGATAATACTCTTTGTTCAGAAAGCAAGATCGGAGCCACATAGACCCATGACTCGCACGCTCGATAAAGGAAGACTTGTTGCCGCCACCCACAACAAGGGAAAAGTCAAAGAGCTCAAGGACCTGTTTGAGCCTGCCGGTTATGAGGTGGTGTCCGCAATCGAGCTCGATCTTGAAGAGCCCGAAGAGACCGAACAGACCTTTGAGGGCAATGCGCTCATCAAGGCCCGCGCGGCCTGCAAGGCGACCGGTGCGCCTGCCCTGTCAGACGATAGCGGCCTCGAAGTGACGGCCCTTGGCGGCATGCCCGGCGTCCACACGGCGATCTGGGCCGGTGAACCACGCGACTTCTACGTCGCCATGGAAAAGGTCGAGACACTCTTGAAAGAGTCCGGCGCCACAGACCGCAGCGCCCGTTTTGTCTCAACGCTCGCTGTTGTCTGGCCGGATGGCCATGAAGAAGTGTTTCGCGGCACGGTCGAGGGAGACCTCGTCTGGCCACCGCGAGGCGAACAGGGCTTCGGCTTTGACCCGGTCTTTGTTGCAAAAGGAGAAACCATCACCTTCGGGGAGATGGACCCAAAGAAAAAGCACGCCATCAGCCACCGCGCCGACGCCTTCGCAAAGCTGAAAGCGGCCTTGCTTTGACACCCCCCACCCTGCCCTTCGGCCCGCACTATGGCTTCGGGCTTTATTTACACTGGCCCTACTGCACGCGCATCTGCCCCTATTGCGACTTCAACGTCTACGCCGCCAAGGACCGTGATCCGGGGGCGCTGATCGCCGCCATGTCCGCCGACATACAGCGCCATGCAGACCGGTTGAAAGGTCATCCGCCGCTGACCTCGCTTTACTTCGGCGGCGGCACGCCCTCGCTCATGCCTCCAGCTGAGATCGAGGCCATGATCGCGTTGGCCGACCGCCTGTTCGGCCTAGCTCCCGGTGCAGAGATCACACTGGAGGCCAACCCCAATGATGTGAGCGCCACCAGCCCCTCAGACTGGGCGGCCGCTGGTGTCACGCGCCTGTCGCTCGGCATCCAATCGCTGGACGATGACGCGCTCCGCTTCCTCGGCCGAGAGCATGATAGCGCAGGCGCCCGCACCGCCGTTCAGCGCATCGCCCCCGTCTTCGACAATTTCTCCATCGACCTCATCTACGCCCGCCCGGGCCAGACCGAAGCCGAATGGCAAGCAGAGCTGACCGCCGCGCTCCAGCTCGGCGCGCCGCATCTGTCTCTTTATGAGCTGACCATTGAAGAACGCACAGCCTTCGGTCGCCGCGCCACCCGGGGGGAACTTTCGCCCATGCTGGATGACGATCAGGCAGACCTCTATGAATTGACGCAGGACATCACCGCCGCGCACGGCCTTCCCGCATACGAAGTCTCCAACCATGCGAGCGGCCCCGCCTACCAGTCCCAGCACAATCTCATCTATTGGCGCGGCGGCGACTGGATCGGCATCGGCCCCGGCGCCCATGGTCGCATCAGCCTGGACGGCCAGCGCATCGCCACAATCGCTGCACGCAAGCCTGCCGTCTACATCGCCGAAAACACCCCACCAGACGAACACCTGTCCGCTTTGGACGCCGCGCGCGAATTGCTCGCACTCGGCCTTCGTCCATTGGAAGGGTTTGATCTTGCCAGACTGGCTCAGCTGACAGGTGCAATGCCACCGTCAGACAAGATCGAGGATCTCGTCTCTGCCGGTCTCGTCACACATTCAGGCAGCCATATCGCGCTGACCGCGTCCGGGCGGCTCCTCGCCGACAGGATCACGATGGAGCTTGCGCCCTAATCCTTTGACGCTTCCCGCATCCGGCGAGAACGCTCATTCATGATCGCGCGCCCCAGTGGCTCCGGCAGTATCTTGGTCAGCGTGGTGATGCCCTTATTGACCATCCCTGGCACGACAACGGGCTGTCCCTTGCTGACCGCATCGATACCGGCTGCGACAACAGGCTTTGCCTCCATCCACATCCAGTCAGGCGCAGCTTCCATCTGCTCGCGCGATCCATTCACATCATGAAACTCGCTCTCGGTTAGACCTGGGCAAAGCGCGGTACAGTGAATGTCATGCCCGGCCGCCTTGGCGTCGGCATGCAGGCTTTCAGAGAATTTGATGATTCCCGCCTTCACGCTGCCATAGAGGGTCTGGCCCGATGTGCCCGGCGTATATCCGGCAACTGAGGCCACATTGATGATCCGCCCGAAATTACGCTCGACCATGCCCGGCAAGAGTTTATGTGCCAGTTCAATGGGCGCACTATACAGCACACGTATAAACTTCTCTTGCTCGGCCCAGTCTGTCGTGAAGAAGGTGCCCGAAACGCCATAGCCCGCATTATTGACCAATCCGTCGACATGCCGCCCGGCCTCTTTCAGGGTCGCCAATATGTCATCGACGCTATCGGGACGCGCCAGATCCTGACTGATCACGATCGTCGCAACATGATATTTTTCCTCAATGTCGCGGGCGAGCTTCGCCAGACGGTCCAGACGGCGCGCCGTCAGCGCGACATCCCAGCCCTTCGCGGCATACTGCCGGGCGAATTCTGCCCCTAATCCAGCTGATGCGCCCGTGATTAAGGCAAGTCTGTTTGTTTTTTGCGGCATTTAGACTTTTCCCTTCCAATATTGCATTGAGGCAACTGTCACAATTTCGCCACGGTTGCGCATCGACGACGGTTTATCACCTTGTTTCATTTCTCTCGCTCCCTCACATGTGCAGGACTCTCGGAGCGCTAAACTGTTCCGGCGTACACAAGGAATAACAAATGACTCATCTCAAAAAAATGCTCTGTGCAGCGGCTCCAATAAGCCTGATCCTCGCCTCCCCAGCAATCGCCCAAGACTCCTCTCCCTCCAGCGAGGAGCTGAGACAGTCCTCCGTCGTCGTCACCGGGACGCGCAGCACGGACCGCACGGCCCTCGAAACTGCAGTGCCCGTTGACGTCTTTCCTGTTTCCGAACTGACGGAATCCGGCCGCGTCGAACTCAACCAGATCCTTGCGACCACTGTTCCCAGCTTCAACTTCAACCAGACCGCCATCAATGATGGCACCGACATCATCCGCCCGGCAACGCTGCGCGGCCTGTCGCCAGACCAGACGCTCGTCCTGCTGAATGGCAAGCGGCGTCACACCTCAGCTCTGGTCAATATCAACGGGTCGGTGGGCCGCGGCTCCGCTGCCGTCGATCTCAACTCGATTCCAACTTCGGCGATCGGCAGTGTCCAGGTCCTGCGCGATGGCGCCTCGGCTCAATACGGCTCTGATGCGATTGCAGGCGTCATCAACGTCTTGCTGCGCGAAGACAGCTCTGGCGGCGGCGTGAACGTTCGTTACGGCGCACATGTCACAGACCCCGAGGGCCTCAACCGTAGCGAAATTGACGGTCAGACCACCACAGTCGGCGGCTGGGCTGGATTCGGCCTTGGCGAAGACGGCTTCCTGACCGTTTCCGGGGAATACTCCCTTCGCCAACGCTCCAACCGCGCCGGGCTGGACCCGCGCCAGCAATTTCCTGACGATCCTGCGTTCGCTGATGCCGAACGTAACTTCAACCGCCTGAACCATGTCTACGGCAATGGCCGGACCGAGAACATAAACTTCTTCTTCAATTCCGGATACGAACTGGACAATGGCATGGAGCTCTATGCCTTTGGCGGCGTGCAGGACCGTGAGGGCGAAAGCCCCGGCTTCTACCGGCGTGCCAGCGACTCCCGCAACATCCCTTCAATCTATCCAGAAGGCTTTCTGCCTGTCATCGGCGGTGATGTGCTCGACACCAGTCTTGGCGGCGGCGTCCGCGGCACCGTCAGCGGCTGGGACTATGATGTCAGCGGCGTCTACGGCTCGAACGAACTCGAATATTCGGTGAACAACTCGCTCAACGTGTCGCTTGGCCCGACGAGCCAGACCAGCTTCGACGCTGGCACGCTGTCGTTTGACCAGTTCACGTTGAACGCAGACATCGTCCGCACCTTCGACACCCTCCTGCCGGGCACCACGACGCTCGCCTTTGGGGCCGAATACCGCGACGAGAGCTATGAAATCGAAGCAGGCGAAGAAGCTTCCTACATCGCTGGGCCCTTCCCCGGTGCTGCAGGCAGCCAGGTCTTCCCCGGCTTCACACCCCAGTCCGAAGTCGATGAGAGCCGCGACGCGTCCAGCCTCTACGGTGAAATCGAATGGGAGCCGAATGACCGCACACTTCTCTCCGCTGCGATGCGCTACGAGAACTTCTCTGACTTTGGCGATACGGTAACAGGCAAAATAGCTGGCCGGTATGATTTCACCGACATGATCGCCGTTCGCGGCGCCATTTCAACCGGCTTCCGGGCGCCAAGCCTGCAGCAGCAATTCTTCACTACGACATCGACGAACTTCATTGATGGTGTTCCGTTTGAAGTCGGCACGTTCCCGGCAACCTCGGATGCCGCCATTGCCCTCGGCGGCGGACAACTCGATGCCGAAGAATCGATCAGCTATTCCCTGGGTACGGTGATCACACCGACGCCTGACTGGTTCGTAACGATCGACGCCTACCGCATCGATATCGACGACCAGATCTTCCTGTCGGAAAACCTCTCCGGGCCTGAAGTGGACGCTGTTCTGGCCGATGCAGGCGTCACCGGCGTTCAGCTGATCCGCTTCTTCCAGAACGGTATCGAGACTGAGACCACCGGTGTCGACATCGTCACCAAATATGACTTCGATCTCAATGAGATGGGTGATCTCAGCGTGTCCGCTGCGTTCAACTACTCCAAGACGGAAGTCACCAGTGTGCCGGAAAACAAGGTCATTCCGGGTCTGCTTCTCTTCGGTCGTGATCGGACCCTTACGCTTGAGGAAAGCGCGCCTGAGACCAAGCTGATCCTGGCGGCTGACTATGATTACAAGCTGGCCAATTTCAACGTCCGCGCCACGCGGTATGGTGACGTTCTGGTGCCGTCCAGCAATCCGGCTAATGACTACACGCTGGATGCAGAATGGATTCTTGATGCGTCTGTCGATGTGGACCTGACCGAGCGGGTCTCCGTGGGTATCGGGGCAGACAATTTGCTCGACCAGTATCCGACACAGACCCCGGATGCACTCAGCTTCAACGGGATCTTCCCTTATTCCAGCCGTAGCCCGTTTGGGTTTGCAGGACGGTTCCTGTACGCCCGCGCAAGCTACAACTGGTAGGCTGTAAAATAACGAACCGGGCATGCCGCTCCCTGCAAGGGGGGCGGCATGTTCATGTCCGGGCAGCCGTTTTGCGCCAGACATTCACTTTCGTGAGGAAGGCATTGGTGGATCGCTCCAGCCCAAAGCCGGCATCAATCATCGGCGGCTCAAAATCATAGCCGAGATATTCCTTGTAATAGGGCTCGTGAAAGCCTTCCGGGAAATATTCCAGAATGCCATCGAGGCCCGACTCATCGCCAAACTGAAGACTGTCGGCCACGATAAAAGCTCCACCCGGTTTCAACACGCGCGCAGCCTCTTTCATGACGGCCCGGCGGGTCTGTAGCGGCAATTCATGGAAGAGGTAGATCGACACGATGATGTCGCAGCTCTCATCCTCCAGCGGCATGACTTCGGCCTGCCCCTCTATGATCTCTACCTGCGGCCATGGCGCGACCTGTTTGCGGGCACGCTCAGCATAGTTCGGTGAAAGGTCCAGACCGCTCGCCTTGAGACGCGGGAAGGCCCGCATCGTCTCGCGCAGGAACCGCCCGGTGCCGCAGGCCAAGTCCAGCAGCTGGACCTCACGCTGGTCGCGGCCCTTCATCTCATGCGCGATCTCAGCTAGCGCGGCGCGCCGCATCGCATCGGCCGATCCGGTAAACAGAGCCTCGACCTGATGATCATAGAGCTTGGCACTTTCATCAGAGAGCCAGCCATCGGTCTGATAGTGGAAGTTCTGGCGGTAATAATCGGGATATCGGTTACTGCCCTCCAGCCTTTCGGCCACCTCGTCGCCGTCGCGCGCCACACGGCGGCGGTCCACTTCGGCAACATCTTTCAGAAAGTGCCGCGCGCGTTTGACCGCCTTCGGCAAATCCGACAGCCGCACATCCTCAGGCTTGGGGTAGAGACCCGCCTCGATATTCGCCCGGTCTTGCGCAAACAGCCGGAAGAAGGACGCTCGTAGCTGCTTGGTATCGACCGGATTGGACGGCACGAATTTCGGCTCGCCTGGCCGGTTGAACCCGGCAGACCGGCGCTTCGCAATCGCATATTGCGCACCATACCAGGCGGACCGAAGCCCTTGCGCTGCTGTGTACCGCGCCCGCGCGGCGGTTTTGCCCGTCTCATCAAGAATGCTCATGCCCAAAAGATGGTGCACAGCGGCTGTTCCGTCCAGTGGCACAATTAATGCACTGAAAACTATGAAAATTTCCCTTCAGCCTGCATTCAGGCTCGTTTGGTATAGTTGGAAGTGTAGAAACAGGGCGCTTATGTCCTGCGACCAAAGGAGATCACGCATGCCCAATATGAAGATGGCAATTATCGGCAGTACAGCAGCTCTCGCGCTCTGCCTGCCTGCGGGTGCCCAGTCATATGGGTATTCGACCTACAATAATGGTTACCAGTCCAGCTATGGTCACCAACAGCCTGCCTATAACCGCAATTGCGAGACGACCCGTCGCTCGAACCAGACCGCAGGCGGCCTTCTTGGCGCCGTGGCGGGTGGCCTGATTGGTGCGGCCATCGCAGACGACGATGACGACGATTACCGTCGCCGCGGCCACTCGCGTTACAATCGCGGCTATAACCGGGGTTACAATTACGGCTATCGCGGACGCGGTCACCGCAGCAATGGCAATGGCGACCAGGTTGCCGGTGCCGTCATCGGCGCGGTTGTCGGCGGCCTTGCCGGCAGTGCGATCGGCGGCAGCGCAACCAATTGCGACCGCACGGCCTACAACACCACGCACAACCCACGCTATGGCAACCAGACGGTCTACGCCCCTACCCGCCAGCCATACGACAATAATGGCTACAATCGCGGCTATAACAGCTATGATAGCTATGGCGGCACCACGACGACCTATGGCGGTCAGCCAACCTATAGCAGCAACTCCTACGAGTATCCGCAGGACAGCTATTACGGCAATGATCCGTACAATAGCGGCGACGAGCTCTACGGCAGCTCAAGCTATGGCAGCACCACCTATGACACGTCATATGGCGCCACCACCGGCGCGACGACGACTGGCTACAATGCCGGCTACTCCGCCCCGCGCGACACCGGCGAATGCCGCACCGTCTATCGCGGCAACCAGCCCGCCACCGCCTGTAACGTCGGCGGCGACCGCTGGGAATTCGTGAACTAGACGAAACCTCGCATCAAAATCAGACGGCCTCGCCCTTCGACAAGCTCAGGGTGAGGCCGTTTTGCATTGCGGCACGCACAGCTCATCGATAACCCGTCCTGAGCCCGCCCCAACCTCATCCTGATCCCGCCCAAACCTCATCCTGAGCCTGTCGAAGGATGAAGCCACCAAGCGCTAAAGTCTGGCCGCCTCCACAATCATCCGCGCACAGACCTCCGCAGTCTCCTCGTCCGTCCAGACCTCAAGATCATAGTCATGGCCCGCATGCACCCGCGAATACTGCCAGCGCGCCATACCAATGTCGCGGTCCCCCCGCGCGCGCTCGCGCTGTTCGGCTGTCTCGAGCGAACAGCGCACTGCAACGAAAGTCACTGAATGTTTGGCCAGCACTTCGCGATAGTGCGCCTGATCATCAGCCCCCAGCATGACATCATCAACCACCAGATCGAGCCCCTGATCGGCGAGCGCAGCAACTGAGGTTCGCATGCCCCGCATCAGGGCGGCGCCGTAGGACCCCGTCCCGATCTCGACTTCCGCAGGCTCAGCGCCCGGAACCAGCTGAAAACTGAATGCCTCGTCGTCATTGGCAAAACGCGGCGGCATCATCTCCAGAAAGTCATCCATGCTGACGCGCAGCACAGGGCCGCTCGCAAAGCGCTGGATCGCTCCGGCCAGTGTCGACTTGCCCGCACTGCTCGTCCCGTTGAGAATGACGATTTTCGCCATACCCGCCCTCTATCAGCCCGGCACAAGCGCCGCGATCAGCCTTGGCCCCGGCGTCTTCATCGCCTCTTCAAAGGCGGCATCGAACTCTTCAGCCGTCGTTGCTGCCGTCGATGGAACGCCAACCGATTCAGCAAGGCTCACCCAGTCGATATCCGGCTCACCAATGGCCAGCATATCCTTCGCCGTTGGCCCCGGATTGCCCGCACCGGTACGGTGAAGCTCAATGTTCAGGATGCGATAGGTGTGATTGACGAAGACGATGACCGTCACATCGCACCCTTCGCGCACCATGCTCCAGAGCGCCTGATTGGTGTACATGCCCGCGCCATCTCCGGTCAGCGCAATCACCTTCCGGTCCGGCGCCGCAACCGCTGCGCCGAGTGCCAGTGGCAGGCCCTGCCCGATGGCCCCGCCGGTCAGCATCATCCAGTCATGCGGCTCTGCGCCCTGCGTCCCCGCAAAGACCGGCAAGCTGTTGGACACGCCATCATCTGAAACAATTGCGTTCTCGGGCATGTGGCGCGCCACGCTTTTGCCAACTGCGGCAGCATTCAGCTCTCCGGTCGGCATATCCGGCTTGCGAAGCGATACCGGATCAGCTGGCGCGTTTGCGTCCAGCGCGTCGGCGAGCATCTTCAACGTCGCCGCGCTATCGGTATCATGCCCGCCAAGGCTCAATGTCTCGCAGCCTTCCGGCACGAGCAGGCTCGGCTTGCCCGGATAGGCAAAGAAGGCCGCTGGCAGCGAGGTGCCCGCAACCAGCATCAAATCCGTGCCCTCAAGATCGGCCATCGCGCCTTCTGCGAAATACTGCATGCGGTCGGGCGCAAAATGGCCCGCGCCGCGGCGTATCTTCCAGTAGAACGTGTCCGTCATCACGCGCAGACCCGCGCCCTTCAGACGGGCCGCCTGCTGAAGGCCCTCTTCGGTCAGCGCCGTGCCATTGATCAGGATCAGCGGCGATTTCGCCCGTGCGATCGCGCCCTTGGCCGCCTCGATCTTCGCCGCAGGCGTCTGGCGTAGCGGTGGCACTTTGGCCTCTCCGCCTTTTTCCCCGCCCTCTTCCCAGGCCGAATCCGCTGGTAGGATCAGCGATACCGGCCCGGGCTCTGGTCCAAAGCTTGCGGCATAGGCTTCAGAGGCGAGCTTCCCGGTCACCTTCACGCTGTCGGCCGACTTGATCCAGATCGAGTTTGGCCCCGCGAGCCCCATAATGTCAGAATTGAGCGGCGCATCATATTTGCGATGCGGCACAGCATGATCGCCGATCACATTGATCATCGGCGTGTAGGCCCGCTTGGCGTTATGGATATTCGCCCCGCCATTCAGATACCCGGCACCGAGATGCAGCAGCGTCATCGCCGGCTTGCCCGCGATCCGCGCATAGCCATCCGCAGCGCCTGTCGCGACGCCTTCAAACAGGCAAAGCACAGACTTGATCCGCGTCTCCCGGTCGAGCGCCGTCACAAGGTGCATCTCCGATGTCCCCGGATTGGCAAAACAGGCACCCACGCCATTATCTGCGAGGGTCGCAACCAGCGCATCTGCGCCCGTCATCGTCGTCGTCACTGTGTCAGCCATCTCAACTCCTCTGCATTAGGCATTTACCGCTCTTGTGGCGGATCATGTCCAGCTTGGAAAGGGCAGAGACCGCGCGAGGGCTGCCGCGCAGCCTTGTCAGTCTGACGCGATCAGCGTGGAAGCTTGTCTGGATTACGCATCGAATAGACCCAGGCAATGCGTCCTTGCGCATCTGGCGCGATGGTCAGCACCATATCGATAATATCGCCCACGCGCCGGACAATCGTCGGTGAGCCATTCGCCCGGCCTGCCTCCAGCGACCAGCTGATCTTCTGGCGCGTCTGCTTGTCCATGACGGCCCACATCACATGCATGATCTCATCAGGTCCGCAAAGCGGCCGCAGGGCGGCGCGCGCTTTCTTCCCGCCATCGGTGTAGGCGATGGCCGAGGGCGAAAAGAGCGACAGGACCGTTTCATGATCGCGCGCCATCGATGCGGCCAGAAAACGCTGCAACAGCGCGCTGACCTCCTCCGGGTCAGCATCGAAGCGCGGACCGGTCTCCTGCAAACGTTTATGGGCGCGGCTCACCAGTTGTCGGCAGGCCGCTTCGCTCTTGCCGGTCGCAGCCGATATCTCGTCATAGCCTGCATCGAACGCCTCGCGCAGGATGAAAGCGGCCCGCTCGGTCTCAGACAGACGTTCCATCGCCCAGAGCAGGGCAAGCTCGCACTCCTCAGCCAGTGCAAAGCTTTCCTCGACCGTGAGCCCCTCGGCGCTCACCAGCGGCTCTGGCAGCCAGGGTCCGGGATAAGTCTCTCGGCGCATGCGCGCTGAACGCAATGCATCGATTGCAATCCGCGTTGCCGTTCTGCGTAGCCAGGCGCCCGGATTCTCGATCTCGCTCCGGTCGGCCCTTTCCCAGCGTAGCCATGTATCCTGCACCGCATCCTCGGCCTCAGCCTTCTCACCCAGCATGCGATAGCAGAGCGCAATCAGCTGAGGTCGCTCAGCTTCAAACAGGGCGAGGTCCGCGGTCATGCGGCGAGCTTGGCAATATGGCCGGAAATGTCCAGCTTCTGGCACGCCTTGCCATGCCCGAGACCGCGCTTCATCACCGGATATACCCGGCCGGCAGCCGCCGCGAACGCGCAGGAAATGGCGGCCTTGCGCCCAAACGCCGTCTGGATTTCGCAGCGCAGCGTGTCGGTTTCCAGATCGTCGGCAATCGCCATTCCGGCAAACCTGAAGCCGAGACCGACAGGACCGGCTTCATGCGGCCGCCCTTCGACGCAAGCCAGGATGGGAGCGGGCTCGATGCCCTGCTCGAGCGCCATGTCGATCACAAGCTGTACGCAGGGCCCGCAATCGCCCTCCAGCGTCGAGGCCAGCAGGGCTCCGAACCAGACGGGCAGCCCTGCCTTCGACCCACGATACTTGTAAAAGCCCCGCAGTCGCTGGATCCCCATCGCCGCGCCCGGCGACACATCGATCACCTCATGCAGATAGGTCGTATCATAGGAATAACGCCGCGCTAAAGAGCGCGCGGCCCGGTGCAAGATTGAGCGGATCATGGCCGACCTTTCTCTGTTTGGAGTTTGATAGCTGCCGCGAGAGCCAGCCAGGCTGGCAGCTGGATGCCAAAGAGGTTCACCATCGCAATGTCATCCAGCGGCACGCCGCGGCCGATCCAGATGCTGATGTGAAACAGCCCATGCATACAAGGCCAGGCGGCGCCGGTAATGGCCACGCCGCTATTAAGTTTCCAGGCGCCATATATCAGCGCGCCCGCGCTCATCAGGAACGCCAGAGCAATGTCCCGGATGAAGTGCAGGTTGAACGGCCCCATCATCGCGACACCGGGCACGGTTTCGTACCAGGTGTGCGGCGTGAACCACATCGACGCCGCTATCGCCAGAAACAGTCCGGAAATTAAAAAAAGAGTTGTTCGCCACATCGCATGTCTCCTGCTTTCAGGGACATGACGAGGCAGCTCCGGGTTTTGTGACAGCCGGGCGAAAAAAAATGGTCAGACGTCTTCGCCGAGCAAAGATCAGACGCGGATGACATCCTCGTCCGGCTCGGCCGCATAAAGCCGCTCAACCTCACCGGTCCGCAGCGCCTGGACCTTACCCTGATTGATATAGCCCTTCTCGGTGATCTCACCGGCATCGGCCTTTGGGACGTCCGGTTGCAGCAGGATCCGCGATATCCGCGCGGCCGCATTGGGGTGCTTCTGGTTGTAACGCTTAAGCCCCTCGAGTACTGCCGTGCGCACGCCCTCATCAGCGGCAAGCTCTTCCAGCGGCACATTGCGTCCGGTCTCCCGGCGGCACCAGCTTTCATTGAGGAAGCCAAGAAGCGCAATGGCCTCCTGATTAAGGCCGCACACCACGACATCTGACAGCGGCCCGTCGACGGCTTCCACCACTTTCACGCGAACCGTCCCGGCCGACACCCAGGTGCCATTGGCGAGCTTGAACTCTTCTGCAATCCGGCCATCGAAGGCGAGGCCTTCATTCGGGTTATCCGGGTTCTTGAATTTCACCGCGTCGCCGAGGCAGTAGAAGCCTTCCTCATCAAACGCGTCTGCGCTTTTCTCAGGATTGCGATAATAGCCTTGCGTGATGCTTGGGCCGCGCACGCGAAGCTCCATCTTCTCGCCAACCGGCACCATCTTCATCTCGCAGCCCGGCAGCGGCAGGCCAAGAAGGCCCATCGTATCGCTCGGCCAATGCACATTCGAGATGGTCGGAGAAGTCTCGGTCGCGCCATATCCGGCCGACAGGCTGATCCGCTCACCGGTCACCTCAACGGCGACCTTCTGGATCCGCTCATAGATATCCTGCCCCATCGAAGCGCCGCCATAGGCCATCACCATGATGCGTGAGAAGAAGGTTTCCGCGAGATCCCGGTCCTGCTCCAGCTCGGTCGCAATCGCGCTCCAGGCTGCCGGCACTGTGGTATGCTGGGTCGGCGCAATTTCTTTCAGATTGCGCAGCATTTCCGGCAGGCGCGCAGGTGTCGGTGCGCCCCAGTCGATATACAGCGTGCCACCCCAGTCGGTCATCGAATGCAGGATGGAGTTGGCACCATAGGTGTGGCTCCACGGCAGGAAGCTGATCATGACCTGTGGGCCATCGGATATCGCTTCCAGGCGCTCCACATCCCAGATAGAGCGGATCATCTTCACCATGCAGGCAATGTTGCCATGCGTGTTGATGACAGCTTTCGGCTCTCCGGTGGACCCGGATGTCAGCATGTATTTGGCCACTGTGTCCTCAGACAGGCGGTCATAGGCAAGGTCCACTGCACTCGTCGGCGCTGTCGCAAACTCTTCCAGCGAAGACGTAGTGACACCCTCAGGCCGGTTCTTGCGATAGATGACCAGT
Source organism: Henriciella litoralis (assembly GCF_002088935.1). Taxonomy (NCBI): domain Bacteria; kingdom Pseudomonadati; phylum Pseudomonadota; class Alphaproteobacteria; order Hyphomonadales; family Hyphomonadaceae; genus Henriciella; species Henriciella litoralis. The sequence goes on from NZ_NCSS01000006.1 coordinate 1,407,875, forward strand.
CGCTCGCCCACATCCATGCCATCAAGACCGCGCTGATATTCCGCGCCGTCCTCGACATAGACCATCGCCGGACTGGTCAGACCATCGATATAGTTCAGACGCGCGAAATCCTGGCTGAGCGTCGCATAGGCGGGTGTCACCGGCACAACGGGGCTACCAGCCCACATCGCGGCATACATGACGAGTGCATTCTCAATCGCATTGCGCGACAGGATCATCACCGGGCTGTCCGGGCCAGCCCCAGCATCGAGGAAGCCTTGCGCCAGCGCGCGGATGTCTTTCAGCGCCTCGCCATAGGTGATGGTCTTCCAGCCGGGCCGCGAGGGATCGTCCGGGTCGCGCTGAGCGAGCCAGGTCCGCTCTGGCGCATTCGCCGCCCAGTAGACAATCGGCGCCAGCATATGCGGCGGATAGGGACGCATGGGCTGTCCGTTGCGCAGCACGATGCTGCCATCGCTGCGTCGCTCAACGTCAAGCTTTTGGGGCAAGTACGGGATGTCCCGAAACGGAATATCTGACGTCATCCAATACCTCTTGTTTCAATTCTCATGATGGACCCGCAATGCTTGCAGTGAACCGCGTCGCGGTCATGGCGCATCAGGCCGCACGTTTCGCATTCACAATCGACCTTGCTTTCCGGCTCCACGATGGCCTGCAGGAGCTGCAGAAAGAAAGACAATCCCAGCACCATCACAAGAATGGAGATAAACCGGCCAAGCTGCCCCTGAAGCAATACATCGCCATAGCCGGTTGTCGTCAGGCTGGTCACCGTGAAGTAAAGGGCGTCGATATAGGTGTGAATGTCCTCATTTCGGCCGACCTGGGTCGCATAGACAACAGCCGCCATGATGAACACGAAGACGACCAGATTCGTCACCTTGTCGATGACGCGCTCATGGCGATCGAAAAACGGGGTCAGCACTTTGACGCGGCGAATAAAGGTAAATGCCCGGACAGCACGAACCGCGCGGAGAATTCGCATGAACGCGAAATTGGAAACAAATAGCGGCGCGAACATCGTCAGCACGACAATCATGTCGGCCCAGTTGATCCACTTGGTGAAGAACCGGTGCTTGTGCTTGGTGATATAGAACCGCGCCAGCAGATCGAGAAGGATCAGCGCGCCGATCACATAATCGATGACATAATGGCCGCGCTCACGGGAATCGAATGGCGCCCAGAGAAAATAGCCGATCGTGACGAGGTCAAATACGAGGAGGCACCAGCGGAACACATAGGATGTGCCCCCTGTGCCTTCATACAGCCAGAAGAGCTGGCGATTGAGTCCGGTGCGATCACTCATTCGCGTTCATGTCACACGCGCTCGCGCCAAGATCAATATGCGCACGCCCAACGTTTCTGGCCCGGCGATGCGCGAAGCAGTTGGAAGCCTTGATTGTCAACTCCACCGGTTAATATCAAGCCGGCAACTAACCACGGCTTTCAAATATTAAAATTCTGTACTATTCCTTTGACTGACGATCTGGTCGGGGGACGTCAGGAAAAACAATACTTTCAAGGGGCGAATAGAATGTTTGACTTTGGGCTACCGGCCTTTTTCGAAATACTGGGCAAACCTCAACAGGACGTCCTCAAATCAATGGCTAGTCCGAAGTCCTATCGCGATGGCCAGTCGCTCCACGCCCATGGCGACCCTGTGCGCACGATGGGCTGGATTGAAACCGGCGGCGTCTTCTTTGGCAAATTCCTCAGAAATGACGGATTCCACAGCCTCGCACGGCTCGGCCCCGGCCACCATTTTGGTGAGTTTGCGGCGCTGCCCAATCCAACGGGTCACACCATCACACGACGTCTCGCGGCGATAGCCGACGGACCAACCGTCATCAATGAAATCCCTGTCGATGAGGTTATTCCGATCTTCAAGGAAGATCCGGAATATCTGCGCGCCTTTCATTTTGTCACGACCTCACGCCTGGCGCTGCTCCTTGAGATATATGATGACGCCCGCCGGCTTCCGGCGCGCCAGCGCATTATCAACTTCCTGGCCATCATCCAGCGTATGCAACCAGCCGGCAAAAACACGATCGATTGTACGCAGGCAGATATTTCCCGTCAGCTTGGCCTCTCCAAGGTCACCGTCAACCAGACGCTGCGAAAGCTGATGGAAATGGATATCCTGTCGCTTGGCTATGGGACGATCTCCTTCAAGGATCCGGAACGGCTGGAAGAACAGACAGATCGGGGCTGATCCGTTCAGTCCTCGGACGGCCCTCGCCGCCACAGCGGATTTGAAAAGCGCCGCGACGACGAAACATCGGCGCGGGCATCTCAATGATCAGGAGTGAAACCATCCGCCGTTCACGCCGCAAGGCTGAAAGCGACACCTGCCAAAACGTGTTGACCCAAAGGCTCCGCCGGGCCGTACTTCAGGTAGATCATACCCTTTGCTGAGGACTGGCCATGACTGCTCCCCAAACCCGACCGCTCGTTAAGACCTTGCTTGCATCAGCCGCGCTTGGCCTGGTGTCCGCTTGCGGCGGCGGCGGTGGTGGTGGCGGATCGCCAGCTGTGCCGCCCCCGCCTCCCCCACCTCCCGGCACGGGCGGGCCGACCTACACGCCGGGCGTCTACCCTGCAGCCAGCCAGTTCAAGGACCAGTGCGCAAACCCTCGCTCCGGCGTCGATATCGAGGGCAATCCGTTTCCGGACGATCGGGGCACGCTTGTCGAAGAGCTGTTCTGGCTTCGCTCCTGGACCAATGAGACCTATCTCTGGCCCGGTGAAGTACCGGACCTGAACCCCTATAATTATGACAATCGGGAGACCTATTTCGGCCTACTGAAAACCGACGAAACCACGGCCTCTGGTGAGGACAAGGACGATTTCCACTTCAGTCAGCCAACTGAGGATTATCTCGAACAGCGCAATTCGGCTGCAACGCCGGGATATGGTGCGAACCTCATCGCTTATTCGACAACCGTCCCTCGCGATTTCAGAGTCAGCTATGTCGAGCCGAACTCGCCCGCCGCAGCCATCGTCAATGGTCAGCAAAAACTCATTCGCGGCTCACGCATTCTCGAGATCGACGGCGTCGACCTGATCAATGCGAGCGGTCAAAGCGCGGTCGATACGCTGAATGATGGTCTTTATCCTGACACCGCCGGGGAATCCCACACCTTCAAGGTCCGCGACCCTGACGGCACCGAACGCACGGTGACCCTGTCGGCCGAGAACATCGTGCGCCAGCCGGTCAATCAGACAAACATACTGGACACCGCGAGCGGCAAGGTTGGCTATATCCACTTTACGACGTTCAGCCCGTTCTCCTCGGAGAAGCAGATAGCCGATGCCATGCGCGACATGCAGAACGCCGGCGTCAGCGATCTCGTCCTCGATCTTCGCTATAATGGCGGCGGGCTTCTCGCCGTGGCCAGCCAGCTGTCTTACATGGTCGCCGGCACCAGCCGCACCAATGGCAGGACGTTCGAGAAACTCCGGTTCAACGACAAGGCCGGAAACATAAATCCGGTCACCGGCAGCCCGAACAACCCGATCCCCTTCTATCGTACCGGTCAGGGTTTCTCGCTCGCAAACGGCGCTTCGCTGCCAGCCCTAAATCTTGACCGGGTCTATATCCTGTCGACCGAGCGCACCTGCAGTGCCAGCGAGGCGGTCATCAACGGCCTTCGCGGCGTGAATGTCGAAGTGGTGCTGATCGGCGATACAACCTGCGGCAAACCATTTGGCTTCTACCCGACCGATAATTGCGGCGAGACCTATTACACGATCCAGTTTCAGGGCGTGAACGATAAGGGCTTCGGCGATTATGCCGACGGCTTCGTGCCCCAGAACTCATCCTTCCAGTTCGGCGTTCGCGCGCCCGGCTGTACCGTCACCGATGAGCTGTCAGCCCCGCTTGGCAGCACATCCGATCCACTGCTGGCGGCCGCTTTGCAATACCGGGCCGATGGAAGCTGCCCGACCCCGCCATCCGCAAGCGCCAGCGCAGATAGCGATCCGTCATCGGCACCGCAATCGGCACCCGCAAGCGTCGGCCCTGCGGTTAAAGCTCCACCGCGCGACATCTTTGAGAACAACCGCGACCTCTCCATGCCCGGCGAGTATCGCGGCCGGACAAAGTAGATTAATTGAGCGGAGGGGGCGCACAGCCCCCCTAACGCTAGTCCGCCGTCTTGTCGCCCGCGAGCTCTTTCAGGATGATCGACCAGTGGTCGAGCCCGTCATAAAAGCTCTTGACCGGCAGGCGCTCATTCAGGCCGTGCGCGAACGTATCATTCTGCTTGGCAGCAGCCGCCGAGATCGCGACCGTGTCATAGCCGAGATTTCGGTAATGCATCCCGTCCGTACCGCCGGAAGACATGTGCGGCAGGATCGGCACATCGAGGCCGCGGTCCGCCAGCGAGACCTTGATCGCTTCGGTCACGTCTTCGCGCAGGATCGATTCCGGGCTCTCCACCAAGTCTGAGATCAGTTCGAACTTCACGTCCTCATTGCCGATCACCTCTTTGAGGGTCTCTTCGGTGGCATCGATGCCGACACCAGGGAAAATCCGGCAATTGACCGTCGCGGTGGCCGATTGCGGCAGCGCGTTCTCGGCATGGCCGCCGCGTAGCATGGTCGCCACGCAGGTTGTGCCGATGGTGCCGACCGTGGATGGATTTGCGCGCAGCACCTCGATCGCTTCCTCATTGGTCGGGTCGTCTGCAAAGTCCCGCATCGCCTTGCCAAGCCCGTCGAGACGCTGGCGCCCGCCGACCCGCATTGAGGCCCGCGTCAGCTCGCTCGACATCACCGGGAATTTATGGTCGCGGATCTTCAGCAGCGCTTCGGACAGCTCATAAATGGCATTGTCCTCGCGCGGCGTGGACGAGTGTCCGCCCGGATTGGTCACCGTCAGCTCGAAGGTCGCATAGGTCTTCTCGGCCCCCTGCACACCATAATAGAGCGGCTCACCGGCAGGGCCGAGCGAAAGACCGCCCGCATCCGCATTGAGGATGAAAGCCGGCTTGATATTCTCATCGACATATTCGGCCTGCCCACGCGTTGAGACCATGCCGGTCTCCTCGTCCCCCGACAGCACCATCACGATGTCGCGGTTCGGCTGCCAGCCTTCCTTTTTCAGGCGAATGAAAGTCTGCACCAGATTGGTGACGCCATATTTGTTGTCGGCCGTGCCGCGCCCGAAGAAATAGCCTTCTTCCTCGGTCAGCGTGAACGGGTCGCGCACCCAGTCCTCGGCCAGCGCATCGACGACATCCATATGCGCCAGCAGGACAATCGGCTCATGCTCGGGGTTTTCAGACCGGTACCAGACCATCAGGCCCTGCGTCGGCTCGCCCTTATTGTCGTAATCGGTGACTTCCATGTCGGCATCTGCAAAGCCGGCGTCCTTCAGCTCGCCCTTCAAATAGTCGACCACCTCATGCACCCTGCCCTGCCCGCGGGCGGACCGGATGGCGATCACATTGGAATAGATCTCTCGCGCCTTCAGCTCGTCAGGCGTGCGCTCCTGGGCCGCAGCGAATGGGGTGGCTGCCAGAAAGGCCGCGCCAGCCAGAAGGGAAAATCTGTAAGCCATGAAATGTCTCCGATTGTTTCGCGCGCAGTCGCAGCGCATCTGCCAACCATAGCCACTATGACGGTCGAGTCATCGAAGAAATTTAACGGCGCCGGTTGCGCTTTCCCCAAGGCCCGCGTCGGTCATTCACTTGGCTTGGGGCACGCTTGGGGATCATCGACGGCGCTCCAGCTCAGCTTCAATCACCTCCAGAGCCCGCTCAGCCGCCTCATTCTGGCTAACAAGGTCGGCAGGGGTCGCGGAGTGGAGGCCGGCCCATTCGGTGAGGAGGAGGGCAATATCGGGCGTATCGGCGATATTCTGGACGGCGCGCGCGGCAGCCGCGTCGCTGACACCTTTCGGGCAGTCGAGGTCATAGGTTTCCGCGCCATCGTCCAGAAAATAGCAATTATTCCAGTAGAATTCCTGCGCATCCAGCGGAATGAGCTGGCGCACGCGCGATCGATAGGCGGGCAGGATATTGGTGATCGCCAGGGTGGCGTTCTGGGCGAGATAGCGCTCAACGGAATTGATGACGTCCCGCGATCTCGGAAAACCCTGCCGTCTCATCTCGTCATAAGTTGACCGGTCGACCTCAATCGATTGCCACTGGGAGGCATGAAAGAAGTCGACCAGAACAGGCCAGCACTCGTCGCCGCAGCTTTCGCCCGCCTCAAGAAACGCAAGTGAGCGCTTGCCGGCGTTCACCACCTGCCTGATCGCATCGGTTTTCTGTTCCGTGAGGCGAATGGAGGTCTCGATTTCCTGATGAAGCGCCTGCAGAAGCTCCGTTTCCTGCGCTCTTTCAGATCGCGCATTGTTCCAGTTCCCAAGCTGGATACCGAGAAACACGCCAAGCACCACGATCAGCGTTTCGATGAGGACGGTGAACCAGTCCTGCTTGCGGATAGAGGTGGCGAGGCGCTGGAGGATCATCTGGCGTCGAGCCTCGCCTGTTCGTCCTGCAGGGCGTCCAGATAATCTCGTGTCCGGGTCTGGAAGCGCTTGAGGCGGAGTTTAGTGGACTCGACAAAGCCGGCGGTGACCGCGAACTCCCGTTGAAATTCAGCGTCCAGGCAAAGTACGGCGAGCGGCACCCGTAGCTTCAGCTCTGTAGACGTCTCCGGATCGTCGGGCGTAAACTCAGCCCCAATTGCGGGGTGCTTGATCACATGCTGATCCCAAAGCAGGACATTGTTCGAGGCGAGCGCTGATTTCTCCTCCGCCAGATGGCCCTGATATGTGTTCATCGCCTCGCGGAACTCATCTGACAGCCTGTCGAGATACTCATCCCGGCGGCCAAGCTCCGTCAGACTGAAATCGACAAGCTCGGGCGAGAGATCAGACATCATTTCCTCCATGGCGCTTTCGACACGTTGCTGCGCCTCCTCGCTGGCATCGCAGGATGAAATTGCGCGCATTGCGGCGATCCGGCCGTCTTCGAAATCATCGATAAGCTCGATAACGCCATCCGCGATTTTCAGATTGAGCTCGGCCTCTCCCTTCAGGCGCTCGACAGTGCTGAGCAGGCCCGACTGATCCTGTCGAGCCTCATTCCAGTTGCCGAGCTGAATACCCACGAAGACACCAAAAACCACAATCAGCGTTTCGATGAGGACCGTGAACCAGTCCTGCTTGCGGATGGAGGTGGCGAGGCGCTGGAGGATCATTCTGTCCCCTCATCAGCCGCATCTTCCAGAAAACTGCGGTCAATCTCCTCGCCCAAAAGGCGTTCGTAAAGCTTGATCATTGGCTCGTATTCGCCGGCCCGAAGACATTCTCCGTATATTTCACGCCCGGTGCTGATCATCTCCTGCACACCCAGGCTGGCCGCGTTGGCGTCAAATTCGAATTCAGACACCATTGCGTCTGTCTGAAAGTCTGCGAAGGACACGATCGCCTCGCGTGCTTCGCGAACCATGGTCGCCATAAGTGCTTCCTGCGAGGAGATATCCGCAAGCAAGGAGATGGCATCCCGGCGTTGAGCAGCGGTGATCTCACCACCAATCGCAAGATGAGACAGCTCCGCTCGCTTCTGCCGAAGGTCTTCAATTGAAAGATTCACAACTTCCGCAGACTCGAACACGAAATTCAAAAGTGAGTATTGTGCTCGATCCAGGGCAAATGATCCTTCGCTCGACGTCGCAGCTTGCCAGCTCGTAACCGGCCAAAATCTCAACGGCATTCGTAAGACGGACGGCACAGCCTGATCATCGAAACCGGTGTTCAGTGATGCTGACACCTCAGGTTCCCAGTATGGGTCGTCCCGCTGCAAGAGTGTGAGCAGGCTTTTTTCCTGCTCAAGCCTGCAGGGCTCCACAGCAAGGCGCTCGCTGGCGACTTGCACAATTGAAAGAAGGTCAGCCTCCACCCCTTTCATGATTTCCAGCATTTGTGCCTGGCGATTTAGTTGCGTGACATAGTGATTGGCCAGAAGCGCGATCACCACACCAAACACAACAATCATGACTTCAAAAATGAAGGTTTTCCATCCCGAGCGCGTGCCCGTCAAACGTCTTACAAACCGCATTTGCCCCCTCCATCGAGCCCCCGGGACAACGCTTAAAGCATCGTTACAGGATTGACCACGAGACCCTGGTCCTGATTGCGAAACGCATCAGCAGGGCGGCGAAGGATCATCGCCGTTGCCTTTCCAGTTCCTCGACAATCGTTTCGGTCGTTCTTTCTACATCCCCAATGTATTCCAGCAGGTGGATCTGAGTGGTCAACTGCGCCTGATAGAGCTCGCGCGCAGATTTCAGCGCTTCGAAGTCATATTCGGCAATCCGGTAGAGGCCGGTTTCATCATCAATCACGATGCGCAGGCCCCTCTGAGCGCCATTCGACAGGTCAGCCAGCATTCTCATCTGGTTGACGCTCAGTGTTCGCACCCCATCGATCTGGAAATGGTAATCGGTCAGAGCATTTCTCAGTGTTGGCGAGGAAAGCTCAGCCAGGTCACCGGTCGACATGATCACCGACACAATCGGCACCTCAAAAACCGGGCCAATCGACTGCAGCGCAAACAACAGCTCCTCGGCGAACGCTTCGGTGTCAGCTGGCGGTTCATCGCCATCGAGCACCTCCAGCACATGGCTCGTCGCATCCCTCAGCGAGACCGTGTAGGCATGGCCGTCCTTCACATTCTCCAGTTCGACCACAAACGCGGCGTGAAGCTGCGAGATAAGATTGGCTTCCCGGCTCGCGGCGTTCAGTCGTTCATTCCAGTTGTTCATCTGCAGACCGATGAACACCCCGAACACAACGATCAGCGTTTCCACCACCACCGTGAACCAGTCCTGCTTGCGGAATGAGGTGGCAAGGCGCTGGAGGATCATGGCGCGACTTCACTTTCGCGCGGCGAACCTGACGTGCCCAGTTCCTTCGTCAGTTCAGCATCCAGTACGGTCAGGACCGCGATCCGGTCTTCGTAGCGCTGGAGGTATGATTCCAACCTAGCAATGTTGTCGCTATACTCGCTGAGGAGCCCCTTATTCCCGCGTATCTGGTCGATGTCACAATTATATCGCCACACCAGGCCTTCGTCGTCAGGGGACACATTTGGACGAACGTAGTCTGCATCTTCTGCCCCCCCCACTTCGAGCCAGATGGCGTCCGGATACCGGGTGTGAAGCCGGAAAAGTTCGTTGACCGCTTCTGCCCGCGCAACCCGGGAACGTTCCTGCACAACAGCATAGTCGCGCAGGGCCGACTTCACGGAAGGGTTGGAAATCAGGTCAAACCGGCCGGATGAAATGAGGTCATCAAGGCTCGATAATTCTTCGGTGGGCGAGGGAATCCAGTGTGAAACGAGCAGAGCCCAGCACTCATCATCGGTGAGGGGCCGTGACGGCACGAGCGAAAACATGACGGAATTAGCGTCTGTGGCCAACCCCAGGCGAGGGCTATGTACGGCCAGCTCTTCTTTCTGTGTGTCCAGAAGGGAGCGGGTCTCCTCCTGCAGGCGCAAGAGCAGAACCTGCTCGCTGTTTCGCTCAACCCGCGCCTGATTCAGATTGCCGAGCTGGATACCGAGGAACACGCCGAGCACCACGATGAGCGTCTCGATCAGGACGGTGAACCAGTCCTGCTTGCGGATCGAGGTGGCGAGGCGCTGCAGGATCATTCGGCGGCCTCGCCTGTCTCATGCGTCGTTCCGGCCTCGGCCGCCAGCAGGGCGGCATAGGCTTCGAGCGTTGCCGACACTTCATCCATGTACCGCGTATAGATATGCTGCGTCGTCGCGGCATTTGAGGCAAAGGCAACCATTTCCGACTTGCCGCAGATGCCCTCCGGGGTCTGCAGGCGGTACTGGTCCACGCCTTCCCAGGTATCGCCTCCCGGTGTGAGCTGAAGCTTTTCATCGCGCACGAGACTGAGCCCGGCGGCGGTGTAGATCGCCAGTTCGCTATCCTGCTTGACCCGGATATAGCGCTGCCATTGCCGCTCGAGGAAGGTCATCTCATCGATGATCCGGCGCACCTCCTCACGGATGTCGCCCGAGCCGATGACCGCCAGATGGCCTGAGCCGATGGCCTCACTGGCCGTTGCCAGCGAAAAGCGCGGCGGCGGGAAGTCACCCACACCCAGCACTAGCTCCTTCGTGTCATCGTCCATGGCGAGGCAGCGTTCAACCTCGGTCAGGCGGATGGACAGTTGGATCGCCCGGTCCAGAATGCCTGCATGGATGGCTTGATAATCAGCCAGGTCTGTCTGCGTCTCTTGCGCCTCGATCAGCATGCGCGCCAGCAGGTCACCGGCTTCGGCCCGAGCGACCCGCGACGCGTTCCAGTTATTGACCTGCAGACCGATGAACACACCAAACACCACGATCAGCGTCTCGATCAGGACGGTGAACCAGTCCTGTTTGCGGATGGATTGGGAGAGGCGCTGGAGGATCATTCGTTGCGCCCAGCAATCGCTCGCAGCTTCGCCACCATAGGCGCATTGACCGTTTCAAGATCGGTGATCGCCGTCTCGACATCGGCGAAGCGGATCTGCAGCGCCTCAATGAGGTCCGGATCGGCCCGCAGCAGATCAGCGGCGCGCTTGATCTCGCCGAGCGGCAGCTCCAGCGAACAGGGATAGGAAAGCGACCCGACAATCGCCTCATAGTCGCCGTTTGGCACGAACCGGTCTCCGCATTGTCGCAACGCCGCCGCCTGGACAGCCGCCGGCACCTTGCGTCGAAAGATCGTCCGCACCGGCGCTGCGCGCCCCTCTTGTGCAATCACGTCAAACAGGTCTGTCGCAAACAGCGACACGGCTGTCGTGCGAAGCGTCTCATCTTCGATCAGCCCGATTTCACCCATGGAGATCAGCTCGTCATAGGTCGCCCGGCCGCGGTCATTATATTTGTACTGGGTCGCGCGGTAGGCATTGACCAGGAACTGCTCATCGGAAAGCGGCGCCTCCCCCGACAGGGCGTCCAGCGCTGCCCGCGCGCTCAGGCGAACATCGTTGTTATAGTCAATGAGGTACTCATAGGCCCACGCCTCATAGAAGAGGTCCTCGGTCAGCCGCTCACTGAACACCGCCGCCCGCTCCCGCGTCTCACGGTCCGCATTCCAGTTGCCGAGCTGAATACCAAGAAACACACCAAGCACAACAATCAGCGTCTCGATCACAACGGTGAACCAGTCCTGCTTGCGGATCGAGGTAGCAAGGCGCTGGAGGATCATCGAGCAAGCACCTCATCAATGGCCGCTTGAGCAGAGTCAGAGTTCCCAAGCGCGTCCGGCAACAGGACTTGCGCGACGACATTCTGGCCGATCCAGTATCGCAACTGATTTGCAAGGTCAGGCGAAGCGCGCATGTCTTCCAGCATTGCAGAAGTATCCATCGCCCTCAGGTCGTCGACGCAATCGCGCACCAGCTCTTCTAACACGTCATCGGGATACCTTATGCAATCGCGCCACAGCGCCTCGCTCACTTCGGGCGAGAAGTACCCGCGCACGGATTCCCGGTAGGCCGGCGGCGACAGGTTGACGAAATCCCAGCCGTCGAGAGAGCGGTACAGGTCCATCAGCGTCTGGCGCTTCTCCGCATCGCGCGGCAGGCCGAGCCGTTCCATTTCCTCGAAAATCGTCAGGGTGCGCGGCGCGCCCCAAACCTGGCTGGCATGGAAGAAATCGACCAGCAGGTCGGCGCAATCCGCTTCGCATTGCCGGTCGCTTTCAAGATAGACGAGCGCGCGCTTCCCGGATTCGACCACGGTATCGACATAGGCGATCTGGTACTCGGTTATCCGCCGGTTGAGTTCGACCTCGTCCTTCAGCTGGACGAGATAATTGCGCTCCAGCTGATCGAAGGCGCGGGCATCATTCCAGTTTGAAATCTGAAGACCGATGAAGACACCGAGCACGACGATAATGAAGTCGAGTGCGACGGCGAACCAGTTCTGGTCTTTGACGTGTTTGGAGAGGCGGCGGAGGATCATGGCTCGCGCGCCCAGTTTGGACCCGCCCCGGCGGCGTCTAGCCAGTCCTGCCTGCGCGGGGCGAAAAACTCGATCACGACGCTGTCTTCAGTGAACGTGTAACCGTGGGGCACGTTCGGCGGCAGGACGAGCATGTCGCCCGCCGTGAGTGCGATACGCTGGTCGCCGGATGTAACGTCAGCGGCTCCTGAGAGGAGGAGCGTGACCTGCTCGTTATAGTGGCCGTGCATCGGCACCACGCCGCCCGCGGCAACTTCCCATCGCGAGAACGTGCTTTCATCGCCGGTCACGTATTGGCGGACTATCCCTGGGGCTACCGCCTCTCGCGGCAGGTCGAGAAGGGTGAATTTCGATGCCGGTTTGTCGCCCGGATCAGATGTCTGCGGGGCTGCAGCGGTGGTCTTCAGGCTTTCATAATACTGCTGGAGAAAGGTCTCATCGACATTCCTGACAATCGGATCGGCGATCGGATAGAGATCAGATCCCTGCCAGCCGATTGCATTTTCCTTCCACCAGTTCTTGCCGAAGGCGAAACCGAAATAAAAGGGCGCATTGAGTTCGACATGCCAGGCGACACGTTGATCATCGACCAGGCCGCCGTCTCGCATAGTCATCAGATGTTCCAGGGTCATCATCGCGACGACCATGTTGGCATCCATCACGCGCAGCTCTGTCGGGGTCAGCGCCTCCGGCGTGTAAACAGCCTTCATCCACACTTCCGAGTTGGCCGGATCGGCCATGTGCATCTCATAGCGCGCCTGGGCCGCAGCGCGTTCGGCCTCAAGGCTGACCCGGGTAAGCGCCGCGTTCTGGCGCACCTCGATGATGAGGACGATCAGCCCCAGCAGCACGCCCAGATTAGCCGCAAGCGTCAGCCAGCGGTTGATCCGTTCCAGCCGCCGCCCATCCGCTTCGGCGGGCACATCTTCCAATGGTTTTTGTTCCCCGCCTGCGACTTCGCTCATCCCGTTCCCCCACCCTAGAGGAACCTTACCGCCAAATGCCACGATGCAAAGCTAAATCGCGCTTTCCCGTTCTTCAATCCGCCAAAGTCGAAAGTGACCGCTCGAGATTGCGGCGCGCTTGCGCGTCCCAGCGCATCCGGCCTTCTTCGGTGAAGTAGATGTCCGCCCGCTCGGCAAAGCCCTTCAGAATACGCGCACGCCCGGCCCGGAATGCCTCGTCCGGCACAAAAGCATATTCCTTGCGGACATTGGCCTCATACTCGTCGAAGACGGCCTCCGGGGCGCCAAGGATCGACAGGTCGATATCGAGGAACAGCGCCAGGTCGGCGCGGTCTTGTTCGCTCAACCCGTCCGGCACATCATGCTTCGCCGTCGCCCGGATGATCTCAGCCGCGAAAGCGAGATCGTCCTCGCTCAAGTGCCCACGCGCCTCCTCTTCCAGAAGCTGCGCGCTCAGCTCTTCATTGTCGGGGCGCGTCGGGTCATAGATCGCATCATGCCAGTAGAGCGCCCAGAGCACCGGTTCAGGCCGGCGCCAGCTCTCGGACAAGCTATCGAAGTGGCGCTTCAACGCCTCGATATGGTCCCAAGTATGATAGTGCCGCTGCGCCTCGCCATAGCGGACCTTGAGCCCTTCAGTCAGCTCGGCTGAAACGCTCAAATCTCCACAGGCTCCAGCGTCTCGTTGAACTTGACCGGCTTGCCGCCCCCCTTTTGCGTGATGTCGCCATCGCGCATCACGAATTGGCCGCGGATGATGGTCGCGACGGGCCAGCCGGTCGCCTCGAAACCATCATAGGGCGTCCAGCCGCATTTGGCCTTGGTCCAGTCCTCGGTGATCGTTTCCTTGCGCTTCAGGTCCACCACCGTGAAGTCGGCATCATAGCCTTCCACGATCCGGCCTTTATTGGCGATGCCGAAGACGCGCTGCGGACCGGCCGAGGTCAGCTCGACAAAGCGGCGCAGCGTCAGCTTCCCATTGTTCACATGGGTCAGCATGATCGGCACGAAGGTCTGCACCCCCGGCGTGCCCGATGGCGAGGCCGGATAGGGCCGCAGCTTTTCTTCGCGCGCATGCGGGGCGTGATCGGTCGCGACCACATCGACGATCCCGGCATTGAGCGCACGCCACAACGCATCCTGATGGCGCTGTTCACGGATCGGCGGGTTCTGCTGGGCAAAGCCTTTCAGGCGCTCATAGCAATCGGGGGCCGCTAGCGTCAGGTGGTTTGGAAGCACCTCTACGGACGCCACATCCTTGGCATCGCGCAGCAGCTCCATCTCTTCGGCGGTAGAGATATGCAGCACATGAATACGCTTGCCCGTCTTGCGCGCAAGCCGCAGCAGCCGCCGGGTGGAGCTGACAGCCGCCTCGACATCGCGCACGACGATATGGCTCTGCCAGTCGCCCTGCACGGCGAGGTCCCGGCGCGCTTCGAGCCGGTATTCATCCTCTGAGTGGAAGGCCGCTCGCCGCTTGATCGCGCGGAGCACCGCTTCGACACCTTCATCATCCTTGACCAGAAGGTCGCCGGTCGAGGCGCCCATGAAGACCTTCACCCCGCAGCAGCCCTGCATCTGCTCCATTTCAGCCAGAAGATGCGGATTGTCATTCGTCGCGCCGGCATAGAAAGCGTGGTCGACATCCATCCGGCCTTTGGCGCGGGCGAGTTTGTCGGTCATCATTTCCGGCGTCGTCGTCGATGGATTTGTGTTCGGCATCTCGAACACCGCCGTCACCCCGCCAAGCGCGGCAGAGCGCGCCTCGGTCTCAAGGTCGGCCTTGTATTCGAGGCCCGGTTCCCGGAAGTGAACCTGGCTGTCGATCACGCCGGGCAGAATGTGAAGGCCCGTCGCGTCATAGGTTTCGCCGGCCTGCGACGCGTCGAACTTGCCAATCGCGACAATCTTCTCGCCGCGCACAGCCACATCAACACGCTCTTCGCCGCCGGGCGAAACCACGGTGCCGTTCTTCAGGATCAAATCATAGGTCTGGGTCATGAGCGTGTTTATGCGCTTTCAAAGGGGTGGAGTCACTCGCCGGTTTCAGCCTGCAAAATGCGCGAGCGCCGCGATAAGCTGGTCGATCTGCATGCCCGTTTCCGACAAGCGCGAATAATAGGCACTATAGGTCTGCGGTGGCAGCGGGTTCAGCGAATAGGCCTGCACATAGGGCACGCAGGCATCCGGCTGATACACTTCAACCGCGCGTCTGAACGCGCCCTCAACGGCTTCATGCTCGGCGCGAAGGGCCAGTGTTCGCGCGAGCCACACGTCTGCCGCGCAGGTTTGCGTCAAATCCTTGCAGGCCTCCAGCGCCGCATTTGCCGCCTGCAGCTCAATATTGGCGGCATCAAGATGCGCTGACGAGGCAAGCGTTGTCGCCTTGATCCGCTCGACATCCTGCTGACAGGAGGCGCGGGACTTCTGCGTCTGGCAGCCCGCCGCCAGACAAAGAACAGCGCAGGCTGCTGCAAGGCTCAATCCTGATCGCATCGCTCGCGCACTCCTCATCCATGGGCTGTTCCGGCGAATCGGCCCGGCCACTGAGACGACCATAGACGCTATCCGCCGGAGGAGGAAAATTCGGGCCGGTCTTGACGCCGCTGCTGCGCCGCAGCACAGAGCGCGCAGAAAATATCAAGCGACAAAGAGCCTCCCGCCATGCAAACCGATACGATGACTGACCGCACCGCCCTTCTGCGCAACGCCGCCCTGTTTATTGCAGGGATCGGCGTGCTGACTGCGTCCTCATATGTTGCCGTTCCGATGTTTCCGGTGCCGGTCACGATGCAGACGCTGGCCATTCTGGTCGTCGGCGCAATTGCCGGGCCACGCGCAGGTCTCGCCATGATTGTGTCCTGGCTGGCGCTCGCCGCGCTTGGTGCCCCGGTCCTCGCTGGTGGCAAGTCCGGCATCGCCGCCTTTGTTGGCCCAACCGCTGGCTTCCTGCTTGCCTTCCCGGTCGCGGGCTACCTCGCAGGCGTCGCCGCCCGCACGTTTGCAAAAGGCCACGTTTCGCGCTTTGGCGCCTTCCTCGGCCTGCACGGCGTGATCCTCCTGGCTGGCTGGTCATGGCTTGCGACAATTGTCGGTGCAGAGGCCGCGTTCACCGCCGGGGTCGCCCCCTTCCTGATCGGCGCGGTTATCAAATCGGCGCTTGGGGCGGCAATCCTCGCCGCCTATGAGCAAGTCCGTAAATAGGCCGCCCACGACACTAAAAGCCGCCAAAAAAAACACCGCTACGACACCGTCTGAATGAGGGAAAAGCTGGCGCTTTGCGACGGACTACCTAAATCCGTCCTCATGACGCCAGCAATTCTCCCCAACCGCTCAGTCCTCGTCCTCGATGGCCCCGATACGCTCGCCCTGCTTGAGCGTCTGGTAACCAATAACACGCAGAACTGGAGCGTTGGAGAAGCCCGCTACGGCGCCCTCCTCGCCCCGCAGGGCAAGGTGATCGCCGATTTCATCGCCCTCCGCACCGAAACCGGCGCCCTCCTCGACGTCGCCACCAATGCCGTTGGCGATCTCTCGAAGCGCCTTCAGATGTTCCGTCTGCGCTCCAAGGTCGAGATCGCTGTCGATGGCAAACAGGCTGTCGCCATTACAGAAGACGGCACGCCGGACCCGCGCTCTGCCTCGCTGCCACCCCGCGCTTTTGTCGCCGATGGCAGCCTGCCGGTGATGCCTGAAGCAGACTGGGACGCCCTCGCCATCGCGGCCTGCGTGCCTGAATGGGGACGCGACTTTACCGGCGCCGAGGCCTTCCCATGGGAGATCAATATGGACCGGATGAACGGCGTTGATCTCAAAAAAGGGTGCTTTGTCGGCCAGGAAGTCGTCTCCCGCATCCATCGGCGCGGCAAGATCCGCAAGCGCACTGTGTTGATTGAAGGCGAAGATCTAGCTGCAGGACAAGACGTTAGCGGCGAAACACCCGTCGGCACGATCACTAGCGCGGCCGGCGGCAAGGCGCTCGCCCAGCTTCGTATTGATCGGCTCGCAAAGGCAGGCAGCACGCTCAGCGTTGGTGGAAACCCCGTCTCCATACTCGGCCCTGACTGGTTGCAAGGCGAACTCGACGCAATCGCATCATCAGAAGACGCCGACTAGTTATTTGCAGCCTTGGCAAGCGTGCGAGCGCCTGCCATCAATCGCGAATGGGTATGTACATCTCACCAGACGAAACGCTCCACTGCCGCTGGGCCCCGGCCGACGACGCGCTGTACCGCGCCTATCATGACGAAGAATGGGGCGTGCCGGAATATGACCCGCGTGCCTTGTGGGAAAAGCTGCAACTCGACGGCATGCAGGCCGGTCTTTCC
Organism: Henriciella litoralis; assembly: GCF_002088935.1. NCBI lineage: Bacteria > Pseudomonadati > Pseudomonadota > Alphaproteobacteria > Hyphomonadales > Hyphomonadaceae > Henriciella > Henriciella litoralis. Next base: position 1,425,146 of record NZ_NCSS01000006.1, read on the forward strand.
TGGATCACCATCCTCAGGAAACGCGAGGCGATCCGTGAGGAATTTGACGGTTTCGTGCCCGAACGCATTGCGCGCTGGGATTATGAGCGCATCGAGAAAGCCCTTCAAAATCCGGGTATTATCCGCAGCCCAACCAAGATCAAGGCGACGATCGGGAATGCGCAGGCCTATCTCGACATGATGGAAGCCGGCGAAAACTTCTCCGACTGGCTCTGGGCGTTCACTGGCGGAAAACCCATCGTGAACCAGCTCTCCGATGTCAGTGACGTGGCCGCCAAAACGCCGCTTTCCGAAGAGCTCTCGAAGGCGCTGAAGAAAAAGGGCTTCAAGTTTTGCGGGCCGGTCATCGTCTACGCCTTCATGCAGGCGGTTGGCATGGTCAATGATCACGAAACCCGCTGCCCCCGGCACAAAGAAGTCCAGGCGCTCGCAAGATGAAGAAAAGGCTGACGACGCGGCAACCGCTTCCAAGGCTCGACGCCGCGCTTTCGCAGGTTTAACTTGTCGACAAAACAGGATTCTAGCGCCGCAAAACGTGCGCGGGAGGACAGACACGTGACACCAGTAATTTCCGCCACCGGGCTGTGGACACCGCCCCATTCGGTTTCGAATGCTGAGCTTGTTGAAAGCTATAATGCATGGGCCGAACAGTGGAACGAGGCCCATAAAACCGACATCGCCTCAGGCGCCGTCGAGGCCAAAACGCCGAGCTCTGTCGAGTTCATCGAAAAGGCTTCCGGCATCAAATCGCGCTATGTCGTCAACAAGACCGGCGTTGTTGATCCTAACATCATGCGCCCGATCATTGCTGAGCGGCCAAACGAAGACCTCTCCATCCTTGCGGAAATCGCCGTGACAGCAGCCCGCCACGCGCTCGAGACGGCGGGACGGGACCCGAAAGATATTGGCGCGGTGATCTGCGCCGCGTCCAACATGCAGCGCGCCTATCCGGCCATGGCGATTGAAGTCCAGGATGCGCTCGGCATTGACGGCTTTTCCTTCGACATGAATGTCGCCTGCTCTTCAGCCACATTCGGCATCCAGACCGCGGCAGACTTCGTGCGCGCGGGCAATGCCAAATCCGTCCTCATGGTGAACCCTGAAATCACCTCAGGTCACCTCAACTGGACCGATCGCGACAGCCACTTCATCTTTGGCGATGTCGCCACCGCCGTTCTGGTCGAGGCCGAAGACATCGCTCCGAAAGAGCACTGGAAGATCCTCGGCACCCAGCTGAAGACGAAGTTCTCCAACAATATCCGCAACAATTTCGGTTTCCTGAACCGCGCCGACCCAGACGGCATCGGAAAAGCCGACAAACTGTTCGTTCAGGAGGGCCGCAAGGTGTTCAAAGAAGTCGTGCCGATGGTGTCGGACATGATCCAGTCAGAGCTGGAACGGCTCTCAATTGCGCCAACGGACCTCCGCCGCATGTGGCTGCATCAGGCGAATGCCAACATGAACCGCCTGATCGCGGCAAAAGTGCTCGGCCATGAAGCCAGCGACGATGAAAGCCCGACCGTTCTGGACGAATACGCCAACACCTCATCGGCCGGCTCGATCATCGCCTTCCACAAACATTCGGCTGACTTCAAGCCGGGCGAAAAAGGCCTGATCTGTTCCTTCGGCGCAGGCTATTCGGCTGGCACCGTCTTTGTGGAAAAAGCTGGCTGACCTCCTATCTATGAAGGTATGACATCACGCACCTTCAAAGCCCGCCACGCGGCCTATCGCGACGATATCGCAGACCTTGTGACCCGCCGCCCCGTGCCCGGGCCGGGTCTACAGCAGGTCGACCCGTTCCTTTTCCTCAATCATCACGGACCGCAGACCTACAAGCCCGGCAATCATGGCCTGCCCTTTGGCCCGCACCCGCATCGCGGTTTCGAGACGGTGACGTTCATCCTCGAGGGCAGCCTCGCCCACAAGGATACGGGCGGACATGAGAGCATCATCCATGCCGGCGGCGTCCAGTGGATGACGGCCGGCTCAGGCTTGATCCATGCCGAGCTATCACCAGACGAGTTCAAGCGCGATGGCGGGCCGCTGGAGATCCTGCAGCTCTGGGTCAATCTGCCCGCGCGCCTGAAGATGACAGAGCCGCGCTATACCGGCCTGCAGGCGGACGACATTCCCACTCTGCCACTTGGTGAGACCGGCGCGACCATGCATCTGGTCTCAGGCGAGTATGAGGGCAGCACAGGTCCGTTTGATTCGCTGACAGGCATCTTCATGTCGACGGTGACCCTGCCCGCGGGCACCGAAATCACGCTTCCGGCACCGCGCGACCGCAGCGTCTTCTTCTATGTCGTGCGCGGCGAGGTCACCGCCTCAGGCGAACCCGCCAAGAGCTTTGACCTCGTCGAGTTCGCGCATGATGGCGATGAGATCACCGTGAAAGCCGAAACAGACAGCGTCCTCCTCTACGGCCATGGCGAGGTCATAAATGAACCGACCGTCGCGCATGGCCCCTTCGTGATGAACACGGCAGAAGAGATCAATCAGGCGATCAGGGATTATCAGGCCGGCAAGTTCAACCGCCAGCCGATCAATGCCTGATCGAAGAGCCTAGCCACCAAACTGCCAGCTCGCAGCGATCTTGTAATTGCGCGCAGGCTCATAGACGCTCTCGAAGACGCGCTCATAGCGCTCGTCGAAGATGTTATCCACGCCCGCATCGAAGCGAATGCCCGGCAGGCTGTCCGGCGACCAGCTCGCATAGAGATCGGCGACGGCGTATGAGTCGCGCGTCTCGGCCAGAGTGCGACCACCAGCGCCATCGCTCTCATAGCGGGAAAAATCGCTCGCATGCTGGATGCGCAGGCCGATGATTGCGTCCCATTCATAGGCCTTCAGCCCCATATCAACCGTAATCCGGTCTGGCGTCAGCGTGCCAAGATCCGATCCGGTGGACAGGTCCCGCCCCTCGATCGAGGCATAGCTCGCCCGAATATAGGAGCGGTCGCTATCATAGCGCAGCTCCGCCTCGACGCCCTCGATCTCCGCGCTCGCCACATTCGCCGAATTGGTCGTGCCGGCAGAGCATGGGAAGAAGGGCGGAGCAAAACAGGTCGGGCTATAGCTGAAATCGACCGAGAGATTGATCAGGTCTTCGACATCGCTCTCATAATAGGAAACCTTGGCCTGCATCCTGTCGCCGTTCGACACCAGATCGTGGAAATCGAGCCCCGCGCCAAACTCGACCGTCTCGGTCTTTTCGGGTTTGAGATCGGCATTTGGCACGAATTCATTGGTCACGAAGACGAAGGAACCAGCGCCCGGATCGAACAGGATGGGGTGCGGCACTTCGAAATGCGTGCCGTCGAGGTATAGCTCGTTGACCGACGGCGCACGGAAGCCTTCTGCATAGCTGGCAAAGACACGCAGCCACTCAACCGGCCCATAACTCGCCGCCAGTCGCGGCGAGACGGCACTGTCCTCGTTCTTGCCTGTTGCCGCGTCGGATTTGGACTTAAACTCATCATAGCGAATGCCGGGAATAACGATCAGCTCGCCCGGCAGGCCCAAAGGCCTCGAAGCTACAGCTTCGACCTGCGCAAAAATGCCGACAAATTCGGACTCCGCATCGGGCACACCGCTGCGGGTCGCGTCTGCCGTTTCGCTGTCAAATCCGGTCTGCTCGTCGCGGTACCAGTCACCGCCGACCGTGAACACGGTCTCAATCCCGCCGAGATCGAAGCGCGATGCATTGCGGGCGCTGAGGCCTGTCGTCTCGATCTCGCGTGAGATGTTGCGCGGCACCGTCGCGTCGAACTCATCGACACTGGTGACGGTCTGATAGACGGTCAGGCTGCTGTCCACCCAGTCGCTCGCCGGATCAAAGCCGAGGCCAAGCCGATAGGTATCTGAGGTAATCTCCTTCTCGACATTACGATCAAGCACGCCGTCGCCGGTCCCGAGTGTGCCCTGCCCATTGTTCGGCTCGAACGCCGAATTGTCGAAGCGCTGCCAGGAAGCCTCCAGCTTGACCGCATCGCTAAGGGCATAAGACCCTTTCACCAGTCCCGTCGTGATGTCGTCATCCGATGGCAGGGACGAGCCGTCGCCAAGCTCGATATCTCCAGACTGGCGAAGCCCGATTGAGGCAAGGCCGTCAAACTTGCCTGTATTGGTAAAGGCGGTGAAACTTGCGAGCGTTTCCTCATTGACGGACTGATAGCCCGCGCGCACCCGTGCGCCCCAGATCTGGCCCTCTTCCAGGAGGTCTGCAGCGTCAGCGCTTTCCAGCGCGAGGACGCCGCCAACCGCGCCGGACCCGTAAAGCGCAGAGGCAGGCCCCCGCACTACTTCGGCAGCGCCGAGCAGCGCTGGGTCTGCGAAGAAACGCCCATCATGGGCCGAGGTAAAGGACTGGCGGGCGCCATCGAGAAGGATCAGCACATTCTGTCCGCTGAAGCCCCGGATGCTCGGGACTTCGCCTGTCCGCCGCGGGCCGCCGGAAAATGCCATCCCTGGCACGTCTTTCAGAAGGTCCGACACTGATGAGGGCGTGCGCAGGTCGATGTCCTCCCGCGTCAGGACGCTGACCTGGCCTGGATAGTCGAAAACGGCGATTGGATTGGTCGTGCCATAGACGGTCACGATTTCCTGACGCTGCTCGCCTTCTTCCTGCCGTTCGGTCTCAGAAGCCTCCTGCGCCAGTGCGCCTGCGCTCAGGGCAATCGCGCTTACGCTCACCAATGCTGCACGTGCCAGCGTCCCGGCGCCGGTTTTCAAACTTGTGGTCATATCGTTGTAAGGTCCTTCAAATCCTGATACGCGAATAATTCTCATTCTCATTACATACCGGATTACGTATTGCAAATGATTCTCATTCTTATTACTGTTCCAATCATTCAGAACCAACCGTCAGAGGGAAAACCATGTTGAATTATGTCCGCCCCGCCGCCATTGCGGCACTCACCTGCGCCCTGTCAGCGCCCGTCGTTACTGCGCAGGATGCCATCGCCGACCCGTCCTTCGAGCTGGATCGCGACGCGATTCTCGCCATGGCAGGCAATTACGATGTAACCTTCGATTTCCGCGAGACGGTGGCACTGACAGACGGATACGAACTGAAGGAGCCGAAGCTTTCAGGCGGCTATGAGATCGTGCGGGTGATTGAGGACACGGGTGACTTCATCAGCCTTCAGCACATTCTCGTCGTCGGAGATGAGGGCGAGGAGTTTCCCATCAAGCACTGGCGTCAGGACTGGACGTATGAGCCAACAGAAGTGCTGAGCTTCATTGGCGGGAATGCCTGGGAAATGCGCCCCGTGCCAACCGGAGAAAGCGAAGGCCAATGGGCGCAGGAAGTCTATCAGGTCGACGATTCACCGCGTTATGGTGCCGTCGCCGCCTGGACGCATGACAATCACGTCTCCCAATGGACCCCTCCGGCTGAATGGCGGCCTCTGCCGCGCCGCGACATGACCGCACGTGAGGATTACGACACGGTTCTCGCGGTCAACCGGCACACGATCACGCCGTTTGGCTGGGTGCACGAACAGACAAATTCGAAACTCGTCCTAGATGAGGATCCGAACGTGCTGGTCCGCGAGATCGGCGTGAACACCTACCGCCACTTTGATGACTTCCCGGTCGCGGTCGGCGAAGATTACTTGGCTGCGACAAGCGACTATTGGGCAGGTGTGCGCGGCGCCTGGGAAGCGCTTGAAGATTCCGGCTCACCGTTCGGCCTGACCATGCAGGGGGAACCGGAAGCGCTCTACCAGCCGCTGCTTGAGCTGGCCGGAGAGGTCGAAGACGGCACGAAGAGCACGGATGAGGCCATTTCAGAGGCGTCTGACGTCATTGAGACCTACACCACCCATGAAATCGGCACGCTGGCCGATCGCGTAAGCGCAACCGGCGCCGACCCTGACGGCTCATACTAGACAGCAAAACGCCCCTCTCGATGAACGAGAGGGGCGTTTTGCCTGAATTTCGAATGGAGAGGGCTCGCCGCTAGTCTTCGAAATCCTCGCCCATATCCCCCCAGAGTGCAGGACAGTTAGACGAGACGGCCTCGATCATCACGATCAGCGCCGCCCCGGCCAATATGCACCATGCTGTCGCTGGATTTGCAGCGGCATCCATCACCAGTTCCACCATTGTTTTCACGCCTCGGGCTTGTTTGTTTATCGTTGAGGCGAGTATCGCCTCGACTCTTTAACGAGACCTGATCAAAACGTGACGGAGGCGAGGCAGTTTGTAAGCAAAATGACGCCTTTTCTTTACCCCGCTTTCCAAAGGATTAAAGACAGACGCCATGAGCCGACCTGCAACGACCCGTTCAAGAAAAGCCCCCGACAGGGTCTGGCAGCGCATGCTGTCCGGGCGCCGTCTTGACCTGCTTGACCCATCACCATTGGATATTGAGGTCGACGACATTGCGCACGGACTGGCCCGCGTGGCCCGCTGGAATGGGCAGACTCTCGGCGATCATGCCTTTTCCGTCGCCCAGCACAGCGTCATCGTGGAATTCATCTGCGGCGAACTCGAACCAGGCCTTAAACCTTTCGAACGCTTGATGGCGCTGCACCATGACGCGGCCGAATATGTCATTGGCGACATGATCTCACCGTTCAAGACCGTGCTCGGCGATGGCTATAAATCTGTGGAGAACAGGCTGACCGAAGCGGTTCACCTGCGCTTTGGCCTGCCGGCGCGTCTGCCCGCACCGCTTAAACGTCTTATCAAGCGGGCCGATCATATCTGTGCCTGGTTCGAAGCCACGCAACTTGCCGGATTTTCAACGGGGGAAGCGGACAAATTCTTCGGCACGCCGCCCGACGGTCTCGAGATCGAGCTGCAGCCCGAAGCCCCTACCCGTGCGCAGGCCGTCTTTATCAGCCGCCACGAAGCCTTGCTGGCGGCGATGGAGGGGCGCACCTGATGACGGCGACGCTGATCATTGGTCTCTCCGTCGTGATCGTCGCGATGAATGACGAAGACCCGGGCGTGCTGGTGGCCCGGCGCGGCAGTGATCTCGCTGCCCTGCCCTTCGGTACGTTCGATCCGGCAACGCATCGCACCTTTGAAATCGCCCTGAGGGGCTGGGTGCGGGAGCAGACCGGCTTTGATCTTGGCTATGTTGAACAGCTTTACACCTTTGGCGACCGGGACCGTGAAACGCCCGAAGCCACGCTCGCAGATGCGCCGGCCAATGCCCGCGTGGTATCTGTCGGTTATCTCGGCCTGACACCTGACCAGCAAGACCTGCCCAAGCAACTCAAAGCGCGTTGGCGCGGCTGGTATAGCCATTTCCCATGGGAAGATCATCGCACCAGCCGCCCGGCCATTATCGACGATGAAATCGCGCCGCGTCTGGCAACCTGGGCCGCAGGTAGCGATGCGCGGCAGGCGCGGGTGCACCTCGCTTTTGGCCTGAACGGGCATGACTGGAGCGAAGACCGTGTGCTGGAGCGCTATGAGCTGCTCTATGAAGCCGGGCTCGTCATTGAGTGTGCCCGCGATGCCGGCCTGCCTCTGCCGGATGTCAAACTTGGCGAACCGATGGCGTCCGACCACAGGCGGATTCTGGCCACCGCGATGGAGCGCCTGCGCGGCAAGATCCGCTATCGTCCTGTCGTCTTCGAACTAATGCCGAACCGGTTCACGCTGTCTGCCTTGCAGGCGACCTGCGAAGGTGTTCTCGGCCTGCCGCTTCACAAGCAGAACTTCCGGCGTTCGCTGGAGCGCACGGGGCTTGTCGAAGGCACCGGCGAGATGATGTCGGCAACAGGCGGGCGACCGGCTGAGCTTTACCGCTTCAAGCGTGAGAAAGTCCGCAAAAGCGCGGCGCTTGGCATCTCAGCGCCGACGGTGCGCCGCGAGCCTTAATGATGCAGCTGCCGGATGCGCGCCCAGACGCGTGGGTTGAATACGGCAAGCAAGAGCGGGAACAGCACAAAGCCGCCCGCAAGACCGCCAATATGCGCCGCCCAGGCTAGCCTGATCCCAACCGCGCCGGCCAGCAGCTCGCCGGTCACAGCAATCGCAATGTTGATCAAGAGCCAGGGCACCGACATGCGGATCGCCTGCTTATAACCGCCCATGATCCAGCCGACAGCCGGCAAGAAGCCCGAGAGGGCAGACGACGTACCGATCGCGAGTTCTGACTGTCCGGTAAGGTCACTCCATCCAATCTGGAACAGTGCGCCGGCAATGGCCGCCCCGACAAAGAAGATCAGGAAGCCGAGCGCGCCCTTAAGGTCTCGCCCAAACGCCATGGCAATCGGCGGCCCGAAAGCGACCATCGCGGTCATGTTCATTGCAAGGTGAAAGATACCGCCATGCAGGAAGACGTGAAGGACAAGCGGCGCGAACCAGCCAAGTGGCCGATAGACGCCCTGAAAATCGGGGCCGCCAGCGATTGCACCTGCCTCAAACATCCATTCGGAAATCGATCGCGGGAAGAGAATCGAATTCTCAGACATCAACTGCACCGTCGATGCGGCGACGATGGCCACCGTCAACAGGATGACGATCAGAGGCATGCCAAAACCAGCCGGAGAAGGCTGGCCCGGCGGCGAGTCAGGGGACGGGTTGTATCTCACGCCGGTCGATATGGGGAGATATAGCGTTGCCTTCCAGCATCAGCTGCGGCTGAATCGATGCCGTTGCGGAAAGAGGTCCGTTGCAATTTGGTCACATATCTTGACCTGACGACACGTTTATATGCAAATATTTTTCTTGCAGTTAAGTTTTTAAGGGTTTTTTTTCTAACTAACGCCCCTCAACCGAGAGTCTCATGCCTTTTAATCATGGTTGGCAACTATATTAAAGTAGCTTGACCACACGGGGTAATGCCCGCATTCCTTAGGCAAGGTTCCTATAAAGAGAACTTCACATTCGGTCTATCTAGGGAGGATACATGACCAACAGGCTGCTCTATACGAGCGCGCGCTCGGCTATTGTGCTGGCGCTCGCCACAGGTTTCGCTTCAGTTGCTACTGCACAGGAAGACGATGCCCCAGCTACAGTTCAACAACAGGCCGATGAGGGGGATCTTCGTCAGGAAAAAGTGACCGTCACCGGTTCTTTCATTGCCGGCACACCCGAAGATGCCGCGCTACCTGTCGACGTGTTCAGCGCTGAAGACCTCGAAGTTTCCGGCGTCAGCTCGCCTCTCGAATTCATCAAGTCGCTGCCTTCTGTGGGCTCGGTTCTTGGTGATTCGAACCAGTTCGCCGCAAGCGCCCAGGGCGCTCAAGGCCAAGGCTCAATCAACCTTCGCAACCTTGGTGCCACGCGCAACCTCGTGCTTCTCAACGGCAAGCGCACCATTGCCTCGCCGGGCGATGGCTACGCAAACACCCAGCTTATTCCGCTGTTTGCGCTTGAGCGTATTGAACTGCTCAAGGACGGCGCGGCGGCCACCTACGGCTCCGACGCCATTTCGGGCGTTGCTAACTTCATCACCAAGACCAATTTTGACGGTATTGAGCTGAAGGGCGACTTCAAGGCAATCGACGGCTCAGACGGCGATTATGAAGTCTCAGCCCTGTTCGGGAAGAATTTCGAGAACGGCAACTTCATGTTCGGTGTCGGTCAACAACACCGCTCAGAACTCAAAACGACCGAACGCGACTTCGTGAACCGCCCTTATAGCGTAAACCCTGCGCAGTGGTCGGTCCTCGGCAATCCAAGCACATATATCCCGAAGCTGGGCCCAATCAGCCAAGGTGCCGCTGGCACATCGCTAGGCCTTGTTGTTGACGGCCAGGCCATCAACACCTGTGAGGCCATGGGCGGCATTGTCGGCTCGACATCTGGTCTGCCGATCTGTCGCTTCTCCTATGTGCCATTCGACAATCTCGTTGAAGATTCCGACCGGCTTCAGGTGTTCACGAGCTTTGAGGCAGAACTCTCGCCCGAATTCCGGATGCACGGCGAAGCCCTGTACGCCAATTCGGAAACCACCAACAACCGCTACTCGCCTTCATTCCCGCCGACCCAAGGTCCAAAGGGTCCAGGCAGCACCTATGCGTTTGATGTGCCATCGACCAACCCGGGTTATGCCGCATTCATTGCGCAATCGGGCCTTTCAGGCGGCGTTGCCGACCCGTTCACACCCGGCACGCTCGCAAATACGTTTGGTAGCTATGCCTCGATCCTGCTCGGCCGGCCAATTGGCCTCGGCGGCAATGAGGAACTCTATGGCGGCACTGGCGGTCAGGTCGGTATCGCAGAAGATGACGCGTTCCGCGTTTCCGGTGGTTTTGAATGGGACGTCTGGGAAGACGCAACCTGGTCAAACGATCTGACCTTCTACAAGTCTGATCGTGTCTTCTACACGCCAGACATTGTCGGTCAGCGCCTTCAGGATGCGCTGGAAGGGTTCGGCGGACCAAATTGTGACCGTACATCCGGCACAGCCGGTGTTGGTGACTGTATGTTCTTCAACCCATTCATCAACGCACACGCAAGCAACCCGGCGCTCGGCCTGGACAACCCGGCCTACGTTCCCGGCAACGAGAATAGCCGCGAACTCCTGGATCATCTGTTCCTGCCTAGCGGTACAGACCAGAGCGAGGATTACTTCGTCTACGACACAGTGCTGACGGGCCTGTCAGGTATAAACCTGTCCGGTGGTGAGATCGCATATGCGGTCGGCGGCCAATTCCGCCACTCCAACTTCGCCACCGACCCGATCAACGACATGTCAAATGCGGCGATCAACCCGTGTGCGGTTGAAGGCGACAATAGCTGTCTGACCAATGGTGATCCGATTATCGGGCCATTCATCTTCCTCGGGCAGTACAACGAAGCCCGTCTTCAACAAAGCGTCTACGCCCTGTTCGGCGAAGTGAACTTCCCGATCCTCGACAATCTCGACGCAACCCTCGCGGTTCGGTATGAAGATTATGGGGGCGGTGTTGGTTCAACGACCGATCCAAAGATATCGCTACGCTATGAACCAGCCGATTGGCTCGTCCTGCGCGGCTCCGCCGGCACCACGTTCCGCGGCCCACTGCCTAGCAACATTATTAATGGGCGTCTGGCCACGAACCTCGCCGGCATTCAGGCCGCCAACAATAACTTCAAGTCGGTGGACAGCTACGGCAACCCAGACCTGAAGCCTGAAACGGCCTTTACCTACAATATCGGCGCCGTCTTCGACTTCCCGCACTTCCGGGGTTCTATCGACTATTGGAGCTATGACTTCGAGGACGAGATCACGACAACACCTGCGCAGGCTGTTGCAAATGCTGTCGGTAACGGCCCAGGCGACGGAACGCAGCTTGTGGATTGTAACCACCCGCTGGCCTACCTGCTCACCTTTAATGGCAACACCTGTACCCAAGGCGTGACCACCGGCAATGACATCCAGCGTGTCCGCGTTGATGTCGTCAACGGTCCCGGCATCAAAACGACGGGCCTCGACCTTGCCGCCAGCACCTATTTTGATGTTGGCCCGGGTGAAATGACCATTGGCGGCGCCGGCACCTACACGCTCGACTACGATGTCCGTGAATTCGAGCTTGGTGGCGTGACCTTCGCTGAAGGATACGATGCTGTTGGCTTCCTCAACTGGGATCGCAGCGCGCCTTCGATCTCGGAGTTCAAAGCCAATCTCTATGCCAATTATGCCCTGAAAAATATCAATCTGCGTTACCAGATGCAGTATATCAGCGGCGTAACTGACAATCGTGGCCCTGCAAACGGCAGCGACTTCGGTGTAAGCGCAGACGACTATGTCCAGTATGACATTCTCGGCGCATGGACGCTTCCAGTCAACTTTGCAGAGGTTCAGCTGACCGGTGCGATCGAGAACATCACCGACCAGGACCCTGCGGCAGCCCGCACGGAGCTTTCCTACAATCCGTTCGTCGGCAATGCGCTTGGCCGCACTTACTCGATCGGTCTTACCCTGCGCTACTAAGCGTAGGTAAGAAGATACTTTGAGAGAGCCCGCTGCCTCGTGCAGCGGGCTTTTTCTTTGCCGCCACGTCACGATTGATTTTCAGGCTGGTCGCGGCAGGATCGCCTCATGGCAAAAGCACGTGACATTACTTTCGACAGTCTGAGACCACCCGCTCCGTGGATGGACGAGACACATTCAATCTGGCGCAACTCGGTTCGCGGCTTCATCGACAAGGAGCTGGTCCCCAATATTGAAGCCTGGGAAACCGCCGGTGTCATCCCGCGCGAGGTCTATCCCAAAGCCGCCGAAGCCGGTCTCATCGGCATGGGCTATCCGGAAGAATATGGCGGCGCCGGCACCGATTTTGACAGGTTTCACGGCACGGTCACGTCCGAAGAGCTCGCGCGTATGGGCGCTGGCGGTGTCTCCTCAGCCCTGATGATCCATGGCATCGGCCTGCCGCCTGTCATGGCGCTTGGCAATGAGGACATGAAACGTGAAATCGCGCCGCAAGTCCTCTCCGGCAAAAAGCAGATCAGCCTTGGCATTACCGAACCCGGCGGCGGATCTGATGTCGCGCAGCTGAAAACCAGCGCCAAAAAGTCCGGTAATGGCTGGGTTGTGAACGGCTCCAAGACCTACATCACCGGCGGGTGCACCTCGAAATGGCTGACCACAGCCGTTCGCACGGGCGGCCCCGGCATGGGCGGCATCTCCCTCATGCTGATTGATCTGGAGGCCGAAGGCGTCTCCCGCACGAGCTTGCCAAAAATGGGCTGGTGGGCGTCTGACACCGCCACGATCCACTTTGATGACGTCTTCGTCCCGCCCGAAAACCTGATCGGCGAGTTGGACAAAGGCTTTTACGGCATCATGGCCAATTTCAATGGCGAACGTCTCGGCATGGCAGCCCAGGCCACCGCTTATGCGCGCGTCTGCATCGAGGAGGCGGCCGCCTGGGCGCAGCAAAGGGAGACCTTTGGCAAACGCCTCGCCGATCATCAGGTCATTCGTCACAAGATTGCCAGCATGGCGCAGCGCGTCTGGGCATCAACGGCGATGCTCGACCAGCTCACCTGGCGCGTCCAGAACGGAGAGCAACCTGTCGCAGAGCTTGCCATGCTGAAGGTTCAGGCCACCGAAACCATGGAATACTGCGCCCGCGAGGCGATGCAGATCCTTGGCGGCGCTGGCTTCATCCGCGGGCACCGCGTCGAACGCATCTACCGCGAGGTACGCGTCATGGCGATCGGGGGCGGCTCTGAAGAGATCATGCGGGACCTCGCCGCTCGTCAGATGGGCCTTTAGCAAAAAACCAGATACGGCCCACACGCCGCGCTTAGGCAAAAAAAGGGCCCTGCCATATATCGGCAAGGCCCAGAGGGGAGGTATTGAAAGGTGAAGGCCTGGGGCCCGCGTCCTAGAACCTGTAACCGAAGCCGAGACCGACGATCACAGGGTTGATTTCGACGTCAGCGTCGACCTTCACGCTTGAGACACCGAGGGACGGGCCGAGCGCGCTGGTGAAGTCGACCTTTACGTCAGGCTCAATCCAGACCTTCTTGACGTCGGCATTGAATGCCCAGCCGCCGGGCACGCCATCCAGGTCATAGTCAAAGCCAGCCTGGAGCGCGAAGCCGACAGATGGGTCATAGTCGATGCCATCTGCGATAGGGCCTTGGTCCTCGTTGAAGAAGAAGGTCGCATTCACACCGGCGCCAACATAAGGCTTGAGCGCTCCGTCCGTATTGAAGTGGTACTGAAGCGTCAGTGTTGGCGGCAGCAGCCAGACATCCCCAAGATCGATGGTCGCATCCGTCATGACACCCGGCACAGTGACGCCCGTGGCTTTAACATCGTGCGGGGTTACACCCAGGATCAGCTCTGCTGCGATGTGGTCAGTGAAGAAATAGGTGATGTCGAGTTCGGGCACATACTGGTCGCTAATGTCCACTGTGCCTGGCAGGCTCGTACCACCAACCGACAGGTCGGCGCTTTCGTCCGGCAGCACGCCGATCACGCGCCCGCGCACCATCCAGTTGCCGGTTTCGGCATAGGCTGGCGCTGTGCAGGCAAGGGTCGCTGCACCAGCGAGAGCAGCAAGATAAATCCGTTTCATCTGGAAACCTCCTCAAGAAATGATGAGACCAGCTAACCCCTTGTGATAATATCGAATATTGCCCTCTTTGCCGCGCGCCTGCTTGCCGCGCGGCAAAGACGCCCGACTACGCATCTGTCCGTATCGACACGGTGGCTCGCGGCGCTTTTTACTGGAAATTCCGGACAAAACACCCGACATTGCTGCCATGGCCCATGCTGAACCACACACGCACGTCCACGCCAACACACCCTGCAGTCCGCAGGATGTAGACTCCTTCCTTGAAGAAGCCGAGCTGCTTGCAGCTCGCCGCGGGCAACGCCTCACAAAGATTCGCCGCAAGGTGTTACGTCTTCTTCTGGAAAGCTCTGAGCCGTCAAAGGCTTATGACCTGCTCGCGAATCTCGATGGCGAAGGGTCTGCCAAGCCGCCGACCGTTTATCGGGCGCTTGATTTTCTCCAGGACGTTGGGCTCGCCCACAAGATCGAGAGCCTCAACGCCTATGTCGCGTGCGGGCATACAAGTCACAAGCACTCTGCCGTCTTCCTTATTTGCGAAGAATGCGGTGCGGCCGAAGAACTTCACGCCACAGCGACGACCGAGGCCCTGAAGAGCGAAACCAAGGCGGCCGGCTTCCAGATGCGCCATGCCGTTATTGAAGCGCGCGGCGTCTGCCGCGTGTGTGCGGCAGAGTGAGAGGGCTTGCTGCCGTCTTTATTGCCTGCTCAGTGTCGTTGGTCGCTCAGGCAGATCCGGCAGATTTCGAGGATGCGGTAAACATCGCGCATTGGTCAGGCTGCGTGTACGAAGAAGGACTTTCCCCTTATCCGATACGCCTTGCGGCGCAAGACAACGGCTTCCTCGTCGAATACCCGGGACTATGCACCGGCGCTCACAACGCCATGGACGGCACATCACCTTTTGATGCGATTGAAATCATATCGCTAGGCGCCGATCAGTGCGCGCAGAGCGTGCCGCTTACCTACACGATCAAGAAGCGCAAGCTGCGGATCGAGTATCATCTCAATGACCGTAGCGCCCAAGCCTTGCTCCGCCCTGCCTTGCCCGGTGCAGCTCTGCCGACATGCGACACAATAGGAGCCATCTCATGATCGACCTCTGGAAAGGCAGCGCGAATACATGGGATTGCGACGAGATGGGGCATATGAATGTCCGCTTCTACGTCCGCATGGCCTTCGAAGGCATCGGCGTGCTTGCAGGCCAGTGCCATCTGTCTCACGCCTTCAAACCGGAATCCCCGTCAACGCTGATCCCTCTGGAGCAGCACATCCGCTTCATGCGGGAAGTCCATCCCGGCCGCCCGCTCTCGATGAAGGGCTGCCTGCTGGATGTTAGCGAGACGGGCGCCACGCTGTACCAGGAACTGGTGCATGCAGACGGTGTCCCCGCGGCCTCGTTTCGCACGCGCCTCGCACATGTCGGGTCCGACTCACTGAAGCCCTTCGCCTGGAGTGACCGGTCCCGCGATGCCCTGACAACGCTGATCGGTGAGGCACCGGCGGCCACAGCCCCGCGCGGACTGGATATGTCGAAGGCAGCAGCCTCCAGCGAAAGCATCACCCGCGAACATGCCATCGATGAGGGCGTGCAGGTCATCGGGTTGGGCATGGTCCCGCCCGGCGATTGCGATGCTTTCGGGCGAATGCATCCTCACATGTTCATCGGGCGCGTCTCCGATTCCGTGCCGAATTTGCTCTATGACTGGCGTAAGAAAATCGCAGCCTCAGTGCCTGGCAGCGAGATGGGCGCGGCCGTGCTTGAAAACCGCATCATCTACCGCGCCTGGCCGACGGCAGGCGACCTGTTCGAGATCCGCACCGCCATGGCCAGCGCGCAGGAAAAGACCCACTCCCTGGTGCACTGGATGCTGGACCCTGTTTCGGGCAAACCATGGATGACGAGCGAAGTCGTTGCGGTGACGTTTGATCTTAAATCCCGCAAAGCCATGGCAACGCCGCCCGCCCTTCTCGACGAACTAGCAACGATCGCGCCGGGCAATCTCTACCTTTAAGCGCGCCGAATAGCGGCCTTAGTGATTGCCGTGCAGGCTGCGGCGCATCAAGCTGTCTTCAGATAGCGAATACCCATCCACCATGTGGGTGAGCGTGCGAGACAGCTCATCGCGCACCTCAAACGGCACTTCCATCGGATGGAAGTGCGTCGCATTCGGCCGCTCCTTCAATACGATTTGTGGATAGACTTTCAGCATCCGCTTTGTGACAGCATCGGTCAGGACAGCCCCGATCTGCGGTCTGAAGATGACCACTGGAATATTGTTGTCCCGAATTTTCCGCAGCGCCTTCCACGGCCGGTTACGCTGTCCAGCAAAGGTCGCCGCCTCCCAGGCGGGCTCACAGGTCAGGCGCCAGGTTTGTTTCTTGCTGCGCGGCGCATTCTCATCGATGCGGTGCAAGCCATCGCGCAGATAGTCTTCCAGGAAGGGCTCGCGCCATGTCTTGAACGCCCCTTTTCCTTTGTAAGCCTCAAATGCTTCTTTCGGCCCACCGAACTCGGCCCGGCGCTGACGTGCGCGGCGCGCCATGCGCGTATTTTGCGACACCAGCGACGTCAGCGGCATCGTGTGCATGTTGAAATAGAAGCGCTTGGAGAAGACAACCGGATCAACAAGGATCAGGGCGTTCACAAGGTCGGGCCGCTTGCCGGCGACCAGCATGGAGACACATCCCCCCAGCGAATGACCGCCCAGCACAACCGGTCTGGCGGCGCGCTTTTCAAGGAAGTCGATCACATCGTCGCGGTAGACTTTCCATGACTTCAGCGACTTGGGGTCAGCGGTTAGCGTTGTGCGCCCATGCCCCCGCATATCAAGTGCAGCCACCCGGCGGCGTTCTCCCAGCGGCGCCAGAAGAGACTGATAAGTCATCGCATTAAAACCGTTGGCGTGCAGCCAGACACCGGCGAGATCGAAATCCTTGTTGCCAAACTCAATGGCCGCCATGTCGCCATCAGATGCTTCAGTCATATACCGCCGCATCAAACTGCTCCGAAAACCTTGCGAAGCAACGCTGTTGTCCGGGCGACCGGATTCTCCCGGATTTTGGTCTCTTCCTCGGCGAGATAATCAAACAGGCCGTCGAGGCCGTACTGGACAGCATGATCAGTCAGCGACGACTTGTAGTCACCCGCCGCGGCCGCCAGCATCGGGACAGAAGACGTCGCCGAATCCAGAGACTGATAAGCCCCGGATGAGGAAAGCGCGGACTGGACGTAAGGCTTGAACGTCGTGCGGAGCGACCCTTCGGTTTTGCGACGCAGGAAATCGGTTGCCGCTGTATCGCCCCCGCGCAACAGGCTGACAGCATCCTCAATCGTGATCGATCGAACCGCGTCAATGATAATTTCCCTGCCCGCAGGCACCGCATCTTCCGCAGCCCGGTTCATGCGCAACTGCAAATCATCCAGCGGCGCAGACAGACCAATACGCTTAAGCTCCCGCTGCGCGTCGCCAAGCCGACCCGGTAGCGGAATACGGATGTGCGGATCAGACCAATAGCCATTACGGACGCCAAGCTCGCCCGCGACCCGGTCGGTTCCGATGATCAGCGCCTCGCGAAGCCCTGCATCGATTTCATATCCTGATAGGCCTGCCACACCAGCGCCCTGTCCATAGGCTCCGATCGCCTCGCCAAGCACATTTCCGAACCCGGCTCCAGCAGCACCTGACTCACAGCCAGCGGGCAGACAGCAGGCCAGCACAGCCCCGAACACAATACGACGCATGGGATTCTCCTTCGTCCGGAGAGACTGCACGCTGGGGTCTATTTTTGTAAAGAACTCTTAGAGCAGATCGCGCAGCGCCTGCACAATCTTTGCCGACTGTGTCGGTTTGCGCACAATCGTTACCTGCGGCCATAGCTTCCTGATCGACGAAAAATCTCCGCCGCCACTATAGAACATGAAAGGCACAGCCTGATCGGCGAGCGCCTTGGCAATGGGCAGCGAGTCGCCATCAGCCAGATTGTAGTCCAGCACGGCACCGTCGAGGTCTAGCTCCTGAACGGCGCGGAGCGCATCCCGGCATGAACCTGAGATGGCCGGCACGATCGCGCCTGCGTGTTCGAACGTGTATTTCAGATCGATCGCAACGATTGGCTCGTCTTCAACGATGAAGATACGTCGCCCTGCAAGCGGAGGCGCCTTGGTGATGATATCGCTTTGCGGCACGTCTCTACCTATTCGTCGCGGTGAATGCGGAAGATCGCAGTTGCTCGGGTGTGAAGACCAGCCTTTGAGCTCAACTCTGCACCGATGAACAGCAACGTGCGCGTCTGACGGTCAACGTCGGACTGAATTGCGCCCTTTCCGTCTCCAAGAGGCGTGCCGGTCACATCCATGCTGATTGACACAAGGTCCGCCTTACCATCAGCCGCCAGCGTATTCGCATGATGCGAAAGCGCCTGCACGAGAAGCGCTGACTGGATGCCCGGTCCCTCGCCATTGGCGTCAAAGGAAGACGTATTGTCCGTCTCGAAGGTCAGAGGTGGGAGGCCAGAAGTCGTCTCGGTCATGGTCATGCAGAGCTAGCTAGCTTTCATCTACACATTTGGAAAGGCCTGCCGCAGTGCAATTCCGCAGGCAAACCTCTTTTGTGACCAAATTCAAGAAAATTAACCTTGATTCAAGCGACAGCGGCTGTCTGAACCTGGTCCTCTTCGACGGCACCGGTTCCGAACAGATCTCCCAGATGGCCAAAATTGTAGATACCATAGCTGTGTTCGACATGATCGCGGACACAGCCGAGCAGGTCTGCAATCTGACCGTGCCCAAGCCTCAGTTTGTGAAGGCGTGAAAACATCGACATCGCCACGTGGCGGCGTCCGCCTGGCGTCTGTTCGATCAGGCGGGCAATCGGTCCAGTGGCAAGGCCGCTGGTTGATGCTGTCGCTGCAGCGAGCGTTCGTGCGCCCGCCATGCGCGAGAAGACTTTCTCGATTTGCGAGGTTCCTTGCCGCTCAATCGTGCTGAGCAGAATACCGATGGCCTGACGGGCATCTTCCGGGCTGATTTCGAGCTTTTCGGCGGACTGCTGCACCAGGTCTTTCAGCATGGGGTGATCTCCTCGTCACATCTGTGTGTGAGAGCAAGATACGCGTCCCCGGTTGCGCGAAAGTTACCGAAACGCCCCTGTCATGTTCATTTTTGGTACTGTTTTCTTAAAGCCCGTTAGGCCCGGGTAAACAGGACGCAGCGATCTGTTAACTTCGAGCCCGGTTTACATCCGTTCCGGAGCTTCGATCCCCAGAATGCCAAGCCCGGCTTCGAGCTGTTTCAGCACCGCTTCACAAAGCCCAAGCCGCGACGCCCGTACCTCCGCATCGCTTTCATTCGCGATCGGCGCATCGGCATAAAGCGCGCTGAAGGCCTGCGCGAGCGAGTAGACATGCTCACACAAGATGTGCGGCTGGCGCTTGGCATGGCTTTGGGCAAGCGCGTTCGCAAAGCCGTCCATGGCAAGGACAAGCGCGCGCTCAGTGTCGCGCTCAATCTTCACTTCGCCTGGCAGGTTGCCGGCGTCTTTCGCGCGGCGAAGCAGCGATTTGATCCGCACCGCCGCATAAAGGAGATAAGGGCCTGTCTTGCCCTCAAAGCTCGTGAACCGGTCAAGATCGAAGACATAGTTTGTGGTGCGCACATTCTGCAGGTCCGCAAAGCGCAGCGCGGCGCGCGCGACGAGTTGCGAAATCTTCAGGCGCTCTTTCTCGCCGATATCGCCCGAGAGGCCCGCTTCGCCGATCTTCCGTTCGGCTTCCTCGAGCGCCATGCGGTTGAGGTCAGCCAGACGCAGCACGCCGCCTTCGCGCGTCTTGAACGGCTTGCCATCGTCGCCGTTCACCGTGCCAAAGCCGATATGCTCCAGCCGGTCCTCGGAAATCAGGCCAGCCTTGTCAGCCGCCCGGAAAACCTGCTCGAAATGCAGGGCCTGGCGTTGGTCGACGACATAGAGCATCCGGTCTGGCCCGATCTCCGCGATACGGTCGACAATCGTCGCAAGGTCCGTGGCGTGATAGCCCGTCCCGCCGCGCGAATTGATCAGCATGAAGGGTGGCATCTCTTTCTTGTCGCTCTCGCGCGCGACATCGATGATCCACGCCCCATCATCGAGCTTGGCGAGGCCCTTCTCTTTCAGGTCTTCGACCATGCCGGGGATCAACCCATCGACATCGCTCTCACCCTTCCAGAGGTCGAACTCGACCCCGAGAAACGCATAATCCACCTTCAGCGCCTCAACGGACACGTTGATGAAGTGCTGCAGCAATGCGCGATAGCCGGGGTGTCCTGCCTGCATTTCGGCGACGGCCTGCTGGCTCGCTTCATTGCGTGCGGGATCAGCCTTCGCCTTGGCAGAGGCTTGCGGGTACAGTCGGCCAAGGTCTTCAATCGTAACCGGCGGCTCTTCTGGGTAAGGCCCGGCGAAATCAGGATCGAAATAGACCAGATCCGGCTGCTCGGCGAAGAGTTCTGTGATGAGGTGCCCCATTTGCAGGCCCCAGTCGCCAAGATGCGCGTCGCCGGTGACATCATCGCCGAGATACCGGAACAGCCGGCAGAGCGTGTCGCCAATCACAGCTGAGCGCAGATGTCCGACATGCATGGGTTTGGCCACGTTCGGGCCGCCAAAGTCGATAACGACCTTTTCGGTCTTCTCAAGCGAGCCGCCGCCCGCCTTTTCATCCTTGCGAATGTGTTCGGCTTGCTGAGACAGCGCGGCACTTGAAACAGTGATGTTCAGAAAGCCGGGGCCTGCCACATCAACGCGCTCAATCGCGTCTTCGCCAGAAATGCGCTCGGCAATCTTCGCGGCGAGATCACGCGGCACCAGGCCTTGTGACTTTGCTGCGCCCATGCAGCCATTGCACTGATAATCGGCGAGCTCCGGCCGGTCAGAGCGGCGCACGGCGCCCCAGCGGGCTTCGAAACCTTCAGCTTCAAAGGCTGCCGCGCACGCGGCGGACAACTGCGTGACGAGATCGCTCATGGCTGTCTCCGAATTTTCTGGTTTAACGGCCTGCGTCGAGACGGAAGCGGCGGCCTTCGCGGTTGAACGCGAGCTGCTCATCAGTGAGGTCAAAGCCGACGATCACTTCAAAGTTGGCACCGGAAATTGTCTCATCCGCCCGTGGGATGATGATGTCCTGAATGATTTCCCGGCGGCCATCGACAATGCCTTTAGAGAAGTCGGCATCCACGGTGAAATACTGTTTGGCCAGCACTTTCGAGTTGCGGCGCGTGACGGCGACCCAGTACTGATAGGTGTGGCTATTGGCCGTCGCCATGGGCCCTTTGCCAAAGGCGAAATCGACCTCCACCTCGGCGCGCAGCGGCTGATCGTCGATATAACGGCAAACCATGTTCACGCCCGTGATCTCACCGGTATAGGCAATCTTGTCATAGGTGATGCCCTCAGCGCCCATTTCGACAATGCGTGAGGCATCATAGAGCGCGGCGACAGGCGGACATGGCCCGGCGTTTTGTCGGGTATCGAGAGCACGGCTAAGAGGGTTGCTCCCGCAGGCTGCAAGCATCAGTCCGGCCGCCAGTACAGCAATTACACGCATAATCATGCCTTGTCGCTCTTGGCCTCGCGGTCGAGGCCGTCCATGTATGGGGTGCAGTGTTACCGGGCACCAGCAGATGGCGCAACGCCCCATCTGCGTGACGTGCAGGAGGAGTTTAATGGACCGCCGCAAACTTCAGATCAGACTTGCAGCACCCCGCGGTTTTTGCGCCGGGGTCGATCGCGCTATCCAGATCGTCGAAGAGGCGCTCGGCAAATGGGGCGCCCCTGTCTATGTGCGCCATGAAATCGTCCACAATCAACACGTTGTCTCCCGCCTCGAAAAGCTGGGCGCTGTCTTTGTAGAAGAGCTGGACGAGTGCCCGCCAGACCGGCCCGTCGTCTTTTCCGCGCATGGGGTACCGAAAGCAGTGCCCGCCGAAGCTGAGCGCCGCAATATGATCTATGTCGATGCGACCTGCCCGCTTGTCTCAAAGGTGCATGTCGAGGCTGAACGCCACCACCAGGCTGACCGCGAAATCGTCCTTATCGGCCATGCCGGCCACCCCGAGGTCGTCGGTACGATGGGCCAGCTGCCAGATGGCGCCATCACGCTGATCGAGACAGATGATGACGCTCGCGCTTACCAGCCAAAGGACGCGGCAAACGTCGCCTTCGTGACGCAGACCACACTGTCTGTTGATGACACGGCCGACATTGTCACAATCCTTCAGCAGCGTTTCCCGGACATCTCGACCCCGCATAAGGAAGACATCTGCTATGCCACGACCAACCGCCAGGAAGCGGTGAAGGCTATGGCGGAGGGCTGCGATCTCTTCCTCACCATCGGGGCCGAAACCTCCTCCAATTCCAAACGCCTCGTAGAAGTCGCCAAACGCGCCGGCGCAAAGGACTCCCGCCTTGTCGCCAGCGCATCGGATGTTAACTGGAGCTGGTTCGAAGGCGTCGAAACCCTGGGCCTCACCGCTGGTGCCTCTGCCCCTGAAGACCTTGTCCAGGGCCTCATCGCCGCCTGCCGCGCCCGCTTCGACATAGAGGTGGAGCCCTTCACCACCGCCCGCGAAACGGTGACGTTTAAACTTCCTCGCGTGCTCGCTGCCGAAGTCTAGGGCTTGCGCCTCCGGCATGCGGGTTTAGAACGCCCGCCAAGAACGGAGATGCCCCATGATTCCACGTTATGCCCGCCCTGAGATGACCGCTATCTGGTCGCCGGAAGAGAAATACGGCATCTGGCTGGAGATTGAGACGCTGGCCGCCGAAGCGATGGAAGAGCTCGGCCAGATCCCCGAGGGCACCTCCAAGGCCGTCCGCGAAAAGGCGCAATTCGAAGTCGCCCGCATCGACGAGATCGAGGCCGAGGTGAAGCATGACGTGATCGCCTTCCTCACCAATGTCGCCGAACATGTCGGAGAACCTGCCCGCTTCCTGCACAAGGGTATGACCTCTTCTGACGTGCTGGACACCTGCCTCAACGTGCAGCTGGTGCGCGCCTCAGACCTGCTGCTCGTCGGCATGGACCGCGTGCTCGCCGCCCTGAAAAAGCGCGCCGAAGAGCACAAATACACGCCAAAGATCGGCCGCAGCCACGGCATCCATGCCGAGCCGACGACCTTCGGCGTCACGCTTGCCACTTTCTATGCCGAGTTCGCCCGTGGCCGTGACCGCCTCGTCGCTGCCCGCAAGGAAGTCGCGACCTGCGCCATCTCGGGCGCCGTCGGCACCTTCGCGAATATCGACCCGCGCGTTGAAGAACACGTCGCAGAGAAACTCGGGCTGGAAGCTGAGCCGGTCTCCATGCAGGTCATCCCGCGTGATCGCCACGCCATGTTCTTTGCAACGCTCGGCGTGATTGCCTCTTCAGTTGAGCGGCTGGCGACGGAAGTTCGCCACCTGCAGCGCACCGAAGTTCTGGAAGCCGAGGAGTTCTTCTCCAAGGGCCAGAAGGGCTCGTCGGCCATGCCGCACAAGCGCAATCCAGTGCTGACCGAGAATCTAACCGGTCTTGCCCGTCTCGTGCGCTCGGCTGTGACGCCTGCACTGGAAAACGTCGCCCTCTGGCATGAGCGGGACATCTCCCACTCATCGGTTGAGCGCGGCATCGGCCCCGACGCGACCATCCACCTTGATTTCGCCCTACACCGTATGGCGGGCGTCATCGAGAATTTGCTCATCTACCCAGACCGGATGATGTCCAACATGATGCGCCTTGGCGGGCTGCATAACTCCCAGCGCGTCCTGCTGGCCCTGGTTGAAGCCGGCGTCAGCCGCGAGGATTCCTACCGCCTGGTCCAACGCAATGCGATGCGCACCTGGGCGGGCGAAGGCGCCTTCCTCGACTTCCTGAAAGCGGACGAAGAAGTGTCCTCAAAACTGAGTGATGACGAGCTCGAAGCCCTGTTTGACCTCGACTATCACTTCAAGCGTGTCGACGTGATTTTCAGCCGCGTTTTCAAATAGCGACCGTCACGCGCCATGCAAAAATGACGATATTGTCATTAATGCGGACCTGCTTCATGATAGTGGAGTCTATTTAACCGTCCCCGGCTACAGCGAGACGCCTTAAGGCGCATGGCAAATGCCCGCTTTCGAAGGGGATTGCCTGGGAGGTCCTCATGAAAATATCACTCGCTTACAAACTCGCTGCCGGTGCCGCTTTGTCGGTTCTGGCTGTGGCCTGCTCGCCTGCGGCCGATAAGGAAGCGGCAAATCATCATCCTGCTGGGCATGATGCATCCGACAAAGCGGAAGCGACCAGCAAGGTTGAAACCGCCGACTATGTCGACAACTTTTCGCTGATCGACCACAAAGGCCAAGCGCACGAACTTTTCTACCATGCCGACCAGCCAGCCATCGTCATCATGACGCACGGCAATGGCTGCCCGATCGTTCGCGGCGCGATGCCTGACTTTGAAAAGATCGCCGCCGAGTATAGCGACAAGGGCGTCGAATTCCTCCTGCTGAACTCCAACCTTCAGGACACACGCGACAGCGTCGCGGCCGAAGCGGCAGAATACAATTATAGCCTTCCGATCATGATCGACGAGCAACAGCTTGTCGGCGAGAGCCTCGGCGTGCACCGCACCGCCGAAGTGTTCGTCATTGATCCAGCCCAGGGCTTCAAGGTCGTCTATCACGGCCCGATTGATGACCGTCAGTCCTATGAGCGCCAGAAGGCCGAAGCCGAAAATCACTTCCTGACCGACACGCTCGACCAGATGATCGCGGGCGAAGACGTGACCGTCGAAGGCCCACCGCTCAGCCCCGGCTGCCTCGTCAACTTCCCTGAGCGTGACCGCCGCGACGAGCATATCAACATCTCCTACGCCGAAGACGTTGCGCCGATCCTGCTTGGCAAATGCGCTGACTGTCACCAGCCGGGCGGCATCGGCCCGTGGGCGATGACAAGCCATGACGTCGTTCAGGGCTGGTCACCAATGATGCGCGAAGTCATCCGCACAGACCGGATGCCACCATGGCATGCAGACCCGCATGTCGGCACGTTCCAGGACGACCGCAGCCTCAGCAGCGACGAGATCAAGACGCTGGTCCACTGGATCGAAGCTGGCGCCCCGCGCGGTGACGGCCCGGACCCTCTGGCAGATGCAAACTTGCATGCCCCCGAATGGCCACTGGGTGAGCCTGATCTCATTCTCACCCTTCCAGCCTATGATGTGCCCGCAAACGGCATCATCGACTATGACTATCCTGTCGTCGCGAACCCGCTGACCGAAGACAAGTGGATCCGCGCGACCAGCGTGAAGGCTGGCTCACGTGAGACGGTGCACCATGTTCTCTCCGGCTATATGTCCGAAATCCCTGAAGATGGCCGCGGCTCCACCGGGCTCTGGGAGTTCTCCACAGGGGGATATGCCGTCGGCGCAGAGACCACCGAAGCGCGCGCAAATCACGGCACACCGATGCCCGCTGGCGGCGCGATTGGCTTCCAGATGCATTATACGCCGATTGGCAAGCCGGTGACCGACATCACGCAGATCGGTTTCTACTTCCACGATGAAGTGCCGAAATATGTGAACCGCACGTCCGTGGTGCTCGATGCCTCCATCGAAATTCCGGCAGGTGATCCTCGCCATGAGGAAACCGCCTATCTGGAGTTCCCCGAAGATGCGATCCTGATGAGCGTCTTCCCGCACGCCCATTATCGCGGCTATGCCTCGGACCTTCGCATCCGCTATCCGGACGGCAAGGAAGAGATGCTGGTGTCGCTGCCGAAATATGACTTCAACTGGCAGCGCAGCTATGTCTTCGAAGAGCCGGTCGACGTCCCGGCCGGATCGAAGCTGATCGCGAACTATATTTACGACAATTCCGAAAACAATTTCGCCAACCCGGATCCGAATGTGGACGTCACCTGGGGCGAGCAGACCCATGAGGAAATGCTCTACACCTCGCTCAGCTATCGCTGGAAGGATGAGACATCCGACAACCGCAAGGACGACTATCAGGCACGGCTTGAAGCCGGTCGCCTGTTTGGCTCGATGGATGACAATATCGACGGCCAGATCACCGCTGACGAGATGACAGGGATGCTGGGCGCCCGCATGAAGCCTGCCTTCCCGCTGCTCGACAAGGACGGATCATCGGGCCTCAGCCCAGAGGAATTCGCCAAGGTCTTCGAAGTGATGAACCGCAGAAGCTCCGGTCAGCCATAGGGCCGACTTAACGCTCACAGCATATAAAAAGGCCGGTCTCCGTATGGATGACCGGCCTTTTCTTTTGCGTTCAGCTAACAGCGAAAGCGGCGGAGCGTTCGGCTCACGCGCCTCTTACGTATTCGCAGGCCCGTCCGGCCGCTCATCCAGCTGCCAGGCTGCCTTGTCGATCTCAAGGTCAGAGAACTTCTCCGGATCAAAGATCGGGATCGTCACGCCGGCTTTTCGCTGGCCGTCAAAGTCCCGCATGACGCGCAGACCAATCGGGAAGAGCAGCGCCACAGCGAAGAGGTTCACGATCGCCAGCAGCCCCATTGTCAGGTCACTGAAGCTCAGCACATCGGCGAGCTGGATCGTCGCGCCAAGCAGCACGAAGCCGACCACGATGACCCGGTAAATGTTCACCGCCATCTTGTTGTCAGGGATATAATAATCGACCGCGTTCTCACCGAGATAATAGGAATACATGATCGATGAAAAGGCGAAGAGGAACAGCGCGAAGGCGATGAAGTATTCCGCCCAGCCGCCGATATGATCAGCCAGCGCGAGCTGCGTCAGCACGCCCTGCACTTCATCATCGACGCCGATATAATTCTGCGTCGACAGGATGATGATCAGCGCCGTTACCGTGCACATAATGATCGTGTCGATGAACACAGACAGCGACTGTACCATGCCCTGCTGGGCAGGATGCTCGACATAGGCGGCCGCCGCAACGTTCGGGGCTGAGCCAAGGCCCGCCTCATTGGAGAACAGGCCGCGATTGACGCCCATCATAATCGCCGCGCCCATGCCGCCTGCGACAGCCTCGTTCAGTCCGAAGGCACTCGTCACAATCGTCGAAAGCGCGCCCGGTATCTGCGGCAGATGCGTGACCAGCACATAGAGGCCGAGCAGCGCATAGAAGACCGCCATGATCGGCACGATCACTTCAGCGACATTTGCGATCCGGCGAACACCACCAAAGATCACGAAGCTGACCAGCACCGCAAGCGCGATACCAGACCACATGCGCGGCGCCCCAAAGGCGGAGTCGATCGAACTGGTCGTCGCAAAGCTCTGGAAACAGATGAACGCGAAGCCGAACGTCACCAGAAGCAGCAATGAATAGACAAAGCCGAGTACCGGCGCGCCCTTGCCGAGCTTCTTTCCGAGGCCATGCTTGATGTAATAGGCCGGCCCGCCGCGGAAGTCGCCATTCGGCTCTTTCTGCTTGTAGAGTTGGGCGATCGTACATTCGAAATAGCTGGTCGCCATGCCAACAAGGCCGACAATCCACATCCAGAAAATCGCGCCAGGTCCGCCGAGCGCCAAGGCCGCTGCGACCCCTGCGATGTTACCGCCGCCGACACGTCCGGCGACCGATAGAGCAAGGGCCTGAAAGGAGGATGGCTGGTCGGTTTCATGCTGGAATCCCTGCCCCAGCACAGAGAACATTGAGCCGAAGAGCCTGAACTGAACCCCTCTGGACCAGATCGTGAAAATCAGACCGATGGGGATCAATGCGGCAATAAGGATTTTGCCATTGATAAGATTGCTCAGGGCGTCCAGAAATTCGGGCATGTCATCCTTATCTTGTTTGTTACAGTCTGGTCATAGACAGCTGCGTCGACTGAGTAAAACTTCAAGCTCAGCGCTTGTCGCGCTCATTGTGATGACCGTGTCAGTTGTTCCCGCATCTGCACAGGCACCGGTCAAACTTGTCAATTTTACAGCGGACTGGTGCACCTCGTGTAAGGTGTTCAAACCCGTACTGGCCGTGGCGCTGGAAGATTTCACCAATAAAGACGTGGAGCTTATCACTGTAGACCTGACGCATTTGCGCTCCGGTCCAGACAGCAAGCAGGCCACAATCGAGGCCTCAAAAGCGCTGCTTCGCTTCCACAAGGCCGAATACCTCTGGGACTGGTATGGTGGATTTACCGGCATGGCCGTGATGATCGCGGCAGATACCGGCGAACCAATGAGCTGCGTTGACCGGCGCTACAGCGCAAAGCAGATCACAGACACTCTGGTGCTCTCAGGCATACTTGCGCGCAAGGCCGCGCCCGGTCGGCGGCGTCCCGATGGCCCCGATTGCCCCAAGCCGCTGCGTTGATTTGGCAACGCTCTGGCCCGATGACGCGTTGTGCGGTTCATAGAGCCTTCACCCTGCCTCATTTAGAGGCAATATGCTCGCGCACGCATTGATAGAATTTCCCGGGAAGGACTATTTTGGTCGGCCAGAACAATTTCGGATCGCCAGATGATCGACCCCCGACCTATGACGGCCGGGACCAGAGACCTGAGCGCAGGGGCTTCGGCTTTCTCGCCGGCAGGCCGATTGTCAAATATTCGCTTGTCGCGATCCTTCTGCTCGGTGTCATCGCAGCTGCTGGCGGCTGGCTCTACCTGCAAAGCCTTTATCGCGGCATCCCCGCGCTGCCGACGAATGAACAGCTTTGGGCGAAGGGCCGTGAGCAGGCCATCGAATTTGTCGACACTGAAGGTGTAACTATTGCCATTCGCGGCCCACGCTATGGCCGCGCGGTGAATATGGAAACGCTGCCGCCCCATGTGGCACAAGCCTTCATCGCCGCAGAGGATAAACGCTTCTATGAGCACAATGGCGCCGATACACGGGCAATCATTCGGGCTTTCTGGGCAAATTTGACGTCTGGCGAGACCGTGTCCGGCGCCTCGACGATTACCCAGCAGCTGATCAAGAATCTGGTCCTGACCCCGGAACAGACCCTCAAGCGCAAGGCGCAGGAAGTCCGCCTCGCGCGCGAACTTGAAAAGCGTCTCTCAAAGGATGAGATCCTCGAGCTTTATCTGAACCGGGTTTATTTCGGCGCGGGCTTCTATGGCCTTGGCGCAGCATCCCGCTTCTATTTTGGCAAAACGCCAGAGGAGCTGACGATCGGTGAGGCCTCCCTGCTGGCCACGCTGCCTCAAGCGCCATCTCGCCTCGCGCTGACCAATAATATGAGCGACGCAAAGGCCCGCCAGGCCTATGTCCTGCGAGAGATGGTCGATGCGGGCTTTATCACCCGCCAGCAATCTGAAACCGCTGCGGCAGAACAGGTCGAACTCGCTGAAGCGCCAGAACGGGATCCGCAATTTGGCTATGCGCTCGATGCCGCCACCCAGCGCATCAACCAGATCCTGCCGACGCTCCCCGGAGACCTGGTCGTCACGCTGACCATCGATTCCGAAATACAGGAAAAAATCGACGACGCCTTCGCCACACGTATGGCCGAAGAAGGCAGCAAGCAGAAAGCCACCCAGGCCGCCGGCATGCTGATGGACAAGCAGGGCCGCATCCTCGCCATGTATGGCGGCGTCGATTACAATGAAAACCAGTTCAACCGCGCAACGCAAGCGCGCCGCCAGCCGGGCTCATCCTTCAAACCCTTCGTCTACGCCACTGCCATCCGCCAGGGCCTGACCCCCTATGATGTGCGCAATGACCGCCGCACGACGATTGATGGCTGGTCGCCGCAGAACTATTCGCGCGTCTATTCCGGCCCGATGACCCTGTCGGAGGCCCTGAAGGATTCCATCAACACCGTCGCCGCACAGCTCGGCGAGGAAGTTGGGCAGGAAAACATCATCTCGCTGATTAAATCTTTCGGTGTCAGCGGCGACTTTGAACCCTTTCCGTCCATCGCGCTCGGCAGCCAGGGCATGAGCCTTCAGGACATGGTACGCGCCTATGGCGTCTTCATGACCGGCGGCACCCGGCTCGACCCCTACATTATCGAGCGGATTTCAAACTCACGCGGCGACGTCCTTTATGAGCGCCCCCAATATGAACCGGCCCGCGTCTATGACCGGCGCGATGCCGAGACAATGGTCGCCATGATGGAGCGCGTCGTGACGGACGGCACCGGCAAGCGCGCCAGGCTGGACGGCTGGGATGTCGCCGGCAAGACGGGCACCAGCCAGAGCTTCCGTGATGCGTGGTTCGTTGGCTTTACGTCCCAGCTCGTCGGCGGTGTCTGGGTTGGTAATGACGACGATACGGCCATGTCCCGCGTCACGGGCGGCGGCCTACCTGCCTCGCTTTGGCATGACATGATGGAAATCGCGCACGAGGACCGTGAGCCGACCCCTCTTGCGGGGGCTGGCACGCTCGTCACCCTGTCACCGGCCACGCAGCGCCGGATTTCCTTCTACCGCGATGTCGGTACCGCCTTTGCAGGCGTCGCCGGAGACTAGTCTCTAGCGAGCCGGCGCAAAGGAGTCGGCCTGCGCCATCTCCCATTCACGCCCCAGCGGCGTGTCCTGCGGTGCGTGCAACAGAGCGTTCGGCTCCAGCAGCTTGTAGGCGCGGTGTCCGGGCTCTGCGATATCTTCGGTAACGCGATGCATGATGTGGCGCGGCGTCAGCTGCGATGGGTGCTCACACCCCGCAGCGCCGACCACTTCCATCAGAGCGTGGATCGTATTGCGTTGGAAATTATAGACGCGCTCAGCCTTGTCGGGGACAACAAGCCCCCGCTGACGGCCCGGATCCATCGTGGTGATGCCCGTCGGGCAGGTATTGTCATGGCAATGCCTGGCCTGAATACAGCCGAGCGAGAACATGAAACCGCGCGCCGAGTTCACCCAGTCAGCGCCGAGCGCCATCGACGCTGCGATCTGGAAAGCGGAGACCTGCTTGCCCGATGCGGCGAGCTTGATGCGATCGCGCAGACCAGTGCCGACCAGCGCATTGCGCGTAAAGACCAGTCCTTGACGCAGCGGGGTCCCGATATGGTCCTGAAACTCAACAGGTGCGGCGCCGGTGCCACCCTCTGCGCCATCCACCACCATGAAGTCTGGCGCAATACCGGTCTGCATTGCCGCCTTGCAAACAGCCAGCACTTCCCAGCGATTGCCGACACAGAACTTGATACCAACCGGCTTGCCACCTGACATCTCACGCAGCTGCGCGATAAACTCGATCATCTCGAGCGGCGTTGAGAAAGCCGAGTGCGAAGGCGGCGACACGCAGGTTTCACCGACGGCAACGCCCCGTGCTTCTGAAATTTCCTCTGTCACTTTTGCGCCGGGCAAAACGCCGCCATGTCCGGGCTTTGCACCCTGGCTGAGCTTGATCTCGATCATTTTGATCTGATCGTCCTGCGCGACGTCGGCAAACCTCGCCGCGTCGAAACTGCCATCCTTCTGGCGGCAGCCGAAATATCCGCTACCGATCTCCCAGACGAGGTCACCGCCGCCGGCTTTATGGTAGCGCGAGACACCACCTTCTCCGGTGTCGTGATAAAAGCCGCCCTTCGCCGCACCGCGATTGAGAGACTCGATCGCCTTGCCGCTCAGCGCGCCAAAACTCATCGCTGAAATATTGTAGACGCTGGCTGAATAAGGTTTGGCACAATGGTCAGCGCCGACCATGACTCTCGGATCACGATCCTCGGTTTTGCGCGCTGCAATTGAGTGGGACAGCCACTCATAAGGCGGGCGATCCATATCCAGTTGCGACCCGAACGGCTCGACACTGGAGACGTCCTTTGCGCGCCTGTAAACCATGGCCCGCTGCTCATGGTCGAAAGGACGCCCCTCTGTCTCGCTTTCGACCAGATAGGCCCGGAAGAACGGTCTGAGCGCCTCCATGATCCAGCGGATACGCCCGATGATCGGGAAGTTCCGCCAAAGTGTGTGACGCGTCTGGAAGTGATCATAAAGCCCCAGCGCAAGGCACACGCCGACGATAACAAGGCCAATTGCAAACCATGCGGAGACCTGCAGCAGCCACGCAAAAACGACGAACAACAGAATGGCGAGAAGAAGGGGAATGTAACGATGCATATGAGGCGTCCGAATGATTGAGCGATCCAAACTAGACCACTTAGCCCACACCTCAATGATTCATTGCGCAATCGCCCGGTTAGGATATGCTAATCGCAAGTGCCGACGGGTGATATTGCAACCAGACCGAGATCTACATCAGCCCGCCGGGAACCTGACCATCATCGATCCGTTGATCGGACAGGATTCAGGCATCAGGATTCCATGCATGCGTATCCGGACCATTCACAAGTGCATGGATGTTGGGCCGGAGCTCTTTTGAGCTCCGGTCCTTTTTCGTTTCAACGCTGAAGTCTTCCGGCCCTAGAAGCCGTTGATCCGGGCAAACCGGTCACGGTGGAAGCTGGCAGACCCAAGCAGGGCTTCCTGAACGCGGGCCCGCTTCATGTAGAAGCCGGAATCATGATCATCGGTCATGCCGATACCGCCATGCATCTGCACCGTCTCATTCGACACCAGATGCACCGTTTCACCGGCGCGGGCCTTTGCAAGGCTGGCCAGTTCGGAAATGTCGTTGCGTTGCTCATCCACGGCCGTCAATGCCGCGCCGACGCAGGATTTGGTCAGCTCCAGCTCGGTGAACATCTTGGCAGCCCGGTGCTGCATGGACTGGAACGAACCGATCAGCTGACCGAACTGTTTGCGCGTCTGCAGATATTCATGCGTCAGCTCAAACGCTGCCGTCGCAGAGCCCAGCATTTCAGCTGCCAGGGCAATCCGCCCACGGTCGAGAACCGGCTCCAGAAGGTCCATGCCCTTGTCCGGCGCGCCAAGCACATGGCTTTCAGGCACGTGCACATCTTCCAGTGTCAGATGCGCGGCGCCATGGCTGTCGACCGTATTGAGCGACTTGACCGTCAGGCCCTTGGCATCGCGCGGGACCAGGAACAGCGTCAGGCCATGCGTGTCGCCAGCCTCACCAAATGTGCGTCCAACGACAATGAACACATCGGCATGGTGACCGTCAGAGACATATTTCTTCGCGCCGTTCAGCGTATAGCCCTGGCCGTCGCGTTCAGCTTCCGTCGCAACGCCCGCAGGGCTGTGGTGTGAGCCTTCGTCCAGCGCCAGCGCCGTCGTGACTTCACCGGAGGCGATCTTTGGCAGCCATTCCTTCTTCTGCTCTTCAGTGCCGCCCAGCAGGATGGCCGAAGCGCCCATGCAGGCGGTTTGCAGCAGAGCCGTCGCCGCCAGCGTGCGGCCTTGCGCTTCCATGACCTGGCCGAGCGCGACCATGCCCATGCCAACGCCGTCATACTCTTCCGGGATCAGCACACCGAAGAAGCCAAGCTCAGCGAGCTTCTGGCGCCCTTCAGCGTCCACCCCGTTCTTGCCGCTATCGCGCAGGCTGCGCAGATGCTTCACCGGCAGCTCATCACGGGTAAAATTCACTGCGGTATCGCGCAGCATTTCCTGGTCTTCAGTCAGTACAAAAGTCATTTCTGGTTTCCTTCAAACAGCGCGCCTTTGCCGGTCTGCGCTGGTAAATCCGATCAAGCGATGAGTGGCTACTGGTGGTCGCGCAGGCCGAGCACGCGCTTGGACACAACGTTGAGATTGATCTCGCTCGTCCCGCCTTCGATCGAATTGCCCTTCGAGCGCAGCCAGGCGCGGGTCGCCATCTTCGCGCCCTTGTCAAAGCCTTCGCCTTCCCAGCCAAGACCTTCGGTGCCGAGCGCTTCAATCATCAGCTCGAACTTGTCCTGGTTCATCTTGGCGGCAGCATATTTGATGATCGACGCGGTGTGACCAACTTCCTGACCAGCCTTTGCCTGCTCGCCAGACCGTTTCACCGTCAGGCCAAAGGCCTTGGCGTACATCATATGGTCAGAGATGCGCCCGCGAAGATCGCCGTCGAGCAGTGCGCCATCCTTATCGGTGCCGACATGGATTTTCGCATACTCTTCAAGACCAAGCATGCCCGATCCGCGCGCCGCGCCGAAGCCGGACGCAGAGATCGATGAACGCTCAAACTGAAGAAGGCGCTTGGCGATTTTCCAGCCGCCATTCACGTCGCCGACGAGCTGGTCTTTTGGCACTTTCACATCCGAGAAGAATGTCTCGCAGAAGGGCGACGAACCGGAGATCAGTTTGATCGGTCGGGTCTCGACGCCTTCGCTTTCCATATCGAACAGGATGAAGCTGATGCCTTCATGCTTGACGGTGTTGTCGGTGCGCACGAGGCAGAAGATCCAGTCAGCCTGGTCGGCATAGGAGGTCCACACCTTCTGACCATTGATCAGATAGTGGTCGCCCTTGTCCTCACATTTGGTCTGCAGACCGGCAAGGTCAGAGCCGGCACCTGGCTCGGAATAGCCCTGGCACCAGCGGGTGCGACCATGAATGATGTCCGGGATGAAGCGCTTTTTCTGCTCTTCATTGCCAAACTCCAGAAGCGCCGGGCCGAACATCCAGAGACCGAAAGAATGCAGCGGAATACGCGCATTGATACGGCCCATCTCCTGATGAAGGATTTTTGTCTGCTCACGGTCCAGTCCGCCGCCGCCCAGTTCCTTTGGCCATGTCGGCGCGGTCCAGCCCTTTTCGGCCATACGCTCCAGCCAGACTTTGGAGTCCGGGTTCTTGAACTTCTCACGGCGCCCGCCCCAGACAACCTCGTCTTCCGGTTGCGGCGTGCGCATCGATTTTGGGCAATTTTCTTCCAGCCACTCACGAACTTCCTGGCGGAAGGCTTCTGGGTCGGACGGTGTATCGTAAGGCATGGTCGGTCTCCCTCGACTGCTTATTCTGGATTTCGCGGCAAACTTTAGCGCGCCAGTTCAGCGAGGTCACGGCTTACTTTGCGATAGGCTGCTATATATTTCAGTTGTGAAGTAAATTTCAGGCGCGTGCGCTCAAAATCGCCCGAACAGGCTGTGCTCCGGGCCGGTCTGAAGACCGAACACGTTCAGCAAATGCACAATGGAGATGAAAATGCCCATGGCGCAGAACACCATGACGAAGCCCCATGGCACCTGGTTTGGCCGTCCATCTGCCCTTGGCTTCCCCATACGGCGATTGGCCTGGTAGATGCCGCCAGCCATCACAGCGATTATGATTGTCGGGATAATCCAGTCGAGCACGTGACGTCATCCAAGGTGTCATCGGGTTGATGCGGCGTCTTTGCCCAGAAGAATGGGCGCACCGCAAGTCCGTAAACCGCTTTTCCTGCAGCGATCATATGCAGGGGCCAATAGAGCGGCCGCGTCACCACCGCCAGAATGCGCATCAAGGACCATCGTCCCGGCGCCAAAAGATCCGCGAGGCCGCAGGTCAACCAGCCCGATATGAAGAGCAATAAGTCGGAGGTCGACAGGGTCCATCCCGGCGCGATCAGGCTGATCGCTACGAGCATGGTCATTGGTCCATTCAGCGCGGCGCTGGCCAGGGCACCCCCAAGCGTCAGCTGAAGGCTAAGCCATCTAACCGGCCCAAGCTCCCGCAAGAGCTGGATCGGCGCGCGCCAACACACCAGCCAGGTCTGCAGGAAGCCTTTTATCCAGCGACTACGCTGCGCGAGCCAGATCTTTGTTCGGGTCGGCGCCGCTTCGAGTGTTGGGTTGTTGATCGTCTGCGTCGTACCGGCGAGCCGCGCCAGTCTGAGCCCCAGATCTGCGTCTTCGGTCACGTTCCACGCATCCCAGCCCCCGGCCATCAGGAGGCTCTCGCGCCGGAAATGATTGCTCGTCCCGCCCAGCATGATCGGCAAGCGCATCTTGGCCATAACCGGCATATGGAGGCGAAACTGGACATCATATTCCAGCGCCCACTGCGCGCTAAGCCACGCCTTCTCCCCATTTGAAGCGACGAGCGGTGCCTGAACACACATCAAGTGCTCTGGACCAACGCAGAACGCCTCATGGGCCGCGCGCAGTTGTCCGAGGTCAGGACGATCCTCGGCGTCATAGACGGTGATATAGCGTCCACGCGCATGGGCGAGGCCATAATTGAGAGCGCGCGGCTTTGTCATCGGGTTGCCCGGAGGCACTTTCAGCAACAGCGTCCCCTTCGGGAAGTCAGCGCGCGCGGCGGCCGAATAGGTGGCGGTGTCGTCTTCCTCGATGAGCAGAATGATTTCCAGCTTGTCAGCAGGCCAGTCCAGCCGGGACAGATTGGCCGCCAGCTGTCTCATCATTGCCGCCTCATCGCGCAGCGCAATCAGGACCGAATAGACGGGCAGCAATTCATCCGGAACACGCACCACGTCGCCAGACGACAGGTTTGAAAGCCGCGCCGCGCCGCCAAAGACGGTCAGCAACAGGCGCCAGACGACGGTGAGCGAGAACAGGCCCCAAAGCCCGACATAAAGCGTCAGATACAGGACGTGTATCGACAGGACCAGACAACAACCGGAGGCGAAAACCAGACCCCCGCAAAACTCCCACTGGGCCCGGCTGAGGCCCAATCGGCTACTGAGCTCGGGTGGCAGGGCCGCCGACCGGGACACAGCATCGAGGAGCGAAGGCGCACCGGGCCCAAGAGAGGCCAGCAGTACAGCTCCATCCTTCTCAGGCCAGACAAGCGAATCATCTGTGGTGAGCCCCGAACGCATGGCGCGAATACGGGCACACAAGTTTTAATTCATAGTTGCGAGGCTCAATCCTTGAGAAAATCAGCGATCGCCCTCCCGCTTTCCCAGGCCGCTTCTATGCGCGGCGCGATCCGCCAGTCGCCTACGGCTCCAATGCCCACATCAGCATCCCAGCCAAAGGGCGAGCCTGCCCCCTGCTCTACTTGCGCCAACAGCCATCTATGCGCACCACAATACACCGGAGCAGGCGCGCCTGTTTTCTGCTGAAACAACGACCATAGCGTTTCGGCCACGCTCGACGCATCGGCATCGACATGGGCCCGGCTCCAGTCAGCGGAGGCATGAAGGATCCACGTTTCGGCGTCCCCGCGTCCCGGCTTGCTGGCATTGCGCGCGGCCCAGGAGATGGGCGCGCCCTCGAAAGCAGCCGCATCCCAGCTGGTCTCCAGCTTCTCATCGAAGGCCAGCATGACGGCCCAGCAGGGCGCAGACCGGACAGCGGCCGCTTCGCCCGCCAGCTTATCGCTGACCCCGGCGAGCAGCTCTGCTGCCTGCTCAGCTGGAATGGCGACAATCACGCGATCGAAAGGCCCTTCCAGTCTGCCGTCTTCAAAACGCAGCTGCTTGCCTTCAGGTGATACGGCAATCTCTGAGACGCGGCGCCCCCATTCGACATCCAGATCAGATGCCATCGCCTTGATCACGGCATTCATACTTGGCGTGCCGACATATTTGGTATCGCTTTTCCCCGGCGCGGCTTCGCTGTCAGCAAGCATCCGAGGTGACCAGGCCGCGACGGCGCCCGCCTCCATCATCTGTTTTGTAAATGTTCGAAAGCCTTCGCTACGTGCGGTGAAGAACTGCGCACCATGGTCCCAGCGTACTTCGCCGATTGGCGTCTGCGCCCGCCGCGTCGATAGGCGCCCACCTGGCCCGCGTCCCTTGTCATATAAAGAGACGTCATGTCCGGCAGCCACCAAAGGGCGTGCCGCCGCCAGTCCCGCCATTCCAGCCCCAATGATTGCGATCTTCATATTGTCCGTCCCTCAGTCTCAACAGCTGACATAGACCGCCGCATGATTTGGCAAGCGCCTCGACAGAGGACGGCAGCTGCCTAAGTCCATCCGGCGCTTTGAAGAAAGAGACCCATGGCTGGCAAACAGAAACGCCCCGGCGCTCGCGGTAAGACGCACTTGCCGGAGAAATCCTGCGCCAGATGTGGGCGCCCGTTCAAGTGGCGGCGCAAATGGGCCGACGTCTGGGATGACGTCAGATATTGTTCTGATCGCTGCAAACGCAGCCGGGACTAATGGCTACCCAGTTATTATCGAAAAACAACATATTTTAGATATCTGAATCTATTCGGTTTTTTAATTTTTCGCATTGTTTTTCAATAATCACATATTGTTTTTCAATAAACCGCATCCTATCTCTGTTTTGTCGATGACACGGGAAAGCCCGGCGCCGACAAACCTAACCAGCCGGCAAAGACCGGTAACTTGCAAAGAAGGATGAAATCACATGCAAACGCTCGCCTCCCAGACCCCCGCCACCACCATAGCGGTCAACCGTGCTCCGGCTTCTGCCCTCGCAAAATTTGCACTGGGACAAGCCTCCATCAGCCCGGCTAATGACAATAAAGCAGGCTGGCGTCCAACCCTCCTGGTGCGCCGTCGCCGCCGGATGACACGACGCGGCAGCTTTGCCTGACCCCATTCGGAGCTGAAGCCGGTTTAACATCGCACCCGGCCGGCCAGATGTTCCGATACGAGCCGCCCTGCCCCGCCCGGCAGGGCGGTTTCAATTTATGAGGAGAGCGATTTTGGACGCAGGAAGTCCTGCAGCTTGAAATAGACAGGCAAGAAGATGCTGTCCTCGTCAGCCGCGAAGAGCGCAGCCGCGCCCGTCGGAAATTTCTCAGACAATTTGACCGATGCCCGGTGATTCTCACTGCCGGCATCTCTCAGCAGAAGTCTTGCAAAGTCATGCAGGCCCGGATTGTGACCGAGGATGAGCAAAGTATCGCAATCGCTGGCGGCAAGCTTCACCAGTGCTTCCAGAGCGGGCAGTCCGGCGAGATAGAGATCATCCGTGATCAACAGGCCGCACGAGGTAAACGTCTCGGAAAGATGGCGCCAGGTTTCCCGTGTGCGACGCGCCGAGGACACAATCGCCTGATCAGGGGCCCAGCCGATACGCTCAAGCTCAGTCGCCATAAGCACGGCGTCATCATGTCCCCGCTCAACCAACTTCCGGTCACGGTCACGAATCCCGTCATTCCAGGGTTCGGTCTTTGCATGGCGCATCACGATCAGACGTTTCATATGAAGTCCCACCAGACCCGCTGGCATTAGTAAAGGTAAAGACCTGAATCAGCGACGCAAACTTGTCGCCCCCCTTGGAACGGCCCATCTATCGGCAAGATAAAGCAATCAGCGGAGAATTCCATGAGCCTTCTGCTTGGCGATACAGCCCCAGATTTTGAAGCCGAAACAACTAAGGGAAAAATCAATTTCCATGAATGGATTGGCGACGACTGGGTCGTTTTCTTTTCACACCCGGCCGACTTTACCCCCGTCTGCACAACTGAGCTAGGCTACACAGCCAAGCTGAAAGACACGCTCGCTGAGCGGAACGCAAAAGCGATTGTCATTTCGGTTGATTCTGTTGAGCAGCACCAGGCCTGGATCAAGGACATTGACGAAACCCAGGGCGCCCATGTCGATTTCCCGATCATCGCGGACACCGAGAAAAAGGTGGCGTCGCTCTACAACATGATCCACCCGAAGGCCGATCCGAAGGTCACCGTGCGGGCCGTCTACGTGATCGACCCGAACAAGAAGATCCGTGCCTCGATCATCTATCCACCGAGCGCTGGCCGCAACTTCGACGAGATCGTTCGCCTGATTGACTCGCTTCAGCTGACCGACAATTACAAGGTCGCGACGCCAGTGAACTGGCAGCAAGGCGACGATGTCATCATCGTACCAAGCGTCTCTGATGAAGATGCCGACAAGCTGTTCCCGAAGGGCTACAAGACCGTGAAGCCTTACCTGCGCACCACACCGCAGCCGAATAAATAGGCGCTACCAAAAGGCGGATTGCCTTCACAGAAAATAGAAAAGCCACGCCGGTCATCCTGGCGTGGCTTTTTCTTTTTGGATGGTTTGTCTGCCTAGCGGACCAGCAAACTCAGCAATTTTCGCTTCGGGCTGATCGAACGCCGCTTCAGGCCCAGTCTCTTGCGAACAGATTTGGGCTGGTGCGTGATAGAGCGCAGCACGCGAAGACGCGCAAGCGCGCTGGATGACCGGGTTTTCTTGCTGAAACGGGCGATGGTGACCTCACTTCCTTGCGCGCTTTATAGCACAGAATGGTCCGTCACCGAACCCTCAGGCCGGCATTTTCATCTTGCCATTCACCAGATCCGAATAGTCGGTCACAAGCGCTTCGGTCGCCGCGGCAGGTTTGTAATTGAACTCACCGATCTGACGCACCGGCGTAATCTCTGCTGCCGTGCCCGTGATGAAGCATTCGGAGAACGTGCCGAGTTCTTCCGGCATGATCGTGCGCTCAATGACCTCGATCTGGCGCGCCTTGGCGAGCTTCACCGCCGTCTGACGCGTGATCCCGTTCAGGAAGCAGTCCGGTGTCGGGGTATGCAGCGCGCCATCGCGCATGAAGAAAATGTTCGCGCCCGTCGCCTCAGCAACGTGCCCGCGCCAATCAAGCATCAGCGCATCAGCAAAACCATCGCGCTCTGCGGCATGCTTGGACAGGGTACAGATCATGTAGAGACCGGCCGCCTTGGCTTCACAAGGCGCAGTCTTCGGGTCCGGGCGACGCCACTGGGCATGTGTCATCGCAATGCCCTTCATCTTGTCAGCGAAATAGTCGCCCCAGTGCCAGACAGCGATCGCGAGATGGATCGTGTTGTTCTGCGCCGAAACGCCCATCATCTCAGACCCGCGCCAGGCAATCGCCCGCACATAAGCGCTGTCGAGCCCAGACTTGGCCAATGTCTCAACTTTCGCCGCCTCAATCTCATCGACGGTGAACGGGATGTCGAAGCCCAGAATGCGCGCAGAATTATGCAGTCGCTCTGAGTGCCTGCGTGATTCGAAGATCTTGCCGCCATAGGCGCGCTCGCCCTCAAACACAGAAGAGGCGTAATGCAAGCCGTGCGTCAGGACGTGGACCTTCGTATCGCGCCACGGCACGAACTCGCCGTCCATCCAAATGTAGCCATCTCGATCATGGTACGCAGCGGTGTCGGCAGCCATATTTTTACGTCCTTGCTTGAACTCTTACTGGAAAACCGCTCCATTCTCAGATTGTGGCATCCGAAGTCAACCAGAAGCCGGGCGAAACGGGGCGGGTAGACCCGCGACTCTTTCTCAGGGAGGAAGAGCTTGACCATGGTATTGCCTTGTTACTGGCCAGTGAGCGCGCCCTTGGAGAGGCCATCCGCAAGGGCCGTCGCTCAACAGGTCTGAACGCATCGGGCCTGCGCCTGCTGATCACAATCCGCTTCCGGCCGGGCCTAACCGTGACTGAACTTCGGGCCCTCACTGGCACGACAACACCGACGATGGCGCGAATCCTTGGCGAACTCGACAAACAGAATCTGGTTGTGAAAACCCAAGGCGGGCGTGATGCCCGGCGACGGCGACTCACTATATCCGAAGATGGGGAAGCGCTGATCCGCCCGGTCGTCGAGAATCTGCGCGCGGCGCTGCGCGAAGCATACCGCGATGCTGGCGCAACAGCCGTGGCCGGCACACGTGCCGTTCTGGAGGCACTGACGAAATGAGCGAAGCTCAGCACCTGCTCGTCGTTGATGACGACAATAGAATTCGGGATCTTCTGAAGAAGTATCTCATCAGCAATGGCTACCGCGTCAGCGCGGCCGCCAATGCCGCAACCGCGCGCAAACTCATCACCACCTTCGACTTCGATCTGGCTATCTTCGACATCATGATGCCGGGCGAGACGGGGTTGGAGCTGCTTGAAAGCCTGCGCCAGGGCGGCGTGCGTGTCCCCGTCCTGCTGCTGACAGCACGCGGCGAGACCTCTGACCGGATTGAAGGGCTGAAAAGCGGCGCGGATGACTATCTCGCCAAGCCGTTTGAGCCTGAAGAACTTATGCTGCGCGTCGCAGCAATCTTGCGCCGCACGCATGTTGAGCCGCCGCCCGAAGAGATCGAAATGTCGGGGCTGGTCTTCAACGCCAAACGCGCCGAGCTGAATGATGGCGAGCATCATGTGCGCCTCACCGAGGCCGAAACGCATCTTCTCTCGATGTTGGCGGCAAAAGCTGGAGAACCGGTCAGCCGCGAGGAACTTGCTTCAAAGTCCCCCGGCAGCACGGAACGCTCGATTGACGTGCAGGTCACGCGCCTGCGCCGCAAGATCGAGCCGGACCCGAAACAGCCCATCCACATCCAGACCGTACGCGGCATTGGCTACCGTTTGATGCCGGACTGATCATCCCCTCAGCGCAAAAGACCGATAAGCCGCATCTTCGCCAACTATTTCGCGCCTGCATCAGTCTGATGCTTTCGCATCCGCCCGCCTGCGGCTAAGCCAATGATATGGCCTCACTCTTCAAGCTGCGTTTGAGAGACATCACCCCCCGCGGGCTCTATCCGCGGTCGGTGCTGATGGTCGTGCTGCCAGTTGTGCTGCTGCTAACAGCGGTGACCTATATCTTTTACGACAGTCATTGGCGCCACACCTCCCGCAAGCTCAGCCAGACGATCTCCAGCGAGATCCAGTTCATGGTGATGCTGCGCCACCAATATCCTGACCAGTTTGCCCTGCTCAGCGACGAAGCGCGCATTGCCATGCAGCTCGAAGTCGAGGTCCTGCCTGACACTCAATTACCGACCGAGCAGAAACAGCTGTTCTTCACCGCCCTCGATGAAATCCTGTCGCGCGAGCTCGACGTCTCGCTGGAGGCGCCGTTCTGGTTTGACCTCTCCGGCTATAGCGAAAAGGTCGAAATCCAGGTCCAGGACGGGCCGGATGTCCTGCGCTTCTTCGCTGAACGCGACCGCACCTTTTCGACCACCGGCCATATTTTCATCGTCTGGGTGATCGGGGCGACAGGCATTTTGGTGGCGCTGGCGCTCGGCTTCCTGCGCAATCAGGTCCGCTCCATCCTCAGACTGACCGAGGCGGCAAAGGCCTTCGGACGCGGGCGTGACACCTACCCCTACCGCCCGTCCGGGGCGACCGAGATCCGGGACGCCGCAAAGGCCGTTCTCGACATGCGCACCCGGCTGACCACGTTCGCAGATGAGCGCACCGAAATGCTGGCCGGCATCAGCCATGACCTGCGCACACCGCTCACCCGGCTAAAACTCCAACTCGCCATGATGGAACAGACCGAGGACATCAAATCAGCCCGGGGCGACCTTGCCGAAATGGCCGCCATGCTCGACGAGTATCTCGCCTTTGCGAGCGGAAGCGAAGGCGAACAGCCGGTCGAATTCAGGCTGGACGATCTGGTCGAGGAGGTGGTGGGCGCCTTGGGCAACAAGTCCGACATCCGGGCCAGCGAGCCGATCACGCTGATCGCCCGCAAAAGCCTGATGCGCCGCGCTGTCTCCAACCTCATCTCCAATGCGCAGGGCTTTGCGACCAAGGTCGAGATCCACGTGATCAAAGGCCCGCATATGGCAGAGCTTATTGTCGATGATGATGGCCCCGGCATCCCGGAAGATCAGCGCGAAGAAGCCTTCAAACCGTTCCGGCGGCTCGATGTTTCACGCAATCAGAATGTCCCCGGCACAGGTCTCGGCCTGTCGCTGGCCCGCGACACAGCCCGTCAGCATGGCGGCGATATCCGCCTTGAGGACAGTCCCCTTGGCGGCCTTCGCGTCCGTCTTCGTTTGCCGATCTAGCGTCTAGAAGCCTGCAGGGCGCGCGAGCCCCGGCGCGCTGATACAGATCACCTTGAAGCGGCTACCGAGCTCCGCCGGATCGACCAGGCGGCGCACGCCCTCATAAATCGCTTCGGCCTTCGCCGGATTGGCCGCGACCAGCGCCTGCATCCGTGCCTCGGCGCCTAGCGCCATCAGAAACCCGCCTTGTTCGATCGGCCCTGACACCTCCAGCCCAGCCTTCTGCGCCATGCGCGCCAGCCGTCCAAAGTCGATATCGACGGTCAAATCCGTCTCGCCCGGCGCCTCAAATGGACTGACCTGCTTACCATTCCGGAACGCCCGCAAGGTGTCACCCGGTGCGCCGTCCGATGGACCATAATCGATAAACAGCGCCCGGCCCGGCACACGCGCGAATGCGTCTTTCAGACTGTCGACCAGCGTCTCCAAAGCAGGCTGCACTTCGACGACACGCTGGTTTTCCGCTGCCTCTGCATCCAGCGCAACCGCTCCGTCCGCAGCAATACCAAGCGACACCTCACCAGCCTCATTCAGGCCGACCACCCGCTCCTGCCAGTTCTCGCCTGAGCGCACGAACTGGCGCGCCGGCAGACAGTCCAGCCACTCATTGGCGAACAGCAAAAACGGTGTTTCACCGATCTGGTTGAACGCACCCAGAAAGTCTGGATGAAAATCCGAGAGGCGCGTTCTCTGGGCCTTTGAATAGACCG
The DNA here is from genome assembly GCF_002088935.1 of Henriciella litoralis. Taxonomy (NCBI): domain Bacteria; kingdom Pseudomonadati; phylum Pseudomonadota; class Alphaproteobacteria; order Hyphomonadales; family Hyphomonadaceae; genus Henriciella; species Henriciella litoralis. The sequence goes on from NZ_NCSS01000006.1 coordinate 1,469,290, forward strand.
GGCTCGCTTCGCTGATCGCCAGGCTGAAATTGCCCCCCGAACCAGTTTGCCCGATGGCGCGCATCATGTCGGCCATCATCGTGCCCCGGCCCGCGCCCACCTCGCACAGCGTAAAGGGCTGCGGCGCGCCAAGCCCCTGCCATTCATTGAGGCACCATAGCCCCAGCAATTCGCCAAACACCTGGCTGATCTCGGGCGCGGTGATGAAATCGCGGCCAATGCCCGGACGGGTCGCGTAATAGCCATGCTGCGGGTCATGCAGGCAGGCATTCATATAGGCCGACAGCGGCAAGGGCCCGCCCGCCTTAATGAGGGATGCCAGTTTCGCTTTCAGCTCGCTCACATCAGTCCTCGCGGGGCGCCCGGGCAGCGCGCCTTCACAGCTTTAGGGATTGGTCGCAGGCACACCGCCGCCGGGCGGCTTGCGCAGTGCATTCCACACCAGCAACGCGCCGCCGATCCACATTGGCAGCGACAGAAGCTGTCCCATCGTTACCCAGTCCGGCAACACGCCCAGCGTAAAGCTGTCTGGCATGCGGAACTGTTCAGAGATCGACCGGCCTGCCGCATAGAACAGCAGGAACATGCCCGCCGCGAGACCCGGCCGTTTCAGGATGCCTGACTTCCAGACAAGGAATGAGATAATCAGCGCCGGGATAAGCCCTTCCAGAACCGCCTCATAGAGCTGGCTCGGATGGCGCGGCATTTCTGCTTCGCAAAGACGATAGGCCGGGTTCTGATCGGCGCAGTAGACCCATTCATTAGTCTGCCAGTCATAGGCCGACGGCGTGCCGCCCGTATTCGCCTCAGGGAACACCATACCGATGCTCGCATCAGTATGACGGCCATAAAGCTCGGCATTTATAAAGTTGGCGAGGCGTCCAAACATCAGGCCGAACGGCGTCACCACACCGGCAATATCTGCGATGGACAACAGCTTGATGCCGCGTTGGCGCGTCACTAGCAAGATCGCAATCGCGACCCCCAGCAATCCGCCATGGAAAGACATGCCGCCTTCCCAGATGCGCAACAGCCCCCACGGGTCCCGCATGATGCTGTCGAACTGGAAGGGCAGCTGGTAGAACAGGATATAGCCGATACGCCCGCCAAGGATCACACCGAGCGTAATGTAGAAGATCAGATCATCGACATCGTCGCGCGAGGCTGGCGGTTTTCCTGCCCAAAGCCGTTCCTTGCTGACCAGCAGCAGCGCATAGCGCCAGCCGATCACGAGGCCCGCAATATAAGCCAGCGCGTACCAGCGAATGGGGAAACTGCCGAGCCCAAGAAAGCCAAGATCGATCTCAACCAGCGCCGGGCTGAACTCCGGAAAGCTCATTGCGGCTGTATAAAGTGCGTGCATGCGTCGTCTTTTCCCTGTCGGAGACCTGGCTTATCTGTCAGGAAACCGCCTAGTCAGTCCCTTTATTGGCGGCAAGGAGTAACCGCATGGCCAACACAAATCCACTGCTTGATGACCTTGCTGGTCTGATGACCGGCGCAATGGGCGCTGCAAAAGCTGCTGGCGACGAAGCCCGCACCGCGATGCAGGCGCGCGTCCGCTCGCTCATCGCCGACATGGACCTTGCAGAACGCGACGAGATCGAAGCCGTCCGCGCCATCGCCGTCAGCGCGCTGGAGCAGGTCGAGGCGCTGGAAAAGCGCGTCGCAGCCCTCGAAGCCAAATAGGCAGCTTCAGCCAAGCTCACCGGCGAGGCGAACGCTCTTGATCAGCGCGTAAACCTCGCGGCCGGGCGCGAGCGCCAGATCGGCGACCGCCGCTGGCGTCAGGCTGGAGCGAAGGCGTTGATCCCCCAGCGCCAGCTCCACCGTGACAGACCTCGCCTGCTCGTCGGGCGTGATCCGCTCAATCTTCGCGGCCACAATATTGCGAATGCTGATCTGCTCAGGCTTCTGAAGCGCGATCGACACATCACCCGCATGAATATTCACGCGGACCAGCGAGCCAACTGACAGCGACCGGTTCAGCGGCAGCCAGAGCGTTTCATCACCCACGCCAAGACGCGTCAGCCCCGCCTGCCCGTCATGGCCACGCACCAGCCCTTCGATGATCGCGCCTTGCCCCCCTGCCATCGACAACGGCATCAGGTCCATCAGCCGCGAAACCTCGACAAGCCGTCCATGCGCTTTCACCCGCCCATCACCGAGGATCATGATGTGATCGGCCAGCGCCGTGATCTCTTCCACGTCATGCGTGACATGGATCACCGGCAGAGCGAACCGTTTCGGTAGGTCGCGGATCATCGCCAGCAAGGTGCGCCGCGCTGGCCGGTCCAGCCCGGTCAGAGGTTCATCCAACAGCAGGAGTTTCGGCCGCGACAGCAAGGTCCGCGCGAGTGCCACTCGCTGCGCTTCGCCGCCCGACAGCGTCTCGACCCGTTTGTCCAGCAAATCGCTGAGCCCTGTCGCGCTGACGGCCTCATCAAACGAGATGTCGTTCGCGCCCTTCGTGCTGCGCCGATCGGCAAAGGCAAGATTTCCGCGTACGTCGAGATGGCTGAACAGACGCGGCGTCTGGAACATGTATCCCGCGCCTCGCTTGTGCACCGGAACGTCAACGCCTGCCGCGCGATCGTACCAGGTCTCTTCGCCAAACTGGATATGCCCGCCGCCCGGCCGGTCCAGCCCGGCAATCGCGCGCAGCAGGGTCGTCTTGCCGCTGCCACTACGCCCGAACACCGCCGTGATGCCGGAGAGCTCCAGCGGCTCGCAAACGGCCAGCTCAAACCCGCCACGCTTGCAAACGACATCAAGAAGGAGGCGATCAGCTGACACGCAGACGATACCTCCCATTCAACGCATAGACGCCCAGCAGCGTCACGAAGGAGAAGACGAGCAGGCCAATCGACAGAATATGGGCCTCTGCATATTCGATATTCTCGACATGCTCATAGACCGCGATTGAAATGACGCGCGTGCGCTCGGGAATATTCCCGCCGACCATCAGCACGACGCCAAACTCCCCAATCGTGTGCGCAAAGGTCAGGATGCAGGCGGTCAAAAGCCCCCGCCGCGATTGTGGCAGCACGACACTTCGAAACGTATCGAAGGGCGACGCGCGCAGGATGGCTGCCGCCTCACGCTGGTCCCGCCCCACACTCTCAAACGCGGTTTGAAGCGGCTGCACCATGAAGGGCAGCGAATAGACCACCGACGCAATCACCAACCCCGCGAACGAGAAGCTCAGCGTCCCCCCGGTGAGTGATACCCACAACCCGCCAATCGGGGCTTCAGGATTGAAAAGAACAAGCAGGTAAAACCCGATCACCGTCGGTGGCAGCACAAGCGGCAGCGCCGTCACCGCCTCGATAATCGGTTTCGCCTTTGAGCGCGTCGACGACAGCCACCAGGCGAGCGGAATACCGAGCGCCAACAGCACCAGCGTCGTCACCAGCGCCAGTTGCAGGCTGAGCAGAACGGCGCCGAAATCAGGCATCACTCCTCAACCCCATAGCCGCTGCGCGCGATGATGCGGCGCGCTCTCTCGCTGCCAAGATAGGCCAGAAACGCCGCCGCCGCCGGATTGTCCGCACTTCCGGTCAACAAAACACCATCCTGTCTGATCGGCGCATAGAGCATGCTCGGCACCTCCCAGAAATCGCCCTGTAAATCGTCGCCCTGCGCCATCATTTGCGAGAGCGCGACAAACCCCATCTCGGCATTCCCGGTCGCAACAAGCGCATAGACCTGCCCGACATTCTGCCCCCGCACGAGCTGCCCCTGCAATGCCTCTTGAAGGCCAAGCGCCTCAAGCACTTCGATTGCCGCAGCGCCATAGGGCGCAAGGTCCGGATTGGCGATGGCGAGCGCGCGAAAATCCCCATTGCGCAGCCTCGCGTCCACGCCATCCGGGCCGCCCACCTCATCACGGCTCCAGAGCGCCAGACGCCCGATCGCATAAGTGAAGCGCGAGCCCTCCTGCGCATAGCCCGCCTCTTCCAGCATCTCAGGCCGCCGTTGATCAGCCGCGAGGAAGATGTCGTACGGCGCGCCATGCGTAATCTGCGTGTAAAGCTGCCCCGTCGAGCCACTGACGAGATTGACCGCCACATCCGACTGGCCCTCGAAATCGCGTTCCAGCGCTTCAGCAACGCTCAGGAAATTGGAAGCCGTTGCCACCATCACGGGCTGCTCTGCCCCGCGCGAACACGCGCTGATACAGGCGATCGCTGCCCAAAGGGCGATCATCGCGAACCGGGGACCCTGTCTGAGCGGCATAAATTCGCCTAGCATCGCACTCTTGCCGCGGCAACAAGATCGCCGAGCCTCAAAGCTGCACCATTAACTGCACTCGGCGATTGCAGTGACCCGCGCCTGCATGCGACGAAACTTTCTGGGCGCTTCCACAACCGAAAAGGGAAGTGCGGTTGCAGGGGACCCTGCCCGTGTTACCGTCCTGTCCAGTGGCAGCCCGCCACGTTGATTCGGAGGACATAGCCGATGAACCTCAACCTCGATCACGCCCGCGATGTTCAAGCCGATCCGCTGGATCTCGTCGAAGCCTGCCTGGAAAATGCCGGCTGGGAACATCAGCGCGACGAAGACACCAGCCTGCAGTGCATTGCCCAGTCCCGTTGGGGCGAAATGGGTGCGCTGTTTGCCTCGCGCCGCGAGCCACCTGCCCTGCACTTCACGGTCACGCTCGACCTGAAACCGACAGCTGCTCGCGCCAATGCAATCTCGAAACTGGTTCTGATGGCGAATGAGCGTCTCTGGCTCGGCCACTTCGACTACTGGATGGAGGACAATCTGCTCCTCTTCCGCCACACCATTCCGATGCTGGACCGCGACGAACCAGAGCCGGGCGAAATCCGCGCCGTGCTCGCCGCGGCAACCGATGCGGTGAACATGTTCGTGCCAGCCTTCAACTTCGTGATCTGGGCCGGCAAGACGCCTGAAGAGGCCATTGACGGCGCGATGTTCGAAACCGATGGCGAGGCCTGAGCCGGGACTGACCCTGATCGGCGGGGGCCGTATGGGATCGGCCCTTGCTGGCGGCTGGATCAAGTCCGGCTATGAAGGCCCGATCTCAATTCACGATCCCAAACCGTCTGACCTGCTGACTGAGTGGCAGGCCGCTGGCCATATCGCCCTCAACCCAGATCCGACCCCGGCGGCGACGCTGGTCATCGCCGTCAAACCGCAAGTCTATCCCGATATTCTCGGCGCCATCCGCGCATTGGTTGGTCCGGACACGCTCGTTCTCTCCATCATGGCTGGCGTCACTCTGGACGCGCTCGCCCGCGATGTCGGCACGCGCCGCGTTGCCCGCGCCATGCCCAATACGCCCGGCCTTGTCGGCGAAGGCATGACGCTTCTCTGCCCGCCCGCCGATGCAAGCGACGAAGACACTGCCTATCTGCATGACCTTTTGACCCCGCTTGGCGCCGTCGAAGGCCCGATTGGCGAGGACCAGATTTCCGCCGCCACCGCCATTTCAGGCTGCGGCCCGGCCTACGCTTTCCTGCTCGCCGAAGTCATGGCGGCTGCCGGCCGCGCGCATGGCCTCGACGAAGGCCTTGCCCTTCGCCTCGCGCGCAAAACGGTACAGGGCGCGGGCGTCCTGATGATGGACAGCGAGGACCCGCCATCTCGCCTCCGCGAGAACGTTACCTCGCCCGGCGGCGTGACCAAGGCTGCCCTCGATGTCTTGATGCGTGACGGCGCGATGCCATCTCTCATGGAAGAAGCTGTAGGAGCTGCGATCCGCCGAGATCGCGAACTCTCTGGAGAGTAAACCATGACCGATCTTCGCAAGGACACCGTCGAAAAATGTGTCCGCGCCGCCCTGACCCTCGCCGCCAAAAAGCCCTGGCCTGAGCTGACGCTTGCCGAGGTCACGAAAGAAGCGGGCGTTTCCCTGGAGGATGTTCGCGGCCTGATGGACAAGAACAAGCTCGCTGACGAAATCGACAGCTTTTTCGACAGGGCGATGAGCGAAGGCGCTTTCGATGATGATGAGAGCCCGCGCACGCGCCTCTTTGATGTCATCATGATGCGGTTTGAAGCGATGGAGCCTCATCGCGAGGCGCTTCTTTCCTTGATGGAATGGCGCAAGACACAGCCGCTGCGCCTGATCAGCCTGATCGCCGCGCGCGAAGACACCGCCAACTGGGCGCTCGCCTGCACCGGTCTCGACAAGACAGAAGACCTGCCAAAACCGGTCCGCACTGCCTCTGTCGGCTGGGCCATCACCCGGGCTGAGCGCGCCTGGCGCAAGGAAGACAGCGCAGACCTTTCTCGCACCATGGCAAGCCTCGATGGAGAGCTGCGCAAGATGGAAGAGCGTGAAGGCTGGCTCAACAAATGGCGCGGCAAACTCAGCGGTAAATCTGAAGATGAGACCGCCGAACGCTCGCCCACCGACGACACCGAACCGACCACAGAACAACAGCCAAGCTAAGCTGTATTCGGGGACGCCTTCGGCCTCAAACACCTCACGTTTTCATCCATAAGGATTTGATTTAACGCCGTAGTTTTGCGCCCCTGAAGCTGTATTAAATGTTTCAGCAAACCGTCATCAAATCGATGCCAATCCATCTTTAACAGCGGCCCCGTCAACCAAGTTGAGGGGCCTGATCCATGCTGAAAACATTACTATTCGCGACGAGCGCACTAAGTCTTGCTGGGCTAACCGCCCCGGCATTCGCGCAGGACGCATCCACACCGGACGAGGACGAGTACAAGCTCGACACCGTCACGGTTTCCGGTTCACTTCTCGCCCGCCAGCGCGGCATCGGCGAGAAGCGCGATGCACTGCAGGTCATCGAAGCGCTCGGCTCTGATGAGCTCGGCCAGTTGCCAGACAATAATGTCGGCGAAAGCCTCAACCGCCTCGCCGGGGTCTCGATGCTCGTCGAGAAAGGCGAAGGCCGCTACGTCCAGATCCGCGGCATCAATCCTGCCCTCAACAATGTCACGATCAATGGCGCCAATCTTGGCTCCCCCGAGACCGAAGGCGGCGGCCGCAATGCCCCGCTCGACATTATTGCAGGCGGTGTCCTCGGCTCTGTGCAGGTCATCAAGGCGCCCACCCCGGACATGGACGCGCAGGGCATTGGCGGCACTGTCAATGTTGAGACCAAATCCCCATTTGACCGGACAGATGATTTCTACGGCTATCTTACCGCCCGCTATGGCTTCGATGAAATAGAGCCGAAGGACGGCGCCTATGGCGGCGAGAACCCTTATGCCATTGATGCCACGCTGTCTGGCAAGACGATGGGCGGCAAGCTTGGCTGGCTGGTCGGCGCGTCATGGTCGGACCGGGAATATATCGCGCCCGGCTATTACAATGATGACTGGGTCAGCTATGACCCGGACCCTGCCTCCGGATCGATCGGCGGTTCCGCCCCGGAAAACGTCAAGAACAATTACTATGTCATCGGCCGCGAGCGCCTGAACATCAATCTCACCGGGGAGTACCGCCCGGACAGCAATTCAAAGTATTTTGCCCGCGCCTTCTACGCCAGCTGGGACGAATTCCAGCACCGCAACCGCTATGAACAGAATTTCGACAATGATGTCGTCTTCACCACGCCAACCAGCGGAACGCTCGGCCTCAACCGTATCGCAATCAATTTGCGGCTCGAAGATGCCGAGAAAGAGGTCATCACGCTCGCGGCGGGCGGTGAGAATGTCTTCGGCGATTTCACGCTGAACTATGAAGTTACCGGCAATGAGAACTCGATAAATGAGCCATACTCCTATTGGGAGTGGCGCTCGGGCCGAAGCTTCGGACCCTCCAGCTTTGACATTTCTGGAGACGGCATTGTCACCATCACGCCAGATGCCGGCGCCCTCGACCGCCAGGACCCATCCCTGATCGACTTCCGCCGCGCCCGCTTCCGGGACTCCGACATGGAAGAAACCGGACTCGCCGGTCAGGTCGATCTACGCTGGGACATGGATGAGCAGACATGGTTCAAGGCAGGCCTGAAAGCGCGCACCGCAGACCGCGACTGGGACTTCCAGACCGTGCGCTATGATGGCGGCGCGCTGGACCTTGACCTTGGCACCGCGCCTTCCTTCACCAATGGCGCCTTCTTCAATTGCTTTGAGAAAGGCTGCGGACCGAACATCTTCCTGGATGTCGATGCCATGAACGCCTTCCTCGCCGACCCGCAGAATGCAGGTTACTTCGCGGTCAATGATGGCGACACCTTCATTCGAGATTTCGCATCGGACTATGAGATTGAGGAAACCGTGCTCGCTGGCTATGCGATGGGCGTGCGCCAGTTCGGCCCTGTCGAGGTAATCGGCGGTGTTCGCATCGAGGCGACTGACATCTCATCTTCGGGCTATCTGCTAAACGGCGACACGGCGCAGAAAATCCATGATGGCAGCGACTATATCACGGTCCTTCCAGCGCTTTTGACGAACACCCGTCTCACGGACTCGCTGAAACTGCGCGCTTCGGTCACCCGCGCACTTGGCCGCCCGGACTATGACGCCATCGCGCCCCGGTCGAGCTATGATGAGGAGTTTGGTGTCGCCCGACTTTCCATCGGCAACCCCGATCTGGAAGCGCGTGTATCCTGGAACTATGACGCAAGCCTTGAATGGTACCCCAATGACCTGACGCTTCTCTCGGCGGCCGTCTTCCTGAAGGACATTTCAGATGATCTGGTTGGCCTTTCGGAGCGTTACACGACGCAGGCCGACATCGATGCCGCCCTCGCCCAGCGCGGGCTTGCAAATACGGTCGATACCTCACAGCTCACCGAGCTTAATATCTCCACGACAGTCAATGGCGGCAGCAGCGAACTGAAAGGTCTCGAACTCATCGCGCAGACCCAGTTCGATCCCTTCCTGCCAGAGGCGCTCGCCGGTTTCGGTGCGTCCGCATCGGTAACGTTCCTCGACGGGGAAACCGAAGTGAACGGCGAAACGCTTCCGGTGCTTAATCAAGCGGAGAAGACCTACAGCGTCACCGCCTTCTACCAGAACCACAATATCGATGCCTCGGTCAGCTATGCCTATAATGACGACTTCCTGACCAATGTGAATCTGGACCAGCCTGCGTTTAACCTCAATCAGGGATCGTTCGGACGCTGGGATGCGAAAGTCTCCTACGAACCGAAGCAGGATCTCAAATTCTTCGCTGAGGCTGTGAACATCAACAATGAGCCGACCAGCGAATTCCAGGGCGGCGATGAAAGACAACGTACCGAGTGGGAATATGTCGGTACGACCGTCTATCTCGGCGTCAGCTACGGCTTCTAGAACACCTCCACCTCTCGAAGGCATCCAGCTGCGGCTGGGTGCCTTTCGCTTTCACGCGACAAAGGCCCCACCCCATGAAACATTTTCTTGCAGCCTTGATGCTTTCCGGCCCCGTTGCCTGTGCCGCAGCCCAGACGGCACCGCTTCCCTCACATGAAGTCGAGCCCTACCAGGCCCCGACAATACAGACACTGACTGGCGAAACCCTGCGCGAGTATGAAGCCCCCGAGGCCGACCAGGGCGTCGCCGTCGATGACACCTTTTTCTACCCCATCGACAATTCGGTGATCGGCAAGTACCGCCTCGACACAGGCGAGCTTGTCGCCCGCTTCGCGGCGCCCGCCAAGGGCCTCCTGCGCCACATGAATTCCTGCAAGACTGTCGGCGACAAGCTCTGGTGCGCGAACTCAAACTACTCGCTCAAACCCATGGGCTCATCGGTTGAAGTCTTCGACACCAGCGACATGTCCCACGCCGCCTCGCACAGCCTTGGCATGATGGATGAAGGCTCACTGACCTTCCTCGACACGCTTGAAAACGGCCGCCTCGCAGGCTTTGCCCACTATAGCGGCAAGGGCGGTCTGGATTTCAAGGACGCGACCTTTGCCAGCATCGTCACATTCGACGAGGCCTGGCGGCGCACCGGCGGCTGGATGTTCCCCGCCTCGGTGATTGACCGCATGGCCCCCTATGCCGCGTCCGGCGGCGCAATCGGCCCGGACGGTCTGCTTTACATTCTCGGCCATGATCGCCCGGAGATGTACGTGCTCGCCAAGCCCGCCATGGGACCGGTCATGCTCCACGTTGCCACCATCGTGATCGAAGCAGAGGGCCAGGCCTTCAGCTGGGCCACCGATGGCAGCCGGTCTGTCTACACCATCGACCGGCGCAAGGGTCTCGTGCGCCATATCGCGCTTCCAGACGTGGAGATGACTGCACCGGAAATGCTGCGCTTTCGCTAGGGCAACATTCGTGCGCTCCGGCCCTCGCAAGACGGCTGGAAACTCGCTAGACCGGGGCCATGGCTACTATCCCCCACACGCTCGCGCCCCGAATTGCCGGAATGAACGGCATCAAACACGGCTTTTTCGGCCGTCAGGGCGGCACGTCCGAAGGGATTTATGACAGCCTCAATCTCGGCATCGGGTCGGACGACAAGCCAAAAGCGGTGATGCGTAATCGCAGGCTCGTCTCGGACCTGATCGGCACGCGGGAAGTCGACCATCTCCTCTCCTGCCACCAGACCCATTCTGACCTTGCCATCCTGGCCACCATGCCCTGGGGCAAGGATCGCCCGCAGGCCGATGGCATGGTCACCACATTGCCCGGCATCGCGCTCTGCATTCTGACAGCTGATTGCGTCCCTGTGCTTTTCGCCGACAGAAAAGCCGGCGTCATTGGCGCCTGTCATGCAGGCTGGAAAGGCGCGGTCGGCGGCATTTGCGAGGCCACCATCGCCAAGATGGAAGAAGCCGGTGCGCACCGCAAAGACATCCACGCCGCCATCGGCCCGTGCATCGGCCAGGCGAGCTATGAGGTCGGCCCGGAATTTCGCGATGAGTTCATGCAGCGCGCCCCATGGAGCGCCAACCTCTTCCACCCCGGACAGGGCGACCGGTTTCACTTCGATATCGAGACCTTCGTGAAGAACGTCCTCGTGCGCCAGAAGCTCGCCTGGGTCGACGTCATCGGCCACGACACCTGCGAACTGGAAGACATGTATTTCTCCAACCGCCGTCGCAATCATTATGGCGAACCCGATTATGGCCGTCAGGGCTCGGTCATCATGCTGGAAGGCTAGGCGCGGCGGCGCGATTTAATCTAGCAGGATTGAGTCATCCTTTTCCTTGCGACTCGAGCGCCTGTAGGCCACAAGCACCTCGACCTGCATAGAAACCGAGAGCTGAGACGCGATGAAACTCATTTCCTGCAACGCAAACCGCCCGCTTGCCGAAGCCATTGCAGACCATCTCGACTGCCCGCTTTCGAATGCCGAGATCAAGAATTTTGCCGACAATGAAATCTTTGTCCGCATCAACGAGAATGTCCGCGGCGAAGACGTGTTCGTCATCCAGTCGACGTCGAAGCCTGCCAATGACAATCTGATGGAGCTGCTGATCTGTATCGACGCACTTGTCCGCGCCTCGGCCAGCCGTATCACCGCCGTCATCCCATATTACGGCTATGCCCGTCAGGACCGTAAAACCGATGGCCGCACGCCCATCTCCGCCAAGCTCGTCGCCAACCTGATCGCCAAGGCTGGCGCAGACCGCGTGCTGACCATGGACCTTCATGCTGGCCAGATTCAGGGCTTCTTCGATGTGCCGACCGACAATCTCGTCGCGATGCCGGTCATCGAGAACGACGTCCGCAGAACGCATACCGGCAAGAATTTGATGGTTGTCTCACCAGACGTTGGCGGCGTGGTCCGCGCGCGCGGCCTTGCCAACCGGCTGGGCGTGGACCTTGCCATTGTCGACAAGCGCCGCCCGGAAGCTGGCAAATCGGAAGTGATGAACATCATCGGCGATGTCGAGGGCCGTCATTGCGTGCTCGTCGACGATATCTGCGACTCCGGTGGCACGCTGGTCAACGCCGCTGCCGCGCTGAAGGAAAAAGGCGCGTCTGGCGTTTCGGCCTATGTCACGCACGGCGTTCTTTCCAACAATGCCGTCAAGCGCGTCGAGCAATCTGTCATGGATGAGATCGTCATCTGCGACACGATCAAGCCGACCGAGGAAGACTTTGCTTCGAACGCCCTGCGCGTCCTTTCCGTGGCCCCACTCCTTGGCGAAGCGATCCGGCGGATCGCAAACAATGAGAGCGTGTCGAAACTGTTCGACTAGTCTGTCCCAGACCGGACACGCCTCTCTCCATCCCCGCCCCAAAAACTTCAAAAACGCCGGGTGAGCGATGCTCATATCCGGCGTTTTTCATTTCTGGCGCGCCAGCCGACCTCAGCTCCACCGGAACATTCGTCCTCCCTTTCGTGTTGATACACTGAAAGAAAACAAGCGAAGAGGACATAGAATATGGCCGACAGTCAGAGACTGAGCGACATGCTCACCACCATCAATCCCACCACCGGCAAGGAACTCGAGCGCTACCCCATGATGGGCGATAGCGAAGTCGAATCCACGGTGAAGAAGTGCCATGAGGCGTTCCTGTCCTGGCGCCACGAAACGCCGGAAAAGCGCGCCGAAGTCATCCGCGCGATCGGCAAGGGCCTCAAAGACAATAAGGACGAGCTGGCAGAGCTGATGACCCGCGAAATGGGTAAACTCGTCAAACAGGGCAAACAGGAAGTCGACCTGTGCGCAGGCATCTGCGACTGGACTGCCGAAAATGGCCCCGACAACCTCAAGACCGAAGAACGCAAGCTGCCCAATGGCGGACGCGGCCTTGTCGCCTATTCGCCTATTGGCGTCATTTACGGCATCCAGCCTTGGAATTTCCCGACCTATCAGGTCGTTCGGTACGCGATCGCGAACCTGATGGCCGGCAATGGTGTCCTCTTGAAGCACGCCGAGAACGTCACCGGTTCAGGCCTGATGATCGAGAAAATCTTTCGCGAAGCTGGCCTTCCGGAGAATTTGTTCTCGGTTCTGCGCATCAGCCATGACCAGTCCGACAAGGTCATCGAGCATGATCTTGTGCGCGGCGTCACACTGACAGGCAGCTCGGCAGCTGGCGAAATCATCGGCAAGAAAGCCGGTGAGCAGCTGAAGAAAACCGTTCTCGAGCTTGGCTCAAATGACGCCTATCTCGTGCTCGAAGATGCCAACCTCGAAAAGGCTGTGAAGCAATGCGTCATGGGCCGCGTCTATAATAATGGCGAGACCTGCGTTGCCGCAAAACGCTTCATCGTCGTCGATGCGATCTATGACAAATTCCGTGATGCGTTCGTCGAAGCGATGAAGGGCGTCAAACACGGCGACCCGATGGGCTCCGACGCCGATATCGGCCCGATGGCCCGCGAAGACCTGCGCGATGACCTGCACGAGCAAGTCGAGAAAAGCGTCGAGAACGGCGCGAAAATCCTCTGCGGCGGTGAAGTGCCTGATCAGGACGGCTGGTGGTATCCATCCACCGTGCTCGAAAACGTCAAGCCGGGGCAACCGGCCTATGATGACGAGTTGTTCGGCCCCGTCGCATCGCTCATCCGCGCCAAGGATGCTGAAGACGCAATGCGCATCGCCAATGATAGCCGGTTCGGCCTCGGCGGCGGCATCTTCTCCGAGAATAAGGAGAAAGCCATCGAGCTTGCCGAGAAGCATTTCGACACCGGCATGGTGTTCATCAATGGCTTCGGTCTTGCCCAGCCCAACATGCCGTTTGGCGGCGTGAAGAATTCCGGTTTTGGCCGCGAACATGGTGGCTTCGGCATGAAGGAATTCGTGAACATCAAGGCGATCAATGTGATGGGCTAGGCCCACACATCGCCCCCAACAAAATTGCGGCGCCAGCCTGTTTAAGGGCTGGCGCCGTTTTTGTGTTCAAGCACTGAATCTCTAGCAGCTACCCACCCGCCATCAGGACAAGTCCCTCGGACTTCGACGGATCGCTCGGCTTCAGCTTGGAAATGCCGTCCTTATCCTTGGTTATGGTCCAGTGCTCCAGATGCAGGTGCGGGCCTGTCGCCCGGCCAGACATACCGACCGTGCCGATCTGCGTGCCGACAGCCACCTCCTCGCCCACTTCAACGTCGCGATCAGCGAGCTGTGCGAACCGCATATGGCTGCCATCGGAGAAAGCGATCTCGATTGTCTCGCCATAGTTCACCTTGTAGCCGGAGAAGACCACAGTTCCGCAGGATGGGGTGTAGACCGGTGTGCCCTTCGGCGCCGCGATGTCTGTCCCCTTATGCCACTTGATTGTGTTGCTGAATGGGTCCGGCCGCTTGCCAAACCGGCTGCTGATACGGGCCTTCGGACTATTGATCACCGCATGGGAGAATTCCACGTCTTTCACGCCCGCATTTTCAATGCGCAAAGGCGCTTCCTTGCCTGCCTCAGCCAGCGCAAATGGCGCAAGGGACAGCGCGAACACCGAAGCCGCAATCGCCACACCGGGACGGCTGCGCGTCGGTCCACCTTCCAGCAAACGCGAGAGCCGCTTCGGAAGCGCGCTTTTGCGCGGCAGGATAAAGGCCGCAACAGGCAAAGCCCGCGTCGGCGCACTCAGACGGGCCGCATAGGCCAGCGTGCGGGCATAACCGATCCGGTCTCCGCTAAGGTTTGAAGCGATCTCATCGCACACGGCCTCGCGCCAGAAATCGAGCTCGCGCCGCATCATCCAGGCGAAGGGCGAGAACCAGAAAATATCCGCCACCAGTCGCTCTATCGGGCGCGTCACCAGATCGCCGCGGCGAACATGCACGCATTCATGGATCACGATCTGGCGCAGATCGCCCGGCGTCTCCAGGCCTTGCGGCACATAGATGGCCCGGTCCAGAATGCCCGCGACAAAGGGCGAGCCTCCTTCAATCTGACGAAGCGCAGGTACCCGCTCGAAACCTTGGAGTGTCAGGGAAAGGTTATCGATAGTTGCATCGATAGGTCTCGAGCGGGATTTCAGACGCTGGAGCCTTGCCTGGCCCAGCAAAAAGAAGACGGCACGGCCAAGCCAGCCAGCTATGAGCACACCGAGAAGTGCCGGCGCTGTCCAATTCCATTCCGGCCCGGACACAGCGGACTGCAGACTGGCCGATGCCGTGCTGACAGCGCCTGCGGCAGGCTCAACATAAGGCAGGTCCGGCAAGGCGGACGGCAACTCAGCCGGCATCAGGGACAATAACGGAACAATCAGAAGCGGAAGCACCGCGAGCAAGGCCGCGCCCCGCCAGACCGTCTGCGCGAACCGCGCATTGATACGGCCATTGGTCAGCAGGCTGGCACCGCCCGCCAGGGCGCTCGTCCACAGCAGCGAAACAATTATAAACCAGGCAACGCTCACTTTTTGCCCCGCTCATTCTCTTTTTCGGCCCCCTCAGCCGCATTGATAATCGCCTCAAGTTCCTCCAGCTCGCTCTCAGACAGGTGCGGGCTGTCGGCAAACAGGGCGGCTGGCAGCGGGCCTTTCAGGTCCAGAACCTGCCGCGCAAGCTGGCGCACCAGCTCTCCCAGCGTTTTCACCCGGTCCAGAACCGCGACATAGAAGGCTGCAGCATCAGCGGACTCCCCGTCCCGCTTCACCCAGCCCTTGGCTTCCATCCGGTTGATGACGGTGCGCGTGGTGGACAATTGCCACCCTTGGCCCGGCGCGACTGCCTCATGGATTTCCCGCGCGGTTCGCCGCCCGGCTGACCAGAGGTATTTCAAAATGACAAGTTCAGATGCATTCGGTTTCGACATGTGGTGACCCTTCCACGTTACATATGTAGCTTGTTACACATGTAGCGGCGTTGTCGTCAAGCCTCATTCAGTTCAGCCGTTGCGAACTTGGCGCGCCTGTTGTAATGCCCCCGCTTCGAAAGGACGGCGCAAGGCCGTGCCTGTCAGGCTGTCACCGACCGGAAGAGACCGGCGGCGGACTTCAGGACGAAAGGAAAAAACATGTCGAGCAGTATCAGTCTTAATGTCGAAGTGCGTGAACGTACCGGTAAGGGCGGCGCACGCGAAGCCCGCCGCAATGCTATGGTCCCAGGCGTCCTTTATGGCGGCGGCGACGATCCGGTCGCAATCACGCTGAAGCTGAACGAAGTGATCAAGGCCATCAATACCGGCCAGTTCCTGACCTCCACAGCGAACCTCGTTCACGAAGGCAAGAAGCAGCTCGTTATCCCGCAAGCGATCCAGCTGCACCCGGTCACCGACATGCCGATCCATGTTGACCTCTACCGCGTCAAAGCAAGCCAGGTCATCTCGGTCGAAGTTGCAGTTCACTTCATCAATGAAGAGAAGTGTAAGGGCCTCAAGCGCGGCGGCGCCCTGAACGTTGTGCGTCACACGGTTGAGCTGAACGTCCGTGCCGACAGCATCCCTGATTACCTGACGGCAGACCTTGAAGGTCTCGACATCTCCGACAACGTCAAGATTTCGGACATCGAGCTTCCAGAAGGCGCAGAGCCAACCATCACCGACCGCGACTTCACCATCGCGACCATCGTTGGCCGCATGGCCAAGGTAGTCGACGAGACGGCGGAAGAAGAAGCAGAGGCCGATGAGGTCGAAGCCATCAACCAGACCGATGAAGATGGTGAAGGCGACGCCGAAGGCGAAGCAGAATCCAAGGAATAGTCCGCAGGGTTCTGGGCTGGCTGAAAGGCCAGCCCGGCCCGTCGGGGCCAACACCAACGCAGACAGTGGAGCCTGTGATGCATATCCTTGCAGGACAGGGCAATCCCGGCGCCAAATATGCTGGCAACCGGCATAATATCGGCTTCATGGCAATCGACAGGATTGCTGCCGACTATAATTTCGGCCCCTGGAAATCCCGCTTCCAGAGCCAGACCGCTGAAGGCACGATCAAGACGTCCAGCGGCCCGGTCAAACTTTTGCTGCTCAAACCACAGACCTTCTACAATGAGACAGGCCGCGCTGCAGGTGAAGCTGCCCGCTTCTACAAGCTCGGACCGGAAGACGTCACAGTCTTCCATGACGAGATTGACCTTGCGCCCGGCCGTGTCCGCATCAAGCGCGGCGGTGGTCACTCGGGCAATAATGGGGTTCGCTCCATGCTGTCGCATCTCTCTCCAGAGGTGCGCCGGGTGAGGATGGGCGTTGGCCATCCGGGCGACAAATCGCTCGTCATGCCCTACGTCCTGTCTGACTTTGCCAAGGCCGAGAAAGACTGGCTGGACGCGCTGCTCGATGCCTGCTCGCGCGCCCTGCCCTTGATGTTCGAGGAAGATGAGGGGCGCTACCAGACAGAAGTGATGCGTCTCGCCCCCGCGCCCAAGCATGACCCGAAACAGGCTGGCTGACCGGCTAAAGCCTGCGAAAACCAGCTGACCAACACGAAACCCCCTGCCCTTGCGGGCAAAATGCGCTAAGCCGCGCGCCAGAACAAAGATCAAGGAGCGCCCCCATGGGATTCAAGTGCGGAATCGTCGGCCTGCCGAACGTTGGCAAGTCCACTCTCTTCAATGCGCTGACCCAGACAGCCGCAGCCCAGGCCGCGAACTATCCGTTCTGCACGATTGAGCCGAATGTCGGCGAGGTTGCCGTGCCAGAGCCGCGCCTGTCCAAACTGGCAGAGGTCGCAGGCTCGAAAGAGATCATTCCGGCCCGCATGAACTTCGTTGATATTGCTGGCCTGGTCGAAGGCGCGTCCAAGGGCGAAGGCCTCGGCAACCAGTTCCTCGCCAATATCCGCGAAACCGACGCCATCATCTATGTCCTGCGCTGCTTTGACGATGATGACATCACTCATGTCGCTGGCCGCGTCGACCCGATCGCGGATCTCGATATCGTCGAGACAGAGCTGATGATCGCGGACATGGAAAGCCTCGAAAAACGCCGTGCAGGCGTCGAGAAGAAAGCCAAGTCCGGCGAGAAAGACGCCAAGGAAACGCTGGTCCTGCTGGATCTGGCGCTGGCGGAACTCAATGAAGGCCGCCCGGCCCGTATGGCCGACGTGCCGAAGGAAGACCGCAAGAACTGGCGTATGCTCCAGCTCCTGACCGCCAAGCCTGTCCTGCTCGTCGCAAACGTCGACGAAGACAGCGCCGCCACGGGCAACAAATATTCCGAAATGGTGATGGAGCGCGCCGCCAAGGAAGGCGCAGAAGCTGTCGTCATCTCAGCCCAGATAGAGGCCGAAATGGCGGTGCTCGAACCGGCCGAACGCGCCGAATTCCTTGAGATGCAGGGCCTTGACGAACCCGGCCTCAACCGCCTCATCCATTCCGGCTACAAACTGCTCGGCCTGCAGACCTATTTCACGGTCGGCCCCAAAGAAGCCCGCGCCTGGACAATCCGCCAGGGCTGGACCGCGCCGCAAGCGGCTGGCGTCATCCATGGCGACTTTGAAAAAGGTTTCATCCGCGCCGAAACCATTGCCTATGATGACTTCGTCAACCTCGGCGGCGAAAGCGCGGCCAAGGAAGCCGGCAAGATGCGCCAGGAAGGCAAGGAATACATCGTCAAGGAAGGCGACGTCCTGCACTTCCGGTTTAACGTCTAGCGGCACTTCAGGAGACGCGTCACCCTCGACCGCCTCATCCTGAGCTTGTCGAAGGACGCGGTCAGAGGGCCCATCTCCTGTCATAGAGGCAAGCGATTGGGGTGATGGCGGGAGATAGGCTCTCAGATGAGCCTTTCGGCTCATCGAGAGTGACGCATGACTGTTCCATCTTGGCTGAAACAATCAGCTGGTTAAACTCGCCCCATGCCCAAACTCCTCATCGTCTATTTCTCCCGTACAGGCGGGGCCGAGCAGATGGCCAAGGCCGCGTTCGAAGCTGCGCAAGCTGAAGACGGCACTGAAACCGTTTTGAAATTTGCCACCGAGGCGGGTGCGCAAGACCTACTGGGCGCCGACGGCTACATCTTCTGCGCGCCGGAAAACCTCGCCGCCATTGCAGGCGGCATGAAAGAGTTTTTTGACCGCACCTATTATGAGGTGCTCGGCAAGATCGAAGGGCGCCCCTACGCCCAGATGATCTGCGCAGGATCTGATGGCGAAAACGCGATGAAACAGACCGCCCGCATCGCCAAGGGCTGGCGCCTGAAAATCGCGCAGGAGCCCTTCATCATCTGCACGCACGCGCAGACAACAGAACAAATCCTCGCCGACAAGACGATCAGTGAGTCCGACCTACAAAAATGCCGCGACCTTGGCGCCGCCATGGCCGCCGGGCTTTCAATGGGTGTTTTCTAGAGGCTCGGAAGCCTAGTCCGGCGCGCGAGTCTTCAGCGCGAGGGCGTGCAGCTCGCCGCCCATCTTGCCCTTCAGCGCGGCATAAACCAGCTGATGCTGGCGCACACGCGGCATGCCGGCAAATTGCGGCGACACGATTTCGGCCTGCCAGTGATCATTGTCACCCGCCAAATCCGTCAACACGATTTCAGCTTCCGGAAAAGCCTCTGTCAGGTGCGCTTCGAGCGTTTCGCGATCCATTGCCATATCGGTGTCTCCTTGCGCTGGCACATGGCGTCCAATCGGTTTAGCGTCAACCCACTGGCCGCGATCAGGAGTCCAAGATGAAGCGTCTGTGTATTGTGATTCTCTTCATGGCGGCCGCCTGCACCGCGCCCCAAACCGACAGCACAGCCACCACCAGCATTGCGACAGAGCCTGCGCTCTACGCAGCGCAATTGCATGACGCTGCCCGCGCCTTCGCGACATTGGAAACGCTGGCATCAGACGAGATGGCGGGCCGCGAAACCGGTGAGCCGGGCAATCAGCGCGCGATCGAGTACATCGAAAACCGTCTCACCGAGATGAAGGCTGAGCCAGCGGGCGAGACCGGATACCGAACGACGTTCACCAGCGCCGCGAAATACGAAACCACGCGTACCGGCACAAACATTCTGGCCATCGTGCCCGGCACATCCGAAGATGCCAAAACCATCATCATGTCCGCCCACTTCGATCATCTCGGCGAGCATGATGGCGAGATTTACAACGGCGCAGACGACAACGCCTCCGGTGTTGCCGCGCTTTTCGAAATCCTCGCAAGCTTTCAGGCGTCCCCGCCCGAAAACGACGTCGTGTTCGCCTTCTTCGATGCAGAGGAAAAGGGCTTTGGCGGCTCCAAGGCCTTTGTCGAGGCTGGCAGCGATGCCCCACCAGCCTTCAACCTTAATCTCGACATGGTCTCGCGCGCCGACAAGGGAGAGATCTACGCTGTTGGCACCTATCATTTCCCGGCGCTTAAGCCTGTCATTGAGAGCGTGGCGCAGGAAGCCCCCCTCACCCTGCTAATGGGCCATGACAGCCCCGAATGGGGCGATCAGGACTGGTCGCTCCAGTCAGACCATGCCCCCTTCCTGGAAGCGGGCATTCCGATCCTCTATCTCGGCGTTGAAGACCATGCCGACTATCACCAGCCCACAGATGAAAGCGACAAGGTCGATCCGGCCATTTTCGCCCGCTCGGTAGACACCGCCATCCTCCTCGCACGCGCCGTTGACGACTGGGTCGCCGCCCAACCGTAAACGCACTGGTAACTTTTTAAGAGCACCTGTCGGCGCATCCAAATCGGAGCGCCGGGCATGCAAACGCTCATCAAGAACGTCTTCTTCAAACGCTGGATCAGCCTGCAGGGCGGCGACGTCTCGCTCGGCCCTATTCTGGTGCTGCTGATCGCTGCGATTGCCGTCTCCTACTGGATGCGCCCGGACGACACCTCCTCCGAAACGCTTGGGCCCGTCTATTTCTCGATGTGCGGAGATGGCCCGCGCCTTAACTGCGTTGTCGATGGCGACACAATCTGGGCGAATGGCGACAAGGTGCGCCTCGCCGACATCGATGCGCCGGAAGTCTTCTCGCCAAAGTGCAGGGCCGAAAAAGAGCTTGGCCGGCAGGCCACCCTGCGGCTCGCAGAGCTTCTGAACACCGGCGAGGTTGAGCTTGCCCACTCCGGCACGCGTGAAACCGACAGATATGGCCGCACATTACGGATCGCGCGGGTCGATGGCCGGTCGGTTGGCCGCAGCCTCGTCAGCGAAGGTCTTGCCCACAAATGGGGCAACCACCGTCAGGGCTGGTGCCAGGCATAAAAACGCCCGCAACCTGAAAGGGCTGCGGGCGCTCTGTTCAAACTGGACGACTAACTAGTCCCAGCCGCAGGACCGGCCTGCATTCTCTTCCTTCAGATAGGTCATCAGCGGGTCGAAATACGCGACAATCGCTGAGCCGTCCATTTCACGCGTGCCGGTGAAGGTTTCAAGAACGTCCGGCCATGGCTCGGATGCGCCCATTTCCATCATCGCATTGAAACGCGAACCAACTTCCTCGTTTCCATAGATCGAGCAACGGTGCAGCGGGCCTTCCCAGCCAGCCTGCTCACAGGCCGCTTCGTGGAACTGGAACTGCATAATGTAGCTCAGGAAGTAGCGCAGATACGGCGTGTTGCCGGGAATGTGATACTTCGCGCCCGGATCAAACGCATCGGCAGGCCGCGGCCCCGGCGGGACAATGCCCTGATACTTGGTGCGCTTTTCCCACCAGTCTGCGTTGTAGTCCTCAGGCGGCGTCGTGCCGTCGAGAACATCCCAGCGCCAGCTATCGACCGTCAGCGCGAAGGGCAGGAAAGCAATCTTGTCGAGCGCAGTGTTCAGCAACAATGCCGTGTCCGCATCCGCACCCGGCACCTGATCTTCAGTGATGAGGCCGATATCAACCAGATAGGACGGCGTGATCGACAGAGCGATAAAGTCGCCAATCGCTTCATGGAAACCGTCATGGGCGCCGGACTTGTATAGATAGTCCTGATCCTTGTAGGCGCGCTGGTAGAAATTATGCCCCAGCTCATGGTGGACGGTGTAGAAGTCTTCCGCATTCACCTCGGTGCACATCTTGATGCGCACGTCTTCCTCGTCATCAAGGTCCCATGCAGAGGCATGACAGACGACCTCGCGCGGCGCAGGTGGGCGCACGATCATTGATCGCTCCCAGAACGTCTCTGGCAGCGGCGCAAGCCCAAGCGAGGTGAAGAACGCTTCTCCGGTCTCGACCATCTTGATCGGGTCATAGCCCTTCTCAACCAGCTCTTCGGTCAGGTCATAGCCCTGTCCCGGCAGGCCTTCCGGCGCGACGACCGGATAGATGCTCGACCAGCTCTGCGACCACATATTGCCAAGCAGGTCAGCCCGGATCGGGCCGGTCGCAGGCTGCACCTCGTCGCCATATTCGGCGTTCAGCTCAGCGCGGACATAGCAGTGCAGCTCCTTGTAAAGCGGCTCAACCTGCGTCCAGAGGCGCTCGACCTCGGCCGACATCTCTTCCGGCTCCATGTCGTAATTGGAGAGCCACATCGTTTTCAGATTGTCATAGCCAAGCTCGGTCGCGCCTTCATTGGCGATCTCGACCATGCGGGCATAGTCATCCTTCATCGGCGGCGAGATCGTGCGCCAGCCTTCCCAGACGGCTTTCAGCTCTTCCGGGTCACGGCTCGTCTCGATAATGGTCGACAGCTGATCAAGGTTCAGTTCCTCTCCCTTATAGGTGAACTTGCCGGTGCCATAGGCCGCGTCGAGACCGGTGGTGATCTCGGACAGTTCCTCAGCAGCGCCGTCTGTCGACGGAGCCGGAATTGTGACGCCCGACTGCAGCCGCTTCATCTTGCGCTCAAGCGCCGGTGGCAGATCTACATCGTTGAACTGTTTGGATTCATTGGCGAGAGAGACAGCCATCTTGGTTGCGCGCGCCCCGGCTTCGGCGGCGGCGGCATTCGTCTCATCTGTGATATTGGTCGCCTGCTCCCAGAAGATCGGGCTGATCTCTTTCGACATGGCCGCCATTTCAGACTCGGCGCGGGCGATGAACGCTTCGGCGTCCGCAACGGTTGGGCCAGCATTTTCCACTGGCGGCATCGGCACTTCGGCCGGTGGAACATCGTCGGACTTGGTATTTGTACAGCCGGCAAGAATGGCCAGGCTAAGCGCAGCAGCGCTGCTTGAAAGCAAGATTGATTTCATCTGGGGACCTCCATGAAGGTCGCAAACGAAGCCGCAACCGGGCCGAAGGTCAATGGCACAGCTTCCATTTTCATGGCTTCTTGGCGCAAAATTCTTGCCGTTCTTTCCGACAGCACGACAGCGATGTGCACATGAAAGCGCTGAGCCGACGCGAATACGCCTTGGTGCGGCGCTACCCCACGCCCATATCCGCCCGGACGCTATAGGGAGGATCACACTATGAGCGAGACTATTTCCTACATCCTGAAATCATCATCGGCCCAGACACTCGGTGCGATGGCCAGCATTCTGGAAAAGACCAAGGCCCACGCAGCAGAAGCCGAAGTTGATGAGGCGGTCTATCTCTCAGCCCGCGTCTTCCCGGACATGCATCCGCTGAGCCGTCAGGTCCAGATTGCTTGCGACACCGTCGCGCGCGGCGCAGCCCGGTTGGCCCGCAAGGATGTGCCGAGCTTTCCCGACACCGAGACAACAATTGATGAGCTGATTGCCCGCTGTCACGGTGCGCTCGCCTTCGTCAACTCGATTGAGGACGAAGCGATCGACGTAAATAAACGCGTCACCCTCGAAATCCCGATGGGGCCGAACACCATGCAGATGGAAGGCCGCCAGTATCTGTCGAGCTTTGTCCTGCCGAACCTGCACTTCCACGCCGCCATCATGTACGCCCTCCTGCGCGCCCAGGGCGTGAAGATTGGCAAACGCGACTTTCTGGTGCCCGCATAAAATCTCGGGCAGAGACGCGAATGAGTCAGCCAGAATGAATGGACCGCCGTCCTGGTAGCCAGTGGGGGGGGGAAAGCGCTAACCAGGACGGGCGGGCCGAAGATGAGGCACCGCCAAGGTGGGGGACACAGTGCGGACCGCTCATCTTCACGGCAACAGATACGCCAGCGAAGCGTGGACGGATCACCCCACGTAAAATTTTAATGCAGAACCGCGCAGTACGGCGCCTCGGCCCGGCCGTCGCGAGGACTATTCGCCCTGCATATAGCGCGGCAGCCAGCCTTCATGCGCCTCGCGCAGGGTCTCGAGCGGAATGCGTGCGTGCACGTCTTTCTCGCCAAGGACGAGCTCTGCCACGTCGGTATTCACCGCACCAAACGTCACGGCTGGAACACCTGCTTTCGCAGCCGCTCTTAGCGCAGCATCCGCGTCCTCGGCGGCCAACGTGCAGACGAAGCAGCCTTGATCTTCGCCAAACAGCGCGGCGACATCTGCCTGCTTGTGGCCCTTCAGGGGCGCTTCCAGAACATCGGTCCAGACAGACACGCCTTTAGCCGATTGCAGAGCAAGGTCTGCGACAGCGCAAAAGACGCCGCCATCTGACACGTCATGGATTCCATGAACCCGGCCGGTATGCACAAGACCGCGCACGAACTCACAAGTGGTCTTGGCCACCGCAAGATCTACCGGTGGCGGAGGTCCGAGCTCCTCGCCCTTGAGGCCCAGCCATTCACGCGCATAAAGCGAGGCGCCAAGGTGCCCCTTCGTCTCGCCGATGAGGATGAGCACGTCGCCCTCCTGCGCACCTTTCAGCGTCGCGATCTTGGAAACGTCTTCGATCAGCCCCACACCGCCCACAACAGGGGTCGGCGGAATGGCGACGCCATCGGTCTCATTATAAAGGCTGACATTGCCGGACACGACCGGAAAGTCGAGGTCGCGGCAGGCTTCGGCCATGCCTTCGATAGCTTTCACGATATAGCCCATCGTGGCGGGCTTTTCCGGATTGCCGAAATTGAGATTATCGGTGATCGCAATCGGCGTCGCACCGACGGCTGACAGGTTGCGATAGGCTTCCGCCACCACCGCCTTGCCGCCTTCATAAGGATCGGCAGCGACATAGTGCGGGTTGCAATCGGAACAGATCGCCAGCGCTTTATTGGTGCCGTGGATGCGGACAATCGCCGCGTCGCCCATGGACTGCGAGCTGTCGACCGTATCGCCCATCACATGGCGGTCATACTGCTCCCAGATCCAGCGCTTCGACGCCATGTCGGGTGACGACATCAGCTTCAGAAGCACTTGCGCATAATCATCAGGCTCAGGGTATTTCGAAATATCGAGTGGCGCGCGCTTCTTCGGCTCTACCCATGGCCGGTCATAATTCGGCGCGTCTTCAGCCAGCGGCGGCACGGGGATGTCACACACCACCTCGCCAAACTGCTTCAGCACCATGCGGCCAGTATCGGTCGTTACACCAATCACTTCGGCATCAAGGTCGTATTTCTCGAACACCGCCTTGGCGACATCTTCCTTGCCTGGCTTCAGCACCATGAGCATCCGCTCCTGGCTTTCCGACAGCATGATCTCGTAGGCCGTCATGCCGGTTTCGCGCTGCGGCACAGCGTCGAGGTCCATCTCAATGCCGATGCCGCCCTTGTCGGCCATCTCGACCGATGAGGAGGTGAGGCCAGCGGCGCCCATATCCTGAATGGCCTGGATGGCGTCGGTTTCCATCAGCTCCAGACACGCCTCGATCAGCAGTTTCTCGGTGAACGGGTCACCCACCTGCACGGTCGGGCGCTTTTCCTCGTCGCCTTCGGAGAATTCAGCCGACGCCATGGTCGCGCCATGAATCCCGTCGCGGCCGGTCTTGGAGCCGACATAGAAGATCTGATTGCCGGGCGTTGCGCCGCGCGCGTAGAAAATCTTGTCCTGATCAGCGAGGCCAACGGCCATCGCATTGACGAGGATATTGCCATTATAGCCCTCATCAAACTGGGTCTCGCCAGCCACAGTCGGCACGCCGACGCAATTGCCATAGCCGCCAATGCCCGCAACCACACCAGCCACAAGACTGCGCGTCTTCGGATGATCGGGAGAGCCAAAGCGCAGTGCATTGACCAGCGCAATCGGGCGCGCGCCCATGGTGAACACGTCACGCAGAATGCCGCCAACGCCCGTCGCCGCGCCCTGATAGGGCTCGATATAGGACGGGTGATTGTGCGACTCCATCTTGAAGATCGCCGCCTGCCCATCGCCAATATCGATGACGCCCGCATTCTCGCCTGGCCCCTGAATGACGCGGTCATTCTTGGTCGGGAATTTCGAGAGGTGACGGCGCGAAGATTTGTAGGAGCAGTGCTCAGACCACATCACCGAATAGATGCCCAGTTCCACAAGGTTCGGATTTCGCCCGAGACGGGAGACAAGCCGCTCCCATTCCTCGGCATTGATGCCGTGTCCGGCGCCGTCGGCCTGCGACTGCTCAGCTTGAAGATAGGCGAGAATGGCGGATGTGTCTGTCATGCCCGCTCCATAACGCGCAAGCGGGGGATTCGGAAGGCGTCACATGCGAGGAATCTCGCAACACAGGAGAAAGCGTTTGCACATTGGCGGAAATAGGCGCTCACTAGGGGCTAACCTCAGGGAAGGGGCCATTAATGACCAAGAAAACCCAGCGCCAGCCAATAGGCGCGTTCCCACTCGCCACGGCTGAAACCAATGCCATCATGATGGGCGCCCCCTTCGTGATCGCCAGCCGCATGAGCCAGTTCTGGATGTCGATGCTCTCGACACGCCCACAGGACCAGTTCGACGCCACTGACATGGTGTCTGAAAAGATGATCGCCGCCCAACAATCCATTGTCGCGATGAATGTTGCGGGCATGGAAGCGGCCATGGACGCTGCAACCGCCATGATGTCCGGCAAAGCCGCCAAGGATCCGACAGATGCTATTCTGGCCGCGGGACTAAAGCCCTATAGTTCCAAGGTAAAAGCAAACAGAAAGCGCTTTCAGAAAAGCTGAACTCTTTCGCGCGACGTCTCAATATTTGTTTGTCTCAGCACATCGTGCGCAACTTTCAAACATGCCCCGCGTTTGGCTGCTGTTCGAAAGTTTTGAGAGGAACACATTATGCGACTGATCCTGCTTGCTCTTCTCCCGGCGGCCCTGGCGGCCTGCGGTAATGAGCCCGCCCAGACCGGTGACACCATGCCGGCCCCGTCACAGTCTGACCCGGCTGAAGCAACCGATACCGCCTCCGTCGAGACACCTGCCGTCAATACCCAGACAATGGATGGCGTTTGGGTCACGGCTGACGACAGGGGTGACCCGTCAGCCATGTTCGGTCCGGAAAACAGTGAAGCGGTCTTCAAGGTCATCTGCCGGTCAAGTTCGGTCGAAGGCGAAGGCAATTCGCTGGTCTTCCAGCGCGCCATTAGCGGCGAGGCCGCAGGCGACACGCTCGACTTTCTCACCTCGGCCGGGAATGGCAGTATCGATATCGTCCCACTGGACATGGAAACGCCCATGGTCGGCGGCTCGCTCGATCCAGCCAGCAATGTTGCAGCCACGCTTGCCAATGCCGACGGCGCGTTGCGCGTACGCACCAGCTCGGATGAAATCGTCATTCCGCTGAGCGACGAAATGCAGACCGTTGTTGACGATTGCCGCCCAGAGCCTGCCATGGCTGAAGACACCGAGGCGATGGATGACGAAGACATGTCGGAAGAAACCGGCGATTAGGACCTGTCCGACAGATCAAATCCAAAGGGCCGGCGGCGAAAGCTCCGGCCCTTTTTTGTGCCTGTCCATAAGCCATTCCTGAAACCGCACGCTCTGCCCCTTGACCGCGCGCCGAATAATTGAACTCTGATGTCCCGAGACACCCCGCCAAACGGGCAAGACAGGATAACACGGATGAAACGGCGAGACTTTGTATCCGGCTTGGGGCTTGCGACGCTCGGGGCCTGCACAACCGCGCCGACCGGGCAAGCCGCGAGATCGTTCGCCGCACAGCTCCCGCCGGTCAAATCCTCAATGGACCGCGTGACCCGCACCGTTGTCGGCCTGAGGCCCTATCGCCCCGAAGGCTACCGGCTGGACAGCGAAACGCTCGGCGACAAGACCGTCATCCATAATTATGGCCATGGCGGCTGCGGCGTGACCATGTCATGGGGCACCGCAACCGTCGCGGCCGATATGGCAAGCGCCCCGCGCGCCCGAGACGTCGCCGTGCTCGGCTGCGGCGTACAGGGGCTGACGTCGGCGCTGATCCTCGCGCGGCGCGGCCATGACGTCACAATCTATGCCGCTGACCTGCCCCCGCATACCACCTCCAACGTCGCTGGCGTCCTCTGGCTGCCCACCGGCTATTTCGATGAAGACGTCGCATCGCCGCAATTTCACGATATGGACCGCAAACTCATCCGCCTCGCCTATTATGGCTTCCTGCCCTATGTGAACCGGCCGGGATACGGCGTGTCCTGGGCCGATCATTACAGTCTTGGACGGCGCGTGCCGGCCGCGCGCGATGAACTGCCCGGCGGCGACGATATCTACCCGCAACTCAGCGTCAGCACATCGGGCAATCTGTTCGGCTATGCCTATCAACAGCGGTTCAATGCGCTCATCATCGACCCCGATTATTATCTCGACGCCATTCTGAAGGATGCGCAAATCGCCGGCGCGAAAGTCGTGCGCCGGTCATTTGGGTCTATCGATGACGTCATGGCGCTGAAAGAAAGTGTCGTCGTGAACTGCACCGGCCTCGGGGCCGGCGCACTGTTCGGCGATGAAAGCCTCCGGCCTATCAAGGGACAGCTCACCCACCTCTTGCCGCAACCTGAAATCACCTATTCCTATGTCGCGCCGACATCAGAGGGCATTCTCTACATGTTTCCGCGCAAGACCGGACTCGTGCTCGGCGGCACGCATGAGTTTGGCGTCTCCACGATGGAACCGGACCGGGCAGAGATTTCCCGCATGGTGACGGGACACGCCGCATTGGCGGACCGGCTTGGCGCGGTGGCCTGACCGGTCCGCAGGCCGCGTTACTCTTGCGTGTCGGATGGGTGCTCAGCCACCCATGTATCTGCCTGCGCACTGACAATCTCGACCAGATTGCCCATGGCGGCGTGCATGTCGATCAAGTGCAGGCCCCAATCCCGGTTCGGACCGGTTGGCCCCGGCACGTCACCGTCAATGTCATCGACGCGCGGATCGGCTGGATCGCCATTCACCGTCATCTCAAGATAGGTGTAGCCGTCTGTCTCGACACATTTAGCTGTCAGAAGGCCGGGCACTGCCGCGAACGGCGTATCGACACCCTCGCCATTGGCGAACTCGGCATCCGCACCGCCAAACCAGCCTTTTGACGACAGGCGTGCATCCAGAACGCCGTCATCGCCGGTCAGCTCTGCAGGGTTGACGCACATCGCGCGATTGCCGGCCGGTCCGCTTTTGCCGAACAGCGCCGTTGGGGGCGGTGGATTGGTCGAGCGGTAGGACGAATAAGCAATGATGCAGCCGGTCTGCGAGGCCTCTGCACAAGGCTCAAACGGGCCGAAATTGCCGGTGTCCGCATCTGCATAAGTCGTAATACCGATAGGCATGACCGACACGATCTTGTCTTCCATCTCAGAGCCGACGATTTCCTTTTTCACCAGCTCCTGAACAAGGCTGGAGCCTTGCGAGTGACCAAGGATCACGACGCCGCGCCCATCATTCTCGTTCTCGACATAGTCGTTCCAGGCGCCTGTCACATCGGACCAGCGCATGTCCATATTCGCCGTGAACCCTTGTCCCGTCATCGCGCGGCGCAGTTCCGGCACCGTGATCTGGCGATACATCGGCGCATAGATCCGGCAGGTCTCGGCAAAGCGGGCGAGCTGACCTTCGGCAACGCGCAATTCTTCATCATTGGCTTCCAGGTCACTATTCGCCGTCTCATCCATGGAGACGGTCGGATAGATGTAGAAGCAGTCGATTGGCGGGTTTTCGGCCGCTTCAAACGTCTCGGCCGTGGTCGTGCCATCGGCATTGACGATGGTGTAGCTGAGATCGACATCGCAGGCGTCATTCGCCTTGTCCGGATGGCACAGCCAGTTCTCCATCTCGGCATAATTGGTGACCTCGAAATCGGCAGGGTCCGCCGACGCGTCGGCAGTTTCAGCCTCCTCCGTCTCAGCGCTGACATCCGTTTCGGTGTCGGCCACTTCCATCTGATCATGCGGGTCGCCCGCATCGGCCTGATCGGTTGGCTCGCTGCATCCAGCCAGAATAGCCGTTGATGCCAGCAGCGCGGTCCAGAGTAATTTCATCCGTTAAGTCCTCCCAAGACTTCAGTGTTGTGAACTCTCATAACCATAATATCAGCGCCGCAAAAGGATTTTCAGGATTTGATAAAATTCACATGGTCTACTTCAGGGTACGATGAGTCTTGATCTGATAGGAGACCGTTTCGCCAGTGAGATCAGAGATGAGTTCAATCCGCCCATTAAAGCCAGACGATATCCCGGCGATTGCGCAACTGATCGCCCGGGCGGGCTTTCCGAAGCGCAGCCATGACGGCCTTCACTGGGCGTTTTTTGGCAATCCGCAGCAGGGCGACATTCCGGCTGGATTGCTGAAAGAGAAAGAGGGCAAGCCGGTCGCGATGATCGGCCTGCAGGCGCGCGACTTCAAGATCGACGGCCAGTTGGAAAAGGCGGTCGTCGGGCACACTTTCATCTCCAGCCCGGAAGGCCGCGGCGCGGGCTTCATCCTGGCGCGAAAGGCCCTCAAAACACCGGGCATCGCTGCGATTTACTCGCTGAACAATAACGCCCTCGCTGGCCGGTTTCACAAGAAGATCGGCCTCACCGCCTGGCTTGGCGAGGCAGGCCGCAAACGTATGGAATGGCCGATACGGCCGATCACCATGGCAAAGGGCCTCGCTTTGTCCGGGCTCGCCCGCAAGGAAAAGCTATATGATCGCCTGTCGAAGCGAGAATTCTTCAAGGTCCGTTTTGACCGGCTGGATCATTACAGCCTCAGCCAGCCATTGACCCAGTTCCTGGCGCCTGAAACCCCGCATCACGCTGCGCTCATCAATGAATTCGGTCGTCATGTTGGTGATGGCACCACGGTTTCCCCTGTAAGGACCGGCGAGGTCTACGCATATCAGATGGCAGACCCCGATGCCCCCGGCCGCATCGCGCTGATCGGCCTCAATGAAGGCCGATCTCTCAGCGCAATCATGCAGGTTGCGCTGACCAAGCCCAACTCGTTTGAACCGGCAGAGCTGGAAGTCATTGATCTTGAAACAGTCCCCGGCTGCGACCCGGCCCGCCTCATTCAGACATTGATCCGCGAGGCACAATCGATTGCCCGGCAAGCCGGTCTGTCGCGGGTGCGTCTGCCCCTCGCAACACGTTTTCCAGACAAGGTCTTTAGCCATACCGGCCTCAAGCTGTCGCGTCGCTTTAGCTACGACCCGGCTCATGCCTGGTTTGCAGACGAGACTGGCGAAATGGCAAAAAACTGGACGCCGACCGGCTTTGAAGGTGACTTCTTTTTCGCGCTCAGGCTTTCAGAGCCGATGCCGGATAACGAACCTCAGGCCTCAGCGAGACTCGAAACCGTCTCAGACGGTTGACAGCAGGCTTTCGAACATGCCGCGCCCATCGGTGCCGCCTTCATGGCCACCAATCGCCCGCTCCGGGTGAGGCATCAAGCCAAGCACACGGCCATTTTCAGACAGGACGCCCGCAATATCGCGCGCGGAGCCGTTTGGGTTGCCGCTATAGCGGAACGCCACGCGGCCCTCGCCTTCAAGTCGCTCCAGCGTCTCTTCATCGGCAACATAATTGCCGTCATGGTGCGCGATTGGAATGGTGATGTCACTGCCGGCTGCATAAGCGCTTGTGAACGGCGTATTGGTATTCTCGACCTTCAGCGCCTGCGGCTTGCAGACAAATTCGAGGCCTGAATTGCGCAGCAGGGCGCCGGGTAGCAGCTGCGTTTCCGTCAGCACCTGAAAGCCATTGCAGACACCGAGGACATAGCCGCCGCGTTCGGCATGCTTCTTCAGCGCGCCGATCACTGGCGAGTTGGCCGCCATCGCGCCGCAGCGCAGATAGTCGCCATAGGAAAACCCACCTGGCACCATGACAAGGTCGGTCCCGTCCGGGATTTGCCCATCCTTGTGCCACACCATGGCCGGAGCCTGTCCGGTCACCTCATGGAGGGCCACTTCAGCGTCCCGGTCACAATTGGATCCGGGGAAGACAATAACTGCGCTTTTCATGGCTGCTCCTTTAGCAGGGAGTCGGCCCGTTTGGGAATGTCGCACTGGCAGAAATTACGCAGCAGCTGCCGCATTTAAGACACGCTAAATTTGGGAACCGCAGGCCCGTTTGCGATTTATGTTGTCTAATCCGGATCCGCAGTGGATATCTTCCGGCATTAGAGGAGAACTGCTCATGAAGAAACTTGTCCTGGTTGCCCTGACCCTTTTCACGCTGCCTATTCTGACAGCCTGCAATACGGTCGAAGGTTTTGGCGAAGATGTTTCCACCGCTGGCGACGCGCTGGCCCGTGAAGCTGACGAAGCCAAGAACTAACAGACGGGCGCGCATCAAACAGATGCGCCATCTGCCCCTGAAACTGGAACTGGACGGTCTGCTCTGGCATAAGCTGGTCGCATGACCGTTCGAGTTTCTGCCTTCTATAAATTCACGCCTTTCGAGGCGCCTGACGACATCCGCGCGAGCGTCGATGCCGCGCTATCCCCCTTGGGCGTCAAAGGCACCGTCCTTGTCGCGAGCGAGGGCCTTAACGGCACCATCGCTGTCGAAGGCGATGCGATGGATACGGCGCTCGATATTCTTCGCGCACTGCCCGGCTGCGCCGATCTTGAGCACAAGGAAAGCCATGCCGACGAGATGCCCTTCTGGCGCCTGAAAGTGCGTCTGAAGCGCGAGATCGTCACCATGGGTGTCCCTGACACTGATCCAACGTCGCTGGTCGGCACCTATGTTGACCCGGAAGACTGGAACGCGCTGATCACCGACCCCGACACCGTCGTCATCGATACCCGCAATGATTACGAATACGGCATCGGCACCTTCGAAGGCGCCATCGATCCGGAGACGCAAGCCTTCCGCGAATTTCCGGACTGGTTCCGCGAGTTCCGCCAGAAGCTCGAAGCCGAAGGCCGCAAGCCGAAGATCGCCATGTTCTGCACCGGCGGGATCCGCTGTGAGAAAGCCACCAGCTTTGTAAAATCAGAAGGCATTGATGAGGTGTTCCACCTGAAAGGCGGCATCCTCAAATATCTCGAGACCGTCCCGGAGCCGGAGAGCAAATGGCAAGGCGAGTGCTTCGTCTTTGACCAGCGCGTCTCCGTCGGCCACGGCCTGAAAATCGGCGACTACGCCCTCTGCCATGCCTGCCAGGCCCCGGTCAGCGCCGAGCAGCGCCAGGACGAGCGCTTTGAGCCCGGCCTTTCCTGCCCGGCCTGTTATGACAGCCTCACCGATGACCAGCGCGCCCGCTTCGCCGAGCGCCAGCGCCAGATCCGTCTCGCCCGTGAACGCGGCGAAGCGCATATCGGCCGGACCGCGAAATCCGAACCACGTCAGCCGGAACGAGAGCCAGCAAACGGGGACACGTAATGCTTGAAGGTAGCTGTCTCTGCGGCGCAGTTCACTACCAGGTCAACGCTGAAGCTGGCCCGATCATTCATTGCCACTGTCAGACCTGCCGCAAGGCGCATGCCTCGGCTTTCTCATCCCTGATGCCCGTCTCGCGAGAGGCCTTTGACTGGACATCCGGCGAGGAACTGCTGACGGCATTTCAGTCCAGTCCCGGCAAATACCGGCATTTTTGTAAAGTGTGCGGGTCGCAGCTTCTTGCCGAACGCGAAAATCAGCCCACTGTTATGCTCAGGCTAGGCTGCCTCGATACGCCCATCACCACCCGGCCACTCGCCCATATCTGGCGCTCAGATTGCGCCGACTGGTATGACCCTGGCCTAGACCTGCCGAGCTTTCCAGAAGGAATACCACCCCAATAGTCATGTCGCCCACACGTCCCGTCCTCTACTCCTTCCGCCGCTGCCCTTATGCGATGCGCGCGAGGCTCGCCATCCAGTCTGCCGGACTGGAGTGCCGCCTGAGGGAAGTCGTCCTCCGCGACAAACCCGCCGAAATGCTGGACGCCTCGCCCAAGGGCACAGTGCCCGTGCTGGTGCTGGAGGGCGGCGAGGTCATAGATGAAAGCCTTGACGTCATGCTGCACGCGCTTGGCAAGAATGATCCTGAAAACTGGCTCACCCCGCCAGAAGGCGAAAGCGATGACATGATGGCGCTGATCGCGGCCTGCGACGGCCCGTTCAAGCACCATCTCGACCGCTACAAATACGCCAATCGCTACGCCGATGAAGGCGCCGTCTCGGAAGACAACCGCACCGCAGCCATGCCATTTCTGCAAACGCTGAATGAGCGCCTCGAAAGCCGGGGCCAACTCTTTGGAGACCGCATCTGCCTCGCCGACATGGCCGTGATGCCCTTCATTCGCCAGTTCGCGAACACAGATCGCGGCTGGTTCGACAAGACACCGCTGCCGCACCTGCAAGCCTGGCTCGCCGGGCATTTGGAAAGCGCCCGGTTCAAATCCATCATGCCAAAGTTTGAGCAATGGAAAACCGGCGACGTTGAGCCGGTCTTCCCCGCAGCGAGCTAGCCTGCCAGCGCCTTGCGGACTGCGTCGAGCGCGGCATCTGCCTTATCGCCATCCGGGCCGCCCGCCTGCGCCATATCAGGCCGGCCACCGCCGCCCTTGCCGCCGACTTCAGCGGCCGCAACGCGCACAAGATCAACCGCCGACACCTGGCCAACCAGATCCTCGGTCACGCCGACCGCAACTGCGGCCTTGCCTTCATTCACGCCAATGAACACGGCAATGCCAGAGCCCATCTTCGCCTTGGCTTCATCGATCAGGCCGCGCAA
Source organism: Henriciella litoralis (assembly GCF_002088935.1). NCBI lineage: Bacteria > Pseudomonadati > Pseudomonadota > Alphaproteobacteria > Hyphomonadales > Hyphomonadaceae > Henriciella > Henriciella litoralis. The sequence continues at coordinate 1,503,844 of NZ_NCSS01000006.1, forward strand.
ATCCTTGCCGCCAACGCCTTCTGCGACGCGGGCGATCAGCTTCATGCCGTTGATCTCTTCGGGGCCCGCTGGCGCTGCACCGCCGCCCCCGCCCATGGCGAGTTTGCGCTTGGTGTCTGCCAGTTCGCGCTCCAGCGAGCGGCGTTCCTCGCTAAGCGACGCCACCTTGCGGGCAACATCCTTCAGCGGGACTTTCAGCTGATCGGAAAGGTCGAGCGCGACCTGCGCGCGGCCTTTGAGGAAGTTCAGCGCCTCTGCCCCGGTCGCCGCCTCGATCCGGCGAACACCGGCCGAAACACCGCCCTCAGACGTAATAACGAAGGTCGCAATATCACCCGTACGAGACACATGCGTGCCGCCGCAAAGCTCAACCGAATACGGCTTGTCATCTGCTTCCAGTGCCTGTCCCATCGACAGCACGCGCACCTCGTCGCCATATTTCTCGCCAAACAGCGCCAGTGCGCCGGCCTCAATGGCTTCATCAGGCGCCATCGTCTCGATGGTCGCCTCATCATTCTGGCGAATGATCGCGTTCACCTGGTCTTCGATCGCTTCGATCTCGGCGCCTGTCACCGGCGCCCCATGCGAGAAGTCAAACCGCAGCCGGTCTTCCTCAACCAGTGAGCCCTTCTGCGTCACATGTGGCCCAAGAATATTGCGCAGGGCCGCATGCAGAAGGTGCGTCGCCGAGTGATTGGCGCGAATACGCTGACGGCGCTCATAGCTCGCCTCCAGCTTGGCCTCGTCGCCAACCGAAATCTCGCCATCTGTCAGCTCACCGATATGGACGTGCAGATCGCCCGCGCGTTTCTGCACATCGCGCACGATGAAGCGTGCCCCGGACGCGAAGTGAATCTCACCCCGGTCGCCGGCCTGCCCGCCGCTTTCGGCATAGAAAGGCGTCTTGTCGAAGACGAGCTCACAGTCTCCGCCGGACAACGTGTCGGTCATCGCGCCCTCGGCGACGATGGCTTTCAGCGTGCCGTCACCTGTCGTGCCCTCATAGCCAAGGAACTGAGTTGCGCCGACCTTGTCGCGCACTCTGAACCAGACCGCCTGCGACCCTGAATCGCCCGAACCTGACCAGGCTTCGCGCGCAGCCTTCTTCTGATTGTCCATGGCCGCATCAAAGCCTGCCTGATCAACGCTCATGCCGCGCCCACGCAGAATGTCGGCCGTCAGATCGATCGGGAAACCAAAGGTGTCGTAGAGTTTGAAAGCCGTGTCGCCGGAGAGCTGGCCACCGGACTTCAGATCGCCCGTCGCCTCATCAAGCAGGGCCAGGCCGCGCCCCAGCGTACGCTGGAAACGGCCTTCTTCCTGCTCAAGCGCCGCCTCGATGGCGGGCTGTGCGCGGCGCAGCTCCGGATAGGCCTCGCCCATCTCGTCGGTCAGCGCGCCGACCAGCTTGTACATCGCCGGCTCACGTGCACCGAGGATGTGCCCGTGGCGCATCGCGCGGCGCATGATCCGGCGCAGGACATAGCCACGGCCCTCATTCGACGGCGTCACGCCATCGGCAATCAGGAAGGCCGATGTGCGCAAATGGTCAGCAATCACGCGGAAGGAGGCCAGCTGATCGCCCACCGCCTTTGCGCCATACACATCTTCTTCAGCCGCAATCAGCTTCTGGAAAAGATCGATCTCGTAATTGTTATGAACGCCCTGCAGCACGGCCGCCATGCGCTCAAGCCCCATGCCGGTATCGATGGATGGCTTCGGCAAATCGGTGCGCGTGCCATCGGCCTGCTGCTCATATTGCATGAAGACCAGGTTCCAGATCTCGATGAACCGGTCGCCATCCTCATCGGGTGATCCAGGTGGTCCGCCGGGGATGTGATCGCCATGGTCGAAGAAGATTTCCGAACAAGGGCCACAAGGCCCCGTATCGCCCATCGACCAGAAATTGTCCGAGGTCGCGATACGGATAATCCGGTCATCCGGCAGGCCAGCCACCTTTTTCCAGATCGCAGCGGCTTCATCATCCTCAGCATAGACGGTAACGAGCAGACGGTCTTTCGACAGGCCAAGCTCTTTGGTCACCAGGTCCCAGCCAAAGGCAATCGCGTCGTCCTTGAAATAGTCGCCGAACGAGAAATTGCCCAGCATCTCAAAGAAGGTGTGGTGGCGCGCGGTATAGCCGACATTGTCGAGGTCATTATGCTTGCCGCCAGCGCGCACGCATTTCTGCGAGGTCGTCGCGCGCGGCGCAAATGGCGTTTCGGCGCCAGTAAAGATGTTCTTGAACGGCACCATGCCGGCATTCACGAAGAGCAGCGTAGGATCATGGTCCGGCACAAGCGGCGCAGAGGCGCGACGCGCATGGCCTTTTCCTTCGAAGAAGGAGAGGAAGGATTCGCGAAGCTGATTGACACTCGTCATTGATCTGTCTGGCCCTGTCTGTCCGGCATTTTTCTTCACCAGCGCGGTTGCACCGGATCACGTCACAAGCGGGATATAAAGGCTGATCAGCAACACGCCAAGCACTGGCGCAGTACAGCGTTCAGTTCACCTGCCTATGGCCAAGAAAAACCCAAATTCGCTTCTGCGAAAAAGCTCCCCATATTGGACCTGCGCAACCGAGGAAGCCGCCATCATGACAGACGCCAATACGATCCGTGAGCAGCAACAGGACCTCTGGAACGGGACGTCCGGTAAAGCCTGGGTAGACGCGCAATCCATCATGGACGCGATGTTCGAACAGGCCGCACACCATCTGGCCGGCTTCGTTGCCGCCCAAACTCCCAAAAACGTCCTCGACGTTGGATGCGGCACGGGCGCGGTCACCCTCGCCGCGGCGAACGCGATAGAAGACGGCGGCGCCTGCACCGGGATCGACATCTCACAGCCCATGCTGGCCCTCGCCCGCGAGCGCGCAGCTCAGCAAGACGCCAATGCGACCTTCATCAACGCCGACGCGGAAACCCATGATTTTGGCGATCAGAAATTCGACACCATCATCTCGCGCTTCGGCGTGATGTTCTTCGGTGATCCAGTCGCAGCTTTCCGCAATCTGCGCTCTGCGACAGCCCCTTCAGCCAAGATGTGCGTGCTCGCCTGGCGCGCGCCGGACGAGAACCCGTTCATGACGACCGGCACGCGCGCCGCCCGCGAATTCCTGCCAGATATGCCGCGCCGCGACACAAGCGGGCCTGGCCAGTTCGGCTTTGCCGACAAGGCGTTCGTCACCGACATTCTTGAGCAATCTGGCTGGAAATATATCGAGATCATGCCGCTCGACATCGATTGCGCCTTCCCGGCCAGTGAGCTCGACAAGTTCCTCACCCGCCTTGGCCCGCTCGGTCAGCTTCTCAAAGACGAAGACCCCGCGCGCCGCGACGAGATCATGCGGTCCGTTAAAGACGCCTACAGTCATTTTATCGACGGCGACACGGTGCGCTACACGGCCGCTTGCTGGCAGATCGTCGCGAGCAACGCCTGAGGTAAGCGACCGGAAATTGCGGAACCCCTGACGCGCCGCGGCATTGCTTTCTCAACGCCTCACGGTCCACCAGCGCGAAAGTCGTAGCCGATCTCAACTGAAGTTGCCCTGCTTGTATTTCTCGCCGCGACCGTCGTCGTGACCCTGGCGGGAATCCGCATCATCGCGACCGCTGACCGTCTGGCAGACCGCACCGGCCTCGGCGAAGCCATCTTTGGCGGCGTTCTTCTTGGCGCAAGCACTTCGCTCTCAGGCATCGTCACATCGCTGACCGCCGCCTCAGCAGGCCTCGCCTCCCTCGCCGTTTCCAACGCTGTCGGCGGCATCGCCGCGCAGACCGCCTTCCTCGTCGTGGCCGACCTCATCTACAGGCGCGTCAATCTCGAACATGCCGCCGCCGACGCGAACAATATGCTGATGGCGGCGGTCCTCGTCCTCCTGATGAGCCTGCCGCTGGCGGCCAATCTCGCGCCGGAATTCACCATCTTCGCGGTCCACCCGGTCTCGATCCTGCTCTTCATTGTCTACATTTTCGGGGTGCGCTCGGCCGTATCTCTGAAGAACAGCCCGATGTGGGACCCGCGCACCACATCAGACACGAAGGAAGACACGCCCGACGAGGACGAAGCGCAGATCCATTCCCTGCCGGTGATGATCGCCATCTTTGTCGGCCTCAGCCTCGTGCTCGCCGCAACCGGCTTTGCCATCGCCGAGTCCGGCGCCGTCCTCTCAAAGAATCTCGGCATCTCGCAGACGGTGGTCGGCGCGCTTCTCACAGCGGTTGCGACCTCCCTGCCCGAACTGGTGACCACCCTCGCCGCTGTCCGGCGCGGCGCGTTGCAGCTGGCTGTTGGCGGTATCATCGGCGGCAACACATTCGACGTGTTGTTCCTGTCCCTTTCCGACATCGCCTATCGTGATGGCTCGATCTATCACGCGATGACGCAGGCCGACTCTCTCCTGCTGATCGGCGCGACGATCATCACCGCCATTCTTTTGATGGGTCTTATCCTGCGCGAACGCCGAGGCATCGGCTTTGAAGGCCTCGCCATCCTCGCCTCCTATGCAGGCCTCATGGCAATCCAGATCAGCATCGGTTAGTCCGGCCAGATCAGGCCGTCAGCTCGAATCGTTTGCGATACGCATTGGGCGATGTCCCGGCAATGTCGCGGAACGCCGTGCGGAACGTCTCCACAGACCCGAAGCCCGACTGCATCGACACATCCACCAGGCTAAGCTGCGTCTTCTCGAGCAGGCCCATCGCGCGGAACACCCGCTCACGCCGCAGCCACTTGAGCGGCGTGGCGCCGGTCCCCTCGCGAAAGCGCCGCAGGAATGTCCGCTCGCTCATGCCGGCTTCATCGGCGAGGTCTCCAATCGTTAGCGGCTTGTCCAGATGCTCGCGCGCCCAGTCCAGCACGCCGGCGACCGACTGGCCAGACCGCTCCTGAAACGGCGCTTCGACATATTGTGACTGCCCGCCCTCCCGGTGAGGCGGCGTCACGAGGCTGCGCGCCAGCTGATTGGCAATCGCGGCGCCAAAATCTGTTCGGATAATATGCAGGCTGCAATCCACCGCAGCACTGGAACCGGCCGAGGTAATCACGTCGCCCTCATCGACATAGAGCACGTCCTCGACAATCTCCACGTCTGGAAAAGCCCGCTTCAGCGCGGCAAGGTCGCGCCAGTGCGTCGTCGCCCGCTTGCCGGACAGGACGCCCGCATGCGCCAGGACGAACGCGCCCGTACAATAAGAGACGATCCGCGCCCCCCGGTCATAGGCCGCCTTCACCGCGTCCAGCATGTCCTGCGGCGGGCGTTCGTTGATGTCGCGCCAGGCCGGCACGATCAGCGTGTCGGCGTCCGCCGCCACCTCATAGCCATGCTCAGGTGTCATGGTCATGCCACCCAGCGTGCGGATCGGCTCAGCCGGCCCCGCCACGGTGAAATCATACCACTCCACATCGATAATCTCTGGCCGCGACCAGCCAAAGATCTCAACCGCGATCCCGAATTCCAGCGGCCACAGCCGGTCATAGGCCAGCGTGACAACGCGGTGAGGCTTGTTTGATGCATGCGAATTAGGCGTTTTTTCCAACATTGGCGAAAATCTACCACATAATGGCATTTTCGCCAATAGCGGGCGACACCTTGCCACCCCATCCTTTGGTCATCGAACACATCAACCGTATCCAAAGGAGCTTCCCATGGCACAATTTGCCCTCACCGCCAGCCTCACTGCCCTGGCCGTCGCCACCCTGTCAGCCCTGAATTCTCCGGGCGCACAGACCTCACGCCCCCACACGCCAGATCGCGCCAACGCCTACACGACGCTTGCGCTAGTCTATCATGAGCGCGGAGACAAAAATGAAGCCCGCGACGCGCTGGAACGAGCGCTGCGCGCCGACCCCGACAACGTCGCCGCCCTGAAACTGATGGAGCTCTACCGCTATCGCGGCCCGCAAGCGAAGTAACGGCCGGCCCTAGTCCACCCGCGTCAGGGAGAAGTAGCCGCTATTGCCATCGCACCCGCAGGTGTCCGGCCTGAGGCAGGGCATATGCCATTTGCCCTCATACTGCTGGCCGTCCGGCCTGGCCTCGCCAGAGCAATGGAACGGTGCCTGCTTCATAGCACCTTCCTGCAGGCGCACGTCGAGCAACGCCAGATCGGCGGTAAGTTCGCCCTCAATGGCGGCGGGAACCCGCATCATTTCGCGCCCGCCCGTCACATAGGCCATGCCTGCGCGCCCGCTGAAGAAGGCGCCCAGCCGGACAAAGTCCACCACCGCCTTGAAATCCACCACCGAATTCATCGACGCCATCCGGTAAGCCAGATGGACCTCCCAGCAGCCCGCCTCTTCTGGCGCGGCCTCGGCTACGTCTTCAAGCAAGGAAGACCGGGTGAGTGTTTCAGTGGACATGGGACAGGGCTACTATACCCGGCCACTGCCGTCATCCTGCACGCGCGCACAAAGGCGACGAACCCTTAGTCAGACATCTCATACCCTGTCGGCCCATTTTCGCGGACGTCCCACCGCTGATATTGACCAATAAACGGCGAATGAGGGTCGAGCAGCTCAATAAGGTCGGGCATAACACGCAGCGCAAGACGAACCGGCGCATTGAGGAAGATGATTACGCCATCATCTGAGCCGGTATAGCCGTAAGCCACCGCGAGTTGCGACCAGTCATATCCCCCATGTCCAACCACGGTCGTCCGCGGATATTGCAGTATGATCGTGCCGTATCCATATCCCTGCCGCTCCGGACAGGGCGTCTGCATATCGCTTTCGCAGTCAACGACACCATCCTCGCCCGTATCCGCCTGCACCTTGTATCGCTGCTGCTGGATCGACTGGTCGTATCGCCCTTGGTCAAGCATGCCTGTCAGAAACCGGGCATAGTCCGGCACAGTCGTCATCATATTCGCCGCTGATCCCCACTCCCCGGGTTCGCGACACCAACCCGATTGCTCACGGCAAAATATACCTGGCGCCTCGCCATCTTCGGTCTGTCCAGCGACAGCATGTTCAGCAGCCTCCGGCCCGGCAGCCACATACGAATTGGACATGCCGAGCGGATCGAATACGTAATTTTGCACCAGCTCAGGAAATGTCTGGCCGAGCTTGCGTTCGGCGAAGCGCGCAAAATAGTCGAACCCCTCACCGGAATACCCATAAGCTTCGCCGGGATCGCGGTTGAAGGTGAGTTTTCCATCCGGCCGAAAGAAGCGCCAGTTGTCGAAACCCGTCCTGTTGGTGATGGCAATGCCGGGCGTCAGGTCGGCGTGGCGCGGGTCGTCGATAATATCTGGATCGAGCCAGTAATCGGACATCGGCTCGTCCATCGAAATTTCGCCAGCCTGCACGAGTTGAACCATCAATTCGCCGGTGACGGTTTTCGTGATTGACGCTACATTGAACCGGGTGTCAGCGGAGGCCGCTTGTCCCGACGCCTCTACGCCGTAATAGGTGGACCAGACCAGTTTGCCATCCTTGATGAGACCCAGGCCGGCCGTCACTATACCCTTGCTGTCCAGAATGGCGTTTACGCGTTCGTTCAGATAGTCGGCCCTGACAGCATCGACCTCGCTCAATTCACCGAAGGAACGTGAAGCGCCTTCGACTGACTGACAGGCGAGAGGTATGAATGCCAGACTCGCCAGCACGATTTCCCTTTTCATTAGCTTTGTTCCTCTGCGTTTATGTTCCAAACGCACGCAGCGTAGCGTTTCAGGTCCCGTGCAGAGAAATAACCCGCGAACAGACAGCAATTACAGCGAATCGACATTCAGCGCAGGCTAAACGGCCAGCGCCTTCAGCCGCTGCGCCCCCACGCGGCTGGTAACGAGTGTCCGCCCGCCATCGAGATTCAGGAGGAGCTTGCCATTGCCTGCTGGTTCTGCGCTGCGGATCGCCTCCAATCTGACGATGAACGACCGGTGCGCCCGCACGAAGCGCGCACTTGGCAACAAATCCTCAAACTTCGCCAGAGACGTCGTGGAGAGCAAGGTGCGTTCAGGCGTGACGACCTCGCAATAGCCGTCGGCACCGACGATGCAGACAATGTCGGACAGATTGAGCGGGATCACATCCCGGTCGCGCCGGATGAGCACGGTGTCCGCTGCCTTTTCAACAGCCGGTACCGCGCGCGCCGCCAGCGACGCCTCGGTGACGGCAGCTTCCAGCTTCCGCTCGGCGGCGCGCCAGTAGCTGAACAAAGCCAGCGCTGCATAGAGCGTGACGCCTTGAAAAATCTGCCAGACGAGCGCCACGTCACCAAACGGGGCGACCTGCAGGCCCGCTCGCGTCCATCCCGGCCGAAGGCTGAACAGCACGACGGTGGCCAAATACCAACCGAAAGCGAAAACGACAGCCAGCGCGACATGCATCGTTGCCACCCGCCACATCACGGGCTGACGAACGACATGGTTGACGATCAGCGTTGCCGGGACCGCCGCAATCAGTGCGCCAAGCGTATTGCAGAGCGCGGCTGCGAAACATGCCAGTATTGGCTGATCAAGCGTGAGCAGGAAGGAAGCGAAATATCCCGCGAAAAGCGCTGCGAACGCCGCCAGGCCGAAGAAACGATCCTTTGACGACACCCAGGTGCGCCCCTAAGGCCGCAGAAGCTCGTTAACCCCGGTCTTCTCACGCGTGCGCGCATCGACCGTTTTCACGATCACGGCGCAGGCGAGCGATGGGCCGCCATTCTTGTCGGGCAGTGTGCCCGGCACGACGACCGAATAAGGCGGCACCTTGCCATAGGTGACCTCGCCGGTCTCGCGGTAGACAATCTTCGTCGATTGGGTGATGAACACCCCCATCGCGATGACAGAACCTTCGCCGACGATCACGCCTTCGACGACTTCAGAGCGCGCGCCGATAAAGCAATTGTCTTCGATGATCGTCGGGTTTGCCTGCAGCGGTTCCAGCACGCCGCCAATGCCTGTGCCGGCAGAGATGTGGCAGTTCGCGCCAACTTGCGCGCAAGAGCCGACCGACGCCCAGGTATCGATCATCGTGCCTTCACCGACATGCGCGCCGATATTTACGTAAGACGGCATCAGCACCGCATTCTTCGCGACATAGGCGCCCCGGCGCACAGCCGCCGGCGGCACAGCGCGGAAGCCTGCCGCTTCAAACTCAGCCTCGCCCCAGCCTTCAAACTTTGACGGCACCTTGTCCCACCAATTGCCTTGACCCGGCACGCCGGAAATCATGCCATTGGCGTTGAGGCGGAACGACAGCAGCACCGCCTTCTTGAGCCACTGGTTCACCGTCCAGCCGCCCTTGCCATCAGGCTCGGCCACCCGGCCCTTGCCGCTGTCGAGCAGCTCGATGGCCGCGTCCACCGCATCACGCACATCGCCCATGGTCGAAGTCGAAAGCTCGGCGCGGTCTTCCCAGGCCTGATTGATGGTGGTCTCAAGGTTCGCAGTCATGGCGCGCTCTCCGTCTGGTCTCGGTTCAAATCTCTGCCCTCCCATATAAGCTGAAGGCGTCTGGTCAATCCATAAGACGGGTCGCAAACTTCGCCGGGCACCTTTTCATCGCTCGAAGCGTTATGTCGTTTCAGTGCAGGGCATAGGGAAACCTTTCAGACATGGCCAATAAGCGCAGAACCGTCGCCATCATTGGGCTTGGCGCGTTCGGAACCGTCCTCGCGCGTGAACTGACGCGTATGGGGGACATCGTCATCGGGCTCGATCGCGACGAAAGCCGCGTCAGTCAGATTTGTGATGAAATCGAGTCGGCGATGCAGGTCGATGCGAGCGATATGAAATCACTGAAACAATGCGGCCTCGATGTCTGCGACTGCATCATGGTTTCGATCGGCGAAGACATGCAGGCAAGCATCCTCACCGCCATGAATGTGCAAGAGCTCGGCTGCCCGATCTTATGGGTCAAGGCGCAAAGCCTTGAGCACATCAAGATCCTGAAAGCCCTGGGGATCACGAATATCGTTCACGCCGAACAGGATTATGGGCTTCGTGTTGCCCAGGTGATTCATAACCCCCGCGTTTCTGATTATCTCTCGCTCGGCAAGGGCAAGTATATCGCGGAAATCAAAGTGCCAGAGCAGCTGACCTCCACGAAAATTGGCGATCTGCGCCTCGATCCGCACGGCCTTCGCTGCCTCGGCGTTTTCCGCGAGGGCGCCTTGCTGGAAACCGAGATTGCCAAAATCACACTCGTCGCAGATGACAGTCTCCTGATCTATGGAGAACGACCGGACCTTCGCCGGTTTGCGGACGAGTTTTAGACCATCATGCCGTTCCTGAAGGACCTTCCAGCACCAGCGCTTCTGGTCCTGGTCTATCTTAGCTGGATTGTGATCGGGACGGGGCTCCTCCTCCTGCCGGTCGCGTCAACGCAAGGCATCAGCCTGTCTGACGCCCTCTTCACATCAACCTCCGCCGTCACAGTGACCGGGCTGGCCGTTGTCGATACCGGCACGGCGTTCACGCCATTCGGCCAGGGCGTGCTGATGCTGCTGATCCAGCTTGGCGGCATGGGTCTGATGACATTCGCAGTCATGGTGCTGTCCTCGCTGGGCCTGAAGATCGGCATGGCGCACCGCCGATATCTGCGCGAGGAGATGGGCCTTGCGTCCATGGGCGGGGTGCTTGATCTGGTCTGGATCATCTTCCGCATCGTGCTCGTCTGCGAACTGCTCGGCATGTTCTTGATGGCGACCGTCTTCGTGCCGGAGTTCGGTTGGAAGCAAGGGCTCTGGCAAGCGGCATTTCATTCCATTTCGGCCTTCAACAATGCCGGTTTCTCGCTCTTCCCGGACAGCCTGATGGGCTATGTCGACAACCCGGTCATCATCTTCACCGTCTCTATCCAGTTCATGATTGGCGGCCTCGGCTTTGCCGTCCTCTCAGACATCATGGTGTTTCGCAAATGGAGCCGCTTTTCGCTTCATACCCGCCTGATGCTGGCTGGTACGCTCGCCATCGTCGCGGTGTCCTGCCTCACCTATGGCCTGCTCGAATGGACCAATCCTGAAACGCTGGGCGGTCTTCACTCATTGCAAGCCAAGCTTCAGGCCGTCTGGTTTGAAAGCGTTACACCGCGCACGGCGGGCTTCAATTCTATGAATACCGCCGGCATCCATGACAGTACCGCCCTCTTCACGATGATCCTGATGGTCATTGGCGGCGGCAGCACGTCCACCGCAGGCGGCATCAAGGTGACAACTGCCGTCGTGCTTTTTCTGGCCACGATTGCTTTCTTCAGGAAAACCGGCCGCATGCGCGCCTTCGGCTACAGCATCGGGCTCGAACAGGGCCTTAAAGTGATGGCGCTGCTCACTGTCAGCCTGTTTCTCATCCTGATCGGCCTCTTCATTCTGGTCGGTACGCACCATCATCTGGACTTCATCGACGCCGCCTTCGAAGTGACCTCCGCCTTTGGCACGGTAGGCCTCAGCCGCGGCGCGACCGGCGAGCTCAACGACATTGGCCGCCTCGTCATCTGCGCCATCATGTTCCTCGGCCGGCTTGGCCCGCTAACGCTCGGCTTCTTCCTCGCCTCAAAGACCCCGCCGCGCGTCAAATACCCCGAAGGACAGGTCTTCCTCGGCTAGTCTGTCTCGCAGAGGCGCTGCGCGTAGAGCATCATCATCCCCCTTGGGGGCTATGTCGCTTTTCGAAAGCGTCGGTATGATCGACAAGTCCAATGCGTTCTGACCGCGCGATTGAGGAATGTCCGAATGTCAAATCAAATCCGCAAGCTGGTACCAGCCCTCTTCCTTCTCGCAACGCTCGGCACCGCGATGCCTGCCAGTGCAGGCGGGCCCGGCGTCCAGTCATGGAACCCGCACGCCGAGCCCGGGCAGTGCGTCCCTATCGAACGCACGAAAGCCTGTGAGCGGACCGATCTTGTCTATCTCGTCAACAAGGCCGACGGATCCGGCACGACAAAAGTCGCGCTGATCGAAGACAAATCGCTTTCCTTCTCCAAGATTTCGAAGATGGCCAAGGCGATGGGCGAACCGTTTGACCGGAAAATAGGGTCTGAACAAAAGAAGGTTTTTGAGCGCAGATCCTGGCGCGGCGCCCGCCTGCCGGATGAAGGCAGGACAATCGAGCCAGCGCTTTACGAATATATGTTCCCGGTCTCCGACAAGGTCGCGCTTATCGAGCCTCATGACCTGGCCCCCAAACCGGACGACGACCTGCTCTATTTCGTCGCCCTCGACGGCAAGCTCGACGCACCCGTGCGGCCGGGCATCCCGAGGGACCGGCTCTACTATATTGGCGGCTATTACGGGAACATGCCCGCCCAGGTCTTTGAGCTTGTCAGCACGGATGAGGCGCGTGGCACGGCCACGCTCCGCCAGTTTGATGGGTATGGCAACGAGCGCGCCATCTTCGACAATATCGTCCTGCATCAGCGAAGGGACGATTTCGACTCCTTTGAGCTCGATTTTTTCGTCATCGGTCCACAGCATTTCGTCGTGTCCGCCCAGCATCCGATAACGGGCGAGCCCGCCTCTTTATGGTTTTCAGCGGATGGTTCGGTCATGGGCTATGGCGACCCCACCGAGCCGCGCACCATCACCCTGGCCGGCACGAAAGACCGTGAATGGACGAACCTTTTCTCCTTCGTCGGCGAGCTGCCCGTTTTCACCGGCCTCAAGGATAACCGGCTCTATTACCCACTCGACCGGAACGGCAAAAATGTCGACGCGCCAGAAAACTTCATTGGCATGGCGCGCATGTTCGATTGGCCCAGAAAAAACAGCGGCGGCGGTCTGACCCGCAATAATAACTATCGTGGCTGGCTGCTCGTCTATGAGCTTCCGACCGGCTATGGCTACAAGATCGCTGACCGCGCCAGGACAGACTCCGATCACCTATCAATGATCAGCGCACCGAATGTGCTTGGCACAGAAGACGACCTCATGATGCTGGCCGGGTTCGAAACTGCCGAAATCGAAGGCGATAGAAAGTCGGTCATCAGGCTGTTTGATCGATATGAAGCCGATGGCGTGACGCCCGCAGCCGGCGCCGTCCCGGCAGGCTGGCGCCAGGCTTACACCTGGTCGAACGATGGTCTGAGAATTACCGCCGCCACAGAGCTTGGCAAAGAGAGCTACGCCACCTCGAAGGAGGCCTTCGCCGCGCTCCGGCAAAAGGAATTGGAAGCTGCCGCAGAATATGCCCGCCGCGGAGAAATCAGCCGCCAGCAAATGCTGGCCTGGCAAGCAGAGCGCGAAGCGCAAGAGGCCCGCTATCAGGCCGAACAGCAGGCCCGCCTTGCACGCGAAGCCGCGCAGGAAGCCGAATGGGCCCGCAAACGCGCCCAGTACCGCCCCAAGACCGGCGCCGAGGAATATGCCGAGCGGATGGAAGAATACAAACGCCAACAAAGCCTCTCATCCGGCGTGCGCCCCCCCTTCAGGCGCAAGACCACCGAATGCTATGATCAGGGCGACGGCACGGAGAAGTGTTTCACCCGATAGACCGGCGGCAGGGGCGCATCGGCGCCCCGCTCGCCTCAGGCCGCCACGGCCGCCTGCTTCGCCTTTGACGTTTCAAAGCCGTGATAGCCGCTCGCCGCGATCTGGTCGCAGATGATGCGGTAGACATCGACCCCGGCAATATAGGCCATGAAGGTGCGCGGCTTTCCCGGCACATTCGCGCCGATATACCAGCTATTGGCCTGCGGGAAGAGCGTCTGCTCGGCCACCGCTTCATTGTGCTCGGCCCATTCATCCTCAGCCGCTTCGGTTGGCTCGATGGTTGCCAGGTCCTTGCCCCGCATCCAGCCAATACAGTCGGATACCCAGTCCACATGCTGCTCAATGGAGACCATCATATTGGAGAGAACTGACGGGCTGGACGGCCCGGTGATGGTGAAGAGGTTCGGGAAGCCCTCAATCGCAAGCCCAAGATAGGTGTGCGGCCCGTTCGCCCATTTGTCGGCCAGCGCGAGGCCGCCCTTGCCACGGATATCAACATTGAGGATCGCGCCCGTCATCGCATCAAAGCCGGTCGCAAAGACGATGACATCGAACGCCTCTTCGCCTTCGCTTGTCTTGATGCCCTTGGGCGTGATCCGCTCCATCGGCGTTTTGCGAAGGTCGACCAGGCTCACATTATCGCGGTTGAAGGTCTCGTAGTAATTTGTGTCGAGACAGGGCCGCTTGGTGCCGAACGGATAGGAGTATGGCGTCAGCGTTTCGGCGAGCTCTGGATCATCGACCCGCGCCTTGATCTGCTCACGAATGTAATTGGCCACAACCTCATTGGCCTCTTCATCGACCAGCGTATCGGCAAACTTCGTCGTGAGGCCGGTGAGCCCCTGAGTCCAGCCTTCCTCAAGCCGTCTCTGGCGCTCCTCCGGCGGGACCATGGCCGCAGGCTCGAGCTCCCGTTTCGGATGCGGGATACCGGCGAAATTATACTTCTGCTCCTCGCGGAAGTCGCGGTAGCGCTCCTTCATCTCGGACACTTCGGAATTGCTGAGCGGCCGGTTGCCCGCGGGCAGCGAATAGGCCGGCGTGCGCTGATAGACGGTGAGGTGGCTCGCCTGTTCGGCAATATGCGGGATCGACTGGATCGCCGACGAGCCAGTGCCGATCACGGCGACCTTCTTGCCGGTAAAATCGACACCCTCATGCGGCCAGCGCCCGGTGATATAGGTCGGCCCCTCAAAACTGTCCGAGCCTTCAATATCAGGCTCTTTCGGCACCGACAGACAGCCCGTCGCCATGATGTAGAACTGGGTCGAGATCGCCTCGCCGGTATCGGTATAGATGGTCCAGCGCTCTGTATCCTCGTCATAGATCGCGCGCGTGACGCGGGTCTCGAAAGTGATGTCCTTTTTCAGGTCATAGCGATCGGCCACATGCTGGGCATAGGTGAGGATTTCCGGCTGCGTCGCATAGCGCTCCGTCCAGCCCCATTCCTGCTCCAGCTCCGGGTCAAAACCGAAGGAATAGCCAAGGCTCTCAATGTCGCAGCGCGCGCCCGGATACCGGTTCCAGTACCAGGTCCCGCCAACCCCGTCGCCCGCTTCCAGAACACGGACTTTCAGTCCCATCTCGCGCAGGCGTTTGAGCTGATACATGCCCGCAAACCCGGCCCCGACGATCACCGCATCGGCCTCGGAAAAGCGGGCAATATGCTGGCTGATCTGGTCGCCAACATATTCAATCGCCTTCGCCTGCGCCGGCAATAGCCCCGGCATCGCGAAGAAGTTGTGCATCTGGCGATCGAACTGTTTGTGGGTGACCGGCACACCTGCCTTGCGAAGCGCCGCGGCATAAGCCTCGCTTTCTTCACGCAGAATGTCGTACTCAGCCGTGATCACCACGGCCGGTGGCAGTCCCGACAGATCATCGGCGCGCAGCGGCGAGGCATCGACATTCTTCCGGTCGTCTTCGTTTGGCGCGTAATAGTCCCAGAACCATTTCATCATCGGCGTATTGAGCAGAAGCTGGTTGTCCATGTCGGCATAGGTCGGGCGCGTCATGTCGCAATCGGTCACCGGATAGATGAGCAGTTGCATCGCAATCTCCGGCCCGCCGGCTGCTTTCGCCTTCTGGCAGACAATCGCCGCGAGGTTGCCGCCCGCACTGTCACCGCCCACCATCAGCGGCAGGTCCTTACCGCCCAGCTCTGCGCCATGGGTCGCCGCCCAGTTCAGTGCATCCCAGGCATCGTTCGGCGCGGTCGGATATTCAAACTCCGGCGCCTTGCGATAATCCACCAGCAACACGGTGCAGGCCGTCCGCTCAGCCAGTTGGCGGCCAACGCAATCATACTGATCGATATTGGAGAGGACCCAGCCGCCGCCATGATAGTAGATCAGCACGCCTTTGGGCGCGTCGACCGGCCGGTGAATGCGCGCGGGGATCTTGCCACCGTCACTCGCCGGGATCTCGATATCTCGCGTCTCGGCCATCTCGGGGCCATCGGGGTAAGCCCCCGCCATCGCCTCACCCACGAGGCGCGCCTCGTCCGGGCTCATCTCATGCATGGGTGGGCCGTCTGCTGAGGCAAATTGTGCCAACAGAGCCGTCGTCGCGATATCCAATTTCATGGCGTGTGTCTCCCTTATATTCTTTTGCCAGCATGGTTGCGCCAGACGACGTGTCTGGCAATCACCTACGCGGGGGAAACTTCACGCCTTAGTTGCGGGGGTGCGGGCTTTACCTGTTCTGGCGCGGCCCTCAGCGCGCCTTGTCCGCCTCTTGATAGAGCGACAGCGTATGTCCATCCGGATCGGCAAAATCAGCGGTCCAGCCGCCATCGGGGGCATGCGAAACCGGCGTCACGATTGTCACCCCCTTTGAGGCAAGGCCCTCCACGATGCCATCAATGCCGCCCTCGTCCAGATTGAACACGATGACCGGGCTGTCGCCGCGCTTGCCCTCCATCTGGAAGAAAATCAGGCTGATCCCGCCAACATCGGCCATCAGCCAGTCAGCGCCGTCAAACTCGCCTGCTTCCCCCTCCATACGCTGTAGCGTCAGGCCAAGCGTGTCCTTGTAGAAAGCTTCGGTTCGATCAATGTCGGCGACGTAGAAGACGATGGCGCCAATTCCGGTTTTATTGAGCATGATGTGGTCTCCTCTATGAGTGCTCACCGGTATGTTGCCGCGCGCCTCTGTTTTGTGAGCTGGCAAGAACAAAAAAATGTCCGTCCGGATCATGACTGGCGAGAAAGCCGCCCCGCTGGCGCAAACGCTCAACCATTGTTCGCCGCATGACGCCAAAGGGCAGTGCGCCTTTCAGCGTCAGATCAGCCTCAGGCGCGCGCTCAATGGCGCGCTTCAGCTGCGAAATCCGCTGGCGCAGCGCCGCATCCGACAGGCCCAGCAACCAGCCAATCTCCGCACGCGTCGCACCATTGAGCGACAGGAGCGCCGTCACGCGCAACGAGTTCGGCAGGCCAGAAAGGTCCGGCCCGGGCTCATCAGCGCAGGCGCCGTCATCGCGATCAGCCAGCCACCCAGCCTCCCGCGCCCGGCGGCGCACCGCGCTTCGCGCCGACATCCGGGCCTTGTTGCGCATCACGCCATGCAGCCAGGCTTGTGTTTCAGCTGAGGAAAAATCGGTTCGCCCTGTCTCAACGGCGGCAAGGCAAGCGGCCTGGACAAGGTCATCTGCCTCATCGGCGCGCCCGGCATAGCGCCGCGCCGCGGCCCCCAATTGTTTGACCCAGTTTTCGCTCATCGCTCACCCTACACCGCAAGCCAACGCTCACCTAGACGCGGTCGGCCGCCCAGCTTTCGATCGCCATCTGGCGAACCCTGTCGACCTCTGACTGTTCAACAGGCGACGAAGCCGCCTGCTCGAGCGGGTCCGAATGGAAGATATAAAGGCGGGAGACAAAATCGCCGATTGGCACCGAGGATTCGCCATAATATTCACCGTGCCCCGAGGTGGAGACATGCACGCCCGCGCCCCAGTCCTGGCCGCTGTCATTATTCGGGTTGAAGAAATAGACGCGCACCGTGCCGGACGGGTCCCGCGCCACACGAATGATCGCGATGGCGTGCCAGCCGACAAAACGGGCGGCGCTATCGGTCACGGCAATTCCCGCCGGGCTCGGGTGAATGACCGGCTGATTGCCATTATGATCAGGGTGGAAGGCGGCATAGAAGCGACGGATAAAGTCATCGGCATCGACCAGCTTTCCGGTCGGCACATCGACAACAATGTTGAACTTCCGCGCGACCCACCAGCCATGCATCTCCGGATTGATCCACTCATGCGGATCCCCGCCGCGCGGCGCGCAGAGCCGGCCCATTTCCAGATAGATGCGGTCCAGATGCGGCGCGAGAATCGCCGACACCGGGTCGACATCGAGCAGCTCTCCTTGCGCCAGTCCCGCCGATAGCGAGGCGGACGAAATCGAGGTGCCTTCAAATGGCATGTGAATTTCATTGTCGCGCGCCGCCCAGGTGACGAGCTGCAATAGATAGTCAGGGTCAGTATAGCCCCACATGGCGATGGCCCGCGCCGCCTGGCAGGTCGGGTTGTTGCCCTGCCCCACGCCGAGCGGCTGGCCCAGCACGCTGATCACCCCGGCCAGCAGCCGGGTTTCCGCCGATACACCCGCGCCATAAGTCGCCAACAGGCGCTCACGAACCACAGGATCAAGCGTCAGCCCGATCTGCCGCCACAAGGCCGGCACGGTTGGCGGCAGATGCAGGATTCCGCGCTCAAGCAGCAGCGACAAACCATAGACGGCCTGCGCGGTTTCAGGGTGCACGGCCTTGTCGATGAGGGCATGCGTCAGCTCACTATAGGAGCGCAGGCTATTTCGGCCGGATGCCGTCAGGCCGAGACATTCAGGAATAAGGTCCGGCTGCTCGCGGGCCAAATAGCGCAACAGCACCGCATGATAGGCTGAAACAAGACCGGTATCGTACATGGCGCGCGCCATGCCCGCCGCTTCCTGACCCAGCGATTGCTCATCAAGGCCGGACAGGCGCGCCTCATAGGCATCGATGCCAGGGTCCTCGCGGGTTTCATTGGTCGGCCCGAATAGCGCGCTGATCAACCGGTCTGCGCCCCAGCCGGACTGCGATGTGTCGGTAGAGCCTTCCCTGATCCACAATGACAGCTGCAGGATCATCGACTTGATCCGACCCGTCTCGATCGGGCGCTGCGCAAGGATACGCCAGATTTCCGCAATCACGGAATCGAAGATCTGGCCGTAGCCAATTTCCTCTGCGATCAGCTCGAACAGGCGGCGCAACGTCCCGGACCAGGCGGGGTCGGCCATGCGGGACACTTCAGTGCTGGCGCCAAACAGGCGCTCAAGGTTCAGCCCCAGCACGCGCGCCAGGAAGTCCTGTGCCGCCTCCGGCGTCATCGCCGCGGACGCCATCTCCCCGCGCGCAATCGCCAGCAGGCGCAACTCACTCAACGTCTCGAGGACAAGCGTCAGCGGCTGACCGCTTTCCAGCGTCTGGCGCACCAGTACGGCTTTCAGCTTTTCAGGACTGTCCCAGTCGGTGCCGGCAAAAATGCCCCCATGGGTCAGCGCTTCAATCCGCGCATAACAGGCGGCCACGCCGCCCGGCTGATGCAGCACTTTTTCGCACTGCTGCAGGGTCGGCTGCACATGGCGTACTTTCAGCTTGTCGCTGGCTGAGCCAAGCCTCTGGATCGCCGCATCCAGCCGCTTCAACAGCACTGGATCGACGACGATCTCTTGATTGCCTGATCCGGCTTCGTTCACGGCGCATACCCTTTTCGATTCGCCCTCTGGGGCGAGCCTAATAAAGACCTGTAAGTCTGACTACTGAGCGATGCGCTAGACGTAAAAGTCCACGTCTTCCTGCGCTTTCAGCAAGTCGCGCAGCGTGATGGCATCTTCACCGTGAAAGTAGACAAGCCCCCAATGAGTGCCGAAGGCTGACCGTTTGGCCACCTTGTTCTCCATCGGCTCGCCCAGCTCATGCCAGTCGAAATAGGGGTGGTCTTCGGTCTCTTTCGGGATTTCGAGGCGCGAAACGACCTGATTTCTCGGATAGACGCCGAAACAACCAGCATAGCCATTGGCATCCTTGACCGGTGTCGGGAAGAACGCCTCGATCTCTTCTTCGGTGGTCTTCGGGTCGAACATCATGACCATGCCCTGATAGGCATTGAAGCCATAGACGCGCTCCAGAAGCTCGAACACCTTGAAGCCTGGCGGGCGATAGGCAACCTCGCCGAAGTACATCACATCATCTGGCCCGATGAAGTATTCCGGGTGGATGAAGCCGAATTTGATATCAAACGTCTTGATCAGCTTCTCAATCTCGGCCTCGACCTTGGCGCGCATGGCTTCAAGCTCCGGGCTCGCCGGTACGAAGACCGAATAGCCAAGCCGGACATATTCAGAGATGTTCAGAAAGCGGATCTTGCCATCATGGATCCAGGCCTCGGCGGCATATTCCCAGCCATCGAGGTGGCTTTCCATCAGCACCGGAAAATCGCTGTCCGGTATCTCGCCGACATCATCGACGGTGCGCACGACGCGGTGGCCCATACAGCCTGCAAGGTCAAACGCCTTGATGTGGATCGGATCGTTTTCATCGCCTTCCTGCTTCAGCAAGGTCTGGTTCACCCGCTTCAGGAAGCGTTCGACATCGCCGCGGTCATGGGCTTCCTCAAAGATGCCGACGCGGATACCGCCAAGCTGGGCCCGGCGCTTCATCAGAGACTTGTCGCGGAACAGCATGGACTGGCCGAGCAGACGCGGCTGGTCGAGCAGGACCGCATTGATCGCGCCGGCCCATTCCACCGTTTCCTCGTAAAGCGGGACGGCGACGTCGACGCCTTCATCCTTCAGCATCTGCGCGATCTCGAAAGAGTTCTCGTTCAGCCGCTCAAAATTCCACGACATGAAAGGAATGTCGTGCTTGTCCGCATAATCCTTCGCCCAGCTGGGCGCGACAATGATATAGCGCCGGTCGAACTTCTCCATCGCGTCGATGGCGTTCAGGCTCCAGCCTAGAAGCGCGATATAGCCTTTGTCGGGATTGTAATCAGTCATGAGACTCCATTGTGTCTGTGTGGTGCATCTGGTTCTGGCTTGGTCTTGCCTCAGCGACCTGCCGCAGAAGCGGCTGGATCAGCGTGCCGCACGCGTTCGGAGTGCGCGCGGAAGGCCGGACGCATGGCCCGGCCACTGACAACAAGAAAATTCTCTATACCCCAAAGCTAGGGGGTTGCGCCCGAGAGTCAAACGCGCGCCCCTCTTGCCTCTCCTGGCGCAAACCGGCGATAGCTGGTGAATGCAGACCGGCCGCGACAATAGACAGGAAGAGATTGCCCGCATTGTTGGGCACCATCTACCCAAGGCAGAACTGCGCGGCGCCGAACGGCTGACAGGCGGGGTCTCAGCCGACGTCTACCGTCTCGATATATGCGGCGCCGACGGCAGGGAGGAAGCGCTGGTCTTACGCCTTCACGGGCCAACTCATGGCGGCCATGATGCGTCGCTGGAATTTGCGCTGCTCGACAGCCTGCATACGGCCGGCGCCCCGGTGGCGAAGCCCATCCTCGCCGACACGTCCGGCACGCTCTGCCCGCATCCTTTCGTGCTGACGACCTTCGCCGCGGGCACGACAGCGCTGCCGGAAGAGCATCTGGCCTCGAGGGTCGCCGCGATGGCACAGACGCTGGCTGACCTTCATGCTTTGCCTCTGTCCAACCTGCCGGACCTGCCCGCCCGCCTTGATCCACGCCCGGAGCTGTTGCGCTGGCTGGAAGACGAAAGCGGGCAAGGCCCGGCAGACGCCTATCGCAAGACCATCGCCGCACTTGGCGAGACGCGTTTCAATGGCACGCCCACCCTGCTCCACGGCGATTTCTGGCCCGAGAACATCATCTGGCAGGGCAATAAAATCACTGCCGTCCTCGACTGGGAGGATGCGGCCATTGGCGACCCGCTGTCCGATATCGCCTGTACCTGCCTGGAGCTGCGCTACATCTTCGGCAAGCCCGCCATGCGTGCCTTCGAAGCCGCCTCCGCCACCCACCGGCAAATCGATCCGCAGAGGCTCGCGCTCTGGCTCGCCTATGTTTCAATGGCGGCCCTGCGTCACATGGGAGACTGGCGGCTGCCG
Source organism: Henriciella litoralis (assembly GCF_002088935.1). Lineage (NCBI taxonomy): Bacteria > Pseudomonadati > Pseudomonadota > Alphaproteobacteria > Hyphomonadales > Hyphomonadaceae > Henriciella > Henriciella litoralis. Next base: position 1,525,376 of record NZ_NCSS01000006.1, read on the forward strand.
GCTGAGCGCGAATCCCGCATGCGGCGCGAAGCGACAGCGACGCTAAGAGAAGCGATGTCCTGCTTTTAATCATCTGCCGGAACGATGAGCGCGCCTGAACGGTTCTATTCCCAGCTATTCAACCGGCCGACAGGACCCCACACATGATCAAGCTCGCCCTCGTCTTTCTCGTCATCGCCATTATCGCAGGCCTTCTCGGCTTTACCGGCATTGCAGGCGCCGCCGTCAACATCGCGACATTCCTGTTCTTCGCGGCGCTGATCATCTTCGCTGTGTTGCTGGTGCTCGGCCTGACCGTGATGAAGAAAGTCACCTGAGGCCGCGCAGCCCTACTCCGCGCGTGACTTCACCACATCTTCGAGGAAGCCCGTGAGGTTGCCCGTCACATAATCGATGAAAGGCTGGCTCTCATCCGCAGCCCCGGCAGGCCTGGCCTCAATCGGCTCATGGCTCCAGTCCTTGGCCGAGTGCACGAGCACCGTGGCAAACCCCATCTCATGCGCGGGCTTCAGATTGCGCGCCATGTCCTCGAAGAAGACCGCCCTCGCCGGATCAACATCATGCTGGCGGCAGAACGCTTCATAGGCCGGCACGGCAGGCTTGGGCACAAAGTCGCTATCCTCGATGCCGAACAGGCCATCGAAACTTCCCGCAAGACTCATATAATCGGTGATCCGCCGCGCATGCTCGCGGGAGCCATTGGTGTAGACCAGTTTGCGCCCGGGGAGCGCATCGAGCACCGTGCAGAGCTCCGGCATATGCGGGATGGGCGAGAGGTCGATATCATGCACATGCGCCAGAAACTCGTCCGGCGACATGCCATGCATCGTCATCATGCCTTTCAGCGTGGTGCCATGCTCGGCATAATAAGCCTTCTGCAGCGCCCGCGCCTCGGCCCGCTCCATGCCGAGATAGCTCGCGACAAAGTCCGTCATCCGCACATCAATCTGCGCGAACAGGTCACACTCGGCCGGATACAGCGTATTATCGAGATCGAAGACCCAGATATCGCGCGCCGTCAGCTTCGAGAGGTCCGCGCCGCCCGCGCTCATGAGGGCGTCTCATTGAAGTCGCGCTCAAAGAACTCAAACAGCAGCCGCCGGTCCTGAGCCGCCTTGGTCGCGGCGAACAGGCCAGTGCGATAGGCCGACGCCTCGCAGTCCTTGCGGCCATTGATGACAAACTGGACCCGCGCCACGCAGAACGGGTCGCTCCCCTTCTTCAGTGTACGGAACTTGCCGTCCTCAGTCTCCATTTCTGCAAACACGAAATGCTCCGCCGTCAGCAGCGGCTCGTCGATCGCGCGCGCACAGCCCCCGCTCTCCAGCAGCCACCAGCCGCGGCTCTCCCAGCCATCGCCCTTGCGACGGGCAATCGCGCTCCAGATGCGGTTATGCGTGCGGTTGCAGAGGGTGAGGCCAATCTCGCTGCCGCGCTTCTGCGCCATCTGCTCCAGCACATCGACCAGGTCGCCATCGGCGGTGTCGGCTGGCAAGTCATTCTGCTTCAGAAACTCAGCGATGGCCGCGCGGGTCTTGCGCCCGATATGCCCGTCAATACTGCCATTGAAGACGCCCGCATCGGCCAGCAAGCGCTGCACGCCGGCGCCAGCCGCCTCGTCCGGGTCATACTCTTCGGTCTCGGTAAACTTGGTGCGCCAGCGTTTGGCATTCTCGATCAGGATCGGCCGGAAATCGCGCGACTCCAGCCCCATCGCCGAACAGTCCTGCGGGCTCTCGACAGAGAAACTACCGGTCGGATCAACGCAAAGCGGCTTGTCCCCGCCCCAGATCTTGCGCCCGCCCCGATGCGCCGTGGATGAGCGCGCGAAGAGATAATGCACGCCCGGCTCAAGCGGTCCGGTCAGCGCCATGGTGCACATGCCTGGCCGCAGGCGCTTCCACCCCTCAACCGTCACGCCCTGGCCTTCATAATGGCCGACAGCCGCCTCGATGACATAGCTTGTCCGATTGCACAGAGACCAGCCATCCGGCGGCGAACCCGCGCCCGCACTGCCCTGCGCCGACGCAGTGCCGCCCACTGCAAAGACCAGCGCAATAACGCCAGATGCGATGACGCCCAGCGCCGCCCTAAAGAATGATCGTGCCAGCACCATGTTCGGTAAAAAGCTCCATGAGCAGGGCATGCTTTGCCCGGCCGTCCAGTATGACAGCCCCGCCAACCCCATTCTTGACGGCTCCGGCAGCGGTTTCAAGCTTCGGTATCATACCGCCCGACGCCGTCCCGTCGCGGATCAGCGCCGGCACGTCATCGGCGCGGATCTCCCGGATCAGTTCTTTCTTGCCATCGAGCACACCGGCGACATCGGTCAGCAGCAACAGACGCATCGCGCCCAGCGCCTCGGCAATGGCGCCAGCGGCGGTGTCCGCATTGACGTTATAGCGCTTGCCCTCGGCATCGAAGCCGACCGGCGCGATCACCGGAATGAAGTCATGATCGTAATTACCCAAGAGGTTCAGCACCGACACATCGACCGCTTCCGGCTCACCCACGAACCCCAGATCGATCACCTGCTCGACATGGCTGTCAGGGTCCCGCGAGGTCCGCGTTGCCCGGCGCACGCGCATCAGGTCTGCGTCAGAGCCAGAGAGGCCCACCGCCTTGCCGCCCGCCTTGTTGATCGCGCGGACAATCGACTTGTTGATCGGCCCGGAGAGGACCATCTCGACCACTTCCATTGTCGCATCATCGGTCACGCGCAGCCCGTCGCGAAACTCTGACTGGATGCCGAGCCGCGACAGAAGGCTCGCAATCTGCGGCCCCCCGCCATGCACGATGACCGGGTTCACGCCCATATGTTTGAGCAGCACGACATCACGCGCAAACGCCTCGGCCAGCCCCGCATCCACCATCGCATGGCCACCATATTTGATGACAACGGTCTGGCGGTCATACCGCTGAATAAAAGGAAGGGCTTCCGACAGCGTCGCCGCCGTAAACTGCGCAGGATTAGGGGTCTTTTCGCTCATGGCGAGCGTTTAGCGGGTTTTGCGCGGAGGGGGAAGGTGGGGGACAACTTGAGCGCCAGTACCGAGTACAACAATTGGCTTCCCACCGCCGATCGAACCCAATCTGACGGCATTCCCTTAACCTAAATTGGAAATGCTTTTGCAAACACCTCGATTTAGTTAAAGAATGAATTTGATAGCTAAAACAAGATCCGTAGACAAGCAGTGCAATTATGAAGTGTTTTCTCTCTCACAGTAGCAAAGACAAACTCAGCTACGCTTCCATTGTTGCAAACGCTTTGAAGCCGAACGTTGAGTATGATGAATACACCTTCGAAGAGGGAATGGAGAACTTTGAAGAGATTCTGCGGGCACTGGAGCGGTCAAGCGTATTCGTGCTGTTGATCTCCGATCATTCTTTGAATTCTGAGTGGGTAAGGAGAGAAATATCGGAAGCCCAGCATCGGTTAAGCACAGGAGATCTGAAGCGCTTTTTTCCAATCATCATCGACCCAAACATAGCGCATACAGACCCACGCATCCCGGATTGGATACAGACTGCGTATAATCTGAGGCCGATTACCAGACCTACCATAGCTGCAAAACGGATTAAGGAACGCCTAGTCGAAGTTTCGTGGCAGACCCACCCGATGTTAAAGAAGCGCGACCAAATATTCGTAGGTCGAAACGCGCAACTACAGGAGTTCGAGCAGAGGTTTGATGATGTAACGAGGAGGCAGCCAATCGCTGTTTTCGCCTCCGGCCTGCACGAAATCGGACGCAAAACTACGATTATACACGCACTCCGGAAAGCAAACGTTGTACGATCAACATATGAGCCAATTCGATTAGATTTGAATCGCGACGATAATATTGAGGGCTTCATAGTAAAACTCTATGATTTAGCCATATCCGAAACTAAAGATATCGAAAATTTGCTATCAAAGAGTGTTGAGGAAAAGACTCGCATTTGCGCCGTACTTTTGAATGATATCGCGGCACAGAAAGAGATAATCGTTATTGACGATAATTATTGTATAGTACGATTTGAGGGAGAAATTGCACCTTGGTTCGAGAGTGTTTTGAGCCATCTAAAAAGCGACAAAGTATTATTGTGTATCGCAAGCTCAGCACGGCCCCTCAAATACAAGTATCGGAAAGACGAGCTTTTTTTCATAAGCGTTCCAGAACTCGATAAAACTGAAAGTGTCGGGCTCTTTAAAAGATATACAGAGATCTTGGGAATCAACCTTTCAGAAAAGGAGTATGAAAACTTCCTACCGTTACTGAAAGGGTTTCCAGAGCAGGTTACTTATGCAGCATCACTCATATCCGACCTTGGAACAGAAAAGGCGCTACAGAACTCACATGACATAGCGAATTTTTCCATCTACCGAGCAAATATTGTTATAAGGCACTTCGAAAACGATCCAGATCTAGTCGACTTTTTACGATTTATTTCATCATTTGAATTTGTCTCAATAGATTTTATTTCAAAAATTGGAATATTGATACAAAAATCCATAACCGATTACATCGATATACTTTTGCAGCACAACGTTTGCGAAATTATCGGACCCAATGGAAATTATTTTCGAGTGAACGAAGTCATCAGAGATGCAATTATTCGAGATCGCTATGAGATTCGAGACGACTATGCATCTGCGTTGAAGGACTTTGCAGAAGAATTTGTAAAATCTTCGCCGGAAGAGGTTTTTGACGTATCGGAATATCAGATTGCTATCAAAGAAGCATTAGCTTCAGACACGCCTGTTCCCCACCAAAAACTAATTCCCGCGCACTTCCTTCAAACCATGCGCCAACTGTACGGTGACAGAAATTACTTGGAGGTGATACGTCTTGCTGATCGCGTTCTACTGAATAAAGACAACTTCGACAATCATACTGAACAAGATATTCGTTACTATCTTTGTCAGTCCTTGGCTCGGCGGACTAGTGATCGGTTCTTGACCGAAGTCCAAAAAATATCCGGTCCTGAGCACGATTTCTTGTTGGGTTTTTACTATCGTCTGAAGCGAAGGTTTCCCAAAGCTTTGCAGCGGTATCATGCTGCGATGAAACATCGCAGAACGGAACAGAGAGCGAGACGAGAAATCGTGTTCGTGCTACTCACAACAGAAGATTACGATGCGGCTATTTCTTTAGCTCGAGAGAACTTTGAGCGATACCCACACAACCCCTATCTTGCTCAAGCTTTTTTTAATTGTGCGATAAACAACCGAGATAAAGAACGAGCGAAACTTGAAACGTCCGAAATACTAGAGGCTTTGACCAAAATAGGTGGCGACCGAGCCACTGAAATGGCGGCGAGCCTCCAAGCTCGCTTCGAATTTGAGTTCGGCGACAAAGTAATAGCCTTCGAAAAAGTTGACAGCGTAATCAAGGCCTATCCGGACATAATCTATCCCCGGCTCACGAAACTTGAAATGGCTACCGCATATGAAGATTTGGCTTTGCTCAAAGACACTATCAGTGAGCTGAAGAGCCAAAACCTGGGAGCAGGCCATCGGTCTGCCATCACCAAAGCTGAAGCGGTGGTTCTAAGCTTATCAGGGGATAAAGACCGGGCTCTACGAATGCTGGATAGGGAGCTGTCTGATTTGAGCGACACCGCTAAGGAGAGGCTGCGGCGTCGAATTGAGCGAACCCTCAATTAGGATCTTCATACTTACGCAACCAACCAATCCCGTCCTCGCGCGTTCCCTGCTCTCCCGACACGCTCATCAAGGGAAAGCCCCATGCGCAAATGCTATCTCGCCCTGCCCCTTCTCGCCCTTCTTCCGCTCGCGGCGGCCTGCGTCCTTGCCCAGCCGGACCATTGAGGACACCAAAGCCGGTTGAGAAAATTTTCGGCGCTCCAGAAGTTGTGATTTTGAAGGTGCAGCTCACTTGGCTTCATCCTTCGACACGCTCAGCATGAGGGCCACGTTTACACAATACGCACCGGCCTCCTGTCTTCCCGGGCAGAGGGCCGCCCCACCCAAAAACAAAATTCATCCCCGCCCCCACGCCCACGCCTACACTTCGCGCCATGCTCGATTGGCAGACGATCCTCTGGTGCCATACTCGCGTGCCGGTCTATTACTGGCCGGTGCTGTGGTATTGGCTGCACCGGCTTCAAGACACGATCGAGGTCTACAAGCTCGAAGGGCGCCGCTTCTTCAGCTGGCAGCTGGAGCGTGATGGCCGCATCTGGGTGAAATGGTGCGACGAGTCTGATGACGAGCGCGCCCAGCGCGGCGCCCTGTCCCCCGCTTTTGATCGCACACCCTGGACGCGCATGGCCCCGGCAGATGAGGGCTATGGCCCCTGCCCGGCCCGCATGGGTGTCGTCGCACTCCAGGCATCCGCCCCGGCCTTCATGCCACGCGCAGCGGCACCCGCCGCAAACGCGCTCGCCTGCCTCCGCCCGCCCTAACGCCACCCCCAACATACCCGCCACACCTATGCCGCACGGCCCGAAACCAGGGTCTGCGGCCGCACCTGCTGCGACAAAGCTACACCTGCCTGCCACCTTTCCCCACCTCCGCGCGTTACCTCATCTCGAACACCACTTTTGACCTCGATGAGAGCCCGCCATGCGTAAAGCCTATCTTGCCCTTCCCCTCCTCGCCCTGCCCCTGATCGCGGCAGCCTGCATGACCCGTCAGCCGTCCTATCGCGACACCGGCGGCGAGCCGACCACGGTCGACCGGGTCAACCTCACCCGCTATGCCGGGACCTGGTATGAAATCGCCCGCTATCCGAACGGGTTTGAGAAAAACTGCGTGAAGCCCACCGCCGAATACTCGCTGAATGAGGATGGCACGGTGAAGGTCGTCAACACCTGTATCGACACGGAAACCGGCAAGGCCGACCGCGCCGAGGGCACCGCCCGCGTCGTCGAAGGCTCGAACAATTCCAAGCTGAAAGTGAAGTTCGCGCCAGACTGGGTGCCGTTTGCCTCTGGCGACTACTGGATCCTCGCGCTGGAAGAAGACTATTCCGCCGCGCTCGTCGGCTCCCCCGATGGCAAATATCTCTGGATCCTTGCCCGCGAAGCTCAGCCGGACCAGACCGTGATTGACCGGATGCTCGCGGCCGCAGAGGCCAAGGGCTTTGAAACCGAACCGCTGATCTACACCCAGTAGGGGCGCGGGGCGGCACCTCAATCGGTGGTCAGCGCCTTGTGCATGAACACCGAATTGGGGTCTTCGATATAGCCTGCAAACGGCCCGCACTTGGCAAAGCCGTGGCGCTCATAGAGCCGCCGCGCCGGGGCGAAGGCGGGCTGCGCGCCGGTCTCAAGATAGAGGTCGCTATAATAGCGCTCGCGCGCGGCGCTCATAATATGGCCGAGCATGGACTGGCCAAGGCCACTGCCCCGGAACTGGGCCACGGTGTGCATCGACTTGATCTCACCGGCCCTGCCTCCCTCCATCGCCTTCAGCGCGCCGCAGCCGACCAGCTTGTCATCATGGCGCATCTCCCAGACGGTGAGGCTCGGATCTTTCAACCCGTCGATCAGCAGGGCATGCGAGCTTTCCGGCGGGCTCGTCTCCAGCATCAACGCCTTGTGGGCGCCGATCAGCGCATGAAAATCGGCAGCATCAAGATTGGCGGGCTGGATGATCAGGGACATTGAGGCGAGAAATGACCGATCATGCGAACGCTGGCAAGCACCCCGCGCGAAAGATCATCGAAAACCTTTACCAACGCCCATCAGCTGTCATTCCTTAACGCGCGTTCATCCTGCAGTCAGGCGGCGCCCCCTAGGATGAACACAGAATGATCAAAACGACCGACTGGAGAAATGATGACCCATAAGAGCGCCACACTGTTGAGACGCGCCGGCATCGCACTTGGACTGGTTACCGCTGGCCTGTTCGCGACGGGCTGCACCACCTACGGCTATTACGATGATTATGGTTATGCCGATGACGGGTATTACGGCTCAAGCGGCGGCTATTATGACGAAACCTATTATGGCGAGGGCTACCAGCCCAACGGCTTCTATGGTGGCGGCTATTATGGCGACGGCTATTATTATTCCAACGGCACGGTCGTGTATTCCCAGAACGTCTATTATCCGACACGGGTCGCCTATCAGAACCGGCTCAACCGTTCCTATCGCCACTATGACGCTGTCCCCTACCATCTAAGAGATCAGCGCCCACGCCATCACGGGACAAATGATAATCGCGACTGGCGTGACCGCGGCGGTGATCACCACGATCGCGACCAGCGCGACCGGTATCACAGAACCCGGGACCAGCAGCGCGACCATCACCGCGATAACGACGATCGCGGTCGCGACTGGCACGGTAATAATCAGGGCGGTGACCGGGGGCGCGATGGCAACAGAGGCCATGACGGCGATAAAGGCCGTGGCGGCAGTTGGGGTCGAGGCGGTGACAGCGACCGCGATGGGAACCGCGGGCGCGGCAGCTATGGCCAGACACCGCCCGTGTCGACGCCTGCAACCGTCGGTGGCAATCGTGGCGGCACGCCATCCACCAATCCGCGCCGGGATCACCTGCTGGGCGGCGCCCGTCAGGAAAACAACCTAGGCCGGGCCACCCTTCCCACGCAGCAGAGCAGACCTCAGCCCCAGCCCCAGCCCACGATACGCCCGCAGACGCCGCGTTCAGAGGCACCGCGCCCCGCACAGCCGCTCGCCCGCAGCAATGAAGATCGCCAGCGCAGTGGCATGCGTTCAGGGATACGTGACCAGCGAGACCGGTAATAAACAAATGACTCGGCCCCCCCTACGGGCCGGGCAGCATGAGAAGAGTTGAAAGCGCTCATTGAAGCGTCCAGACTGACACCGGACGTCGTCTACCTGCATCCATGTTGCGGCCAGAAAAGCCGCCAAGCTGTCTGCAAAAACGTCGTCACTATCCCGGCGCCAATGATGGCCCGGATCATGCGGACGGTCAGCAAGCTTTCAGACCCTTGCCAGACCAGCCTGACAGGAACGCCAATTTATGAATGCCGCCAGACTCTCTCCGCTGCCAGCCATCGCCATCGTCGCCGCGGGGCTGGTCTTTGCCCACGCCTGCAGCACGCCAAAGCCCGAGGGCTACCGGTACGTCAAAACCGAAGAGATCGCGAACGCTGCCTACGACAAACGTTACGTCTCGTCCGATCCGTCTGAGACGGCGTATGACGGCCCCTACTGGTCGCCGGATCGCTTCGCCAATCAAGGTGCATGGCCTGAGGGCTATGAACTCGGCCAGGAAACCGGCGCGAATGCCTGCCTCACAACAGGCGACACCTATGTCTGCGACACGACCGGCGACGGCCTTGCCGATGTCTACGGCAATCGTGCGGACGGCTCCTACGCCGAAGCCTCGCATTATGTGAACGCAAGCGGTGAAGCCTATGACTGGGATCGCTGGTGCAAATGCTGGAAGCGAACATCCGCAAAGGATGGGCCTTACATTCCGCAGGTGCTGACCGGGTCGGACTAGGCCCACCCCCTCAAAAAAGTTTCCGCCCCCGGCGTCGTAAATATACAATTCAAGAGATCGGCCGGTGCTTATCGTCTTGGCTTGCAAACGGTGGAGATCTCTAAATGTCAGCCAATCATCTTTTCGCTCTGGCGCTGGGTGCGTGTGCACTCACTGCGGCACCAATCGCTCTGGCGGAGACGGCGACAGGACTGGAGCCTGCCATCTCTCAGCAGGACTACAACGAAGTGATGTACTGCATCGGCCGCAATGAAGGGGAGATGGATATGACGCGGCGTGTCGCGCCCAACATGAAGGACCCTGAAGCCTTCATGGGTATTGTTCGTGCGAATGAGCCAGCTGAAAACCTCTTTAAGGAAGTGATGCAGCTTGCCTCGCATCCATCGAACCGACTTGATCTCACCGCCGGAGAGGCTGAACGCCAACGGGGTCGCAAGATCTTCGAGGATCATGCCGACAACGGATCGCGCGCTGAATATGACTTCCTCGTTTCCAATACAGGACTGACAAAAGAGTGCGTCACGGCGCTATCGGTCGCCGAGGCGCTTCTGTCCGCACATGCAGAAACGCGTGAAAAACTGGCGGCAGTTTCCGACTAAACGGCAGGCCTCTCAAGCGCTAATCGAGCTGCTCTTTTAGCGCCTGATTTTCCTCAAACATGTCGAGGATGAAGGGAAAGACGCCATCTTCATAATAGGACAGGAGGGTCAGGCCTTCGCGATCGATCTTGTTTGCTTTTGCATAATGGTCGATCAGGTCATCGCTGCCGGACATGAACTCGCCCTTTGCAACTTCGACCGTGGGAAAGCTCGCTTCGCCCAAGGTCTCTTCAAGGATACCTCGAACTTCCTCATATTCAGGCGTATCGCCCTTGACCGTGAGATAGCGAAACTCGTCCTTTAGACCTGCCTCGTTCAGGAAGATCACGAGTTTCAGGCAGAACGGGCATTCCTTTTTCAGGATCACACGGGGCGTAAATTTCGTCTTGGCGGGCATAGGTGGCTCCATCAGGTTTCTATCAGCAGAGCGCGGGGGCCTATGGCTTGGTTCCGCCTTGTCAGACAGTCAGGCCGTAGATTTCGGCTCGCAGCTCAGGCAGGCCCCAGCCTTTTTCAGCTGATGTCATCCGGATTACGGGGTGCGCCGCCGGATGTTTCTTCAAGGCGGCCTGCACCTTGTCACGCGTCGCTTCGGCTTCGGTCTTCTTGATCTTGTCCGCCTTGGTGAGGACGATCTGATAGTTCACGGCAGAGGCGTCGAGCATGTCCATGATGTCGATATCGGTATCCATCAGGCCGCGGCGGCTATCGACCAGCAGGAAGACCCGGCGCAGATTGACCCGCCCACGCAGATATTGCCGCGTCAGCTTCATCCACGTCTCAGCCTGGGTGCGGGACACCTTCGCATAGCCAAAGCCTGGAAGGTCAACCAGCCACATCTTGCCTTCGCCAAGATCAAAATAGTTCAGCTCACGCGTACGGCCGGGCGCTGCCGAGGCACGCGCAAGGTTCTTGCGGTTGAGCAGCGCATTGATCAGGCTCGACTTGCCGACATTGGATCGTCCGGCAAAGGCGATCTCGGGCCGGTCAGCCATAGGCAACTGGACGAGACCAGCTGCCCCGAGAAGAAAGTCACAAGGGCCCGCGCACAGCACGCGCGCAGCTTCCAGCGTCTCCTCGGTGAATTCGGGCGTCTCGCTCACACGCCGTCCTTCTTGCCGCCAAAGATGCGGCCAAGCAGCTTGTCAAACTCCGTCTCGACGCCGTTACGGCGCATGATGAAGTATTGCTGGATCAGCGACAGCGTGTTCGACCACACCCAGTACATCACGAGGCCCGCAGCAAATCCGGCGAACACGAACAGGAAGATCAATGGCAGGAAGCGCATGATCATCTTCTGCGTCGGGTCGGTCGGTGGCGGTGAAAGCGCCTGAATGGCCGCCATCGTCACACCGTAGAGGATCGGCAGGATACCGATGCCGAGAACGATGCCCGCAATCGGGATGTTTTTCACATCAGCCGCCGCCCATGGCAGCAGGCCGAACAGGTTACCGATCGCAGACGGATCCGGCGCCGAGAGGTCCTTGATGTACAGGAATGGCGCGTGGCGCATCTCGATCGTCACATACAGCACCTTGTAGAGCGCGAAGAAGACCGGGATCGTCAGCAGGATCGGGATACAGCCGGCAATCGGGTTCGCCTTCTCACGCTGATACAGCGCCATGATCTCTTTCTGGCGGCGTTGTGGGTCTTCCTTGAACCGCTCCTGGATTTCCTTCATCGGCTCAGCCAGATTCTTCATCTTGGCCATCGACTTGTAGGACTGGTTGTAAAGCGGAACGAGCGGCAGACGCACGATCACGGTCAGCGCGAGAATGGCGAGGCCAAATGTGCCGACCATACCTTCAAGCCAGCGCAGCAGCGCAAAGAGCGGCTTGGTGATGTAATAGAGGATATTCCCCCAGTCGATCGAGTCGTCGAAACGCGGCACGCCTGCGTCCTTGTACGCGTCCAGAACGGCAAGCTCCTTCGCGCCGGCGAAGATGCGGTTCTCCGAAACGATGGACTCGCCAGGCTCAATAACACGTCCCGCACTCGCAGCCGTGACCTGAATAACCGGGCCCGTATCGCGTGACAGGCGCTGGAAACGCCCGGCAAACTCATACTGCTGCTCAGGGATGAGCGTCGCCATGAAATATTTGTCGGTGAAGCCGATCCAGCCGCCCTCGTTCGCGCGCCGCACGCCGTCAGAGCCAGCATCCTTGATGCCTTTGCCCTTTTCGAGGTTCTTGTAGCTTCGCCAGGTCAGCTTGTCGTCGAAGACGCCGATCAGTCCCTGTAGCGCCATGCCGGATGTGCGTGAGGTGCCGGGGTCTGTCGCGTCGAGGAAGGCTTTCCATTCCCCCTGCCTGCGGATCGACCCGAGCGGCGCCAGCGTACGCGGCTCAGCGCCGGTATTGGTCACGCGGTCGGTGTAGGTGAACATGTAATTGTCGTCGACGGAGATGGTCCGCTCGATTGAAACACCTTCGCCCTCATAGGTCATCGTGACCGGCGAACCGGTCGTCAGCTCTGCATTTCCGTCAAGCTGCCATTGAGCGGCCGGGCCAGCTACAGGCGAATTGCCGTCGAACCAGTACCAGCTGGCATAATAGCCATTGGCCACATTGGTCGGGCGCAGCAGCCTGAGCTCATTTATTTTCTCAACGGTTGTGAAATGATCTTTCAGCTTCAGGTCATCGAGGATCGCGCCAGTCATACGGATCGATCCGTCCATGCGCGCGGCATCAACCGTCAGGCGCCGGTTGGTGGTCAGCGCCTCATCTATCGATTCAATAAGCTTCGGGGCGGTATCAACAGGCGTCGATACGTCAGCGGGTGCGCCTGGCTCCTGTCCGGCTTCGGCCTGTTCCTGGGCCTGCTGGCGCTGCTTCTGCTGCGGATTGACGATAAACGCCTGATACCCAAATACGAAGGCAATCATCAGCACCATGGCGATGATAAAATTGCGCTGGTCCTGAGGGTCCATCCCGTTATTCATATCTTTTGTCCGCCAGGTCTCAATAAACGAAAGGGGTCAGGCCGGGCCCGACCCCGCTTCAAAGGTTGCGCGGAGGCTTATCAGCGCGCTTTCCATATCGTCAAGCAGACGCTGCCAGCCAATATCAGCCGTATCCCTGCGGGCGATGAACACATAATCCATACCCGGTAGCCCATACTGTGGCAGCAATTGCCTGGCTGCCTCTTTCAGACGACGGCGCGAGCGGTTGCGAATGACTGAATTTCCGACCTTTTTCGTGGCCGTATAGCCTTCGCCAATTCGGACGGGCTGCGCGTCTGCTGGTCTCGTGCGCCGGGCCTGAATGACAAGGCTGCGTCGGCGCTCGGACAATCCGCCGCGCACAAAAAGAAACTGAGGCCGCACGGTTAGCCGTACGACCTCAGCATCTGAATCATTACCATGTGCCATGGGGAAACCCCCGACCGGCGCAGGCGCGGCGACTAGGCCGACAGGCGCTTGCGGCCCTTGGCGCGGCGGCGTGCCAGCACCTTGCGGCCATTCTTGGTGGCCATGCGGGAGCGGAAGCCGTGGCGGCGTGCGCGCTTCAGGCGGCTTGGCTGGAAAGTACGTTTCATGGGCGTCGAGCCTCATTCAAGTGTTGACCGAATTCGGAAAACGCGGCTGATACAGGCTGTGTCCCAATGGGTCAAGGCCATCTTGCCAGTCACGGCGCTTCACAAGTGTTTGATCGCACGCGATCAGCTTGTGACATGCTTTACTATCTGACCAGACTATATCAACGGACATGACAGTTCCAGATTTTATATCTCCCAGCCCACACCTGAAGTGCGCGATACTTGGCGCCATCCTCTTGTCCGGAGTACCGACCGCCTTGGCGCAGAACACTTCCATCTCTCATGAAGCCTGGGGAGATTTGCTGGAAACTTATGTCCAGCAAAGCAAGGATGGCGTGAACCGCGTCGATTATGGCGCCCTGAAAGCCAACTCGGCCGACCGCACGAAGCTGGACAATTATATCGATCAGTTTGCTGAGCTGAGCTTCGATGACCTGACCCGCGACGAGCAGTTTGCCGCCTGGGCGAACCTCTACAATGCGGTGACGGTGCAATACATCATTGGCGAGTATCCGCTGGACTCGATCAAGCCATGGTATTCGACCGGCCCATGGAAGAAGATCAAGGTTGAGGCCGATGGCCGCGAGCTCTCGCTCGATGCGATTGAACACGATGTTCTGCGCGTGAAATGGTCTGATGATCCGCGTCTTCATTATTCAATCAATTGCGCCTCCTATGGATGCCCGAATCTCCGCCGTGAGCCATGGGTCGCTGAGACGCTGGACGAAGACCTCGATGCAGCCGCTCGCGATTATGTAAATCATCCGCGCGGCGTTACCGTCCGCGAGCGCGGCGGACTGGAGGTCTCCAGCATCTATGACTGGTTCCAGAAAGATTTCGGCGGCAGCGAAGCCAGCGTCATCGAGCATTTGCTGAACTATGCCGATGACAGCCTTGCAGCAGACATCCGCGCCAATAACGACATTCGCGGCTACGAATATGACTGGTCGCTCAATGGGACCGGTAAATAAATGACATCTCCCACAACGCCGGCAAACAAGGCGGCCCGATCAATGACTGACGAAGACGCATCTCAATCCTCGACCTCGATATGGGTGCGGCTCTGGCCGGTCTACCTGATTGCGGCCGGTCTCGGCACGGCCTGGTATATCGGCCTGTTCGACTATCTCTCTATCGAGACGCTGCAGCGCCAGAACGAAACGCTACAGGCCTTTGTGACAGAGAATCTGCTGCTGGCGATCGCCGCCTATATCGCAATCTATGCGCTCGCAACGCTGTTCATGCTGCCCGGGGCATTGTGGATCACCGTGGCTGGCGGGCTGCTCTTCGGCCTGATTGGCGGCACGCTGGCAACCGTCACAGGCGCCACGCTGGGCGCGAGCTTGCTCTTCTTTGCGGCCAAGACGTCACTTGGCAAAATTCTCGGTGAGAAAGCCGGTGGCTTCGTGAAGAAGATGGAGGCCGGGTTCAAGGAGAATTCGATCTCCTACATGTTTGCGCTGCGCCTTCTTCCGCTCGTTCCGTTTCCCGTCGCCAACATAGCCCCTGCGCTTCTCGGGGCGCGTTATCGGAACTTCCTGCTGACCACTGCGCTTGGCATCATACCTGGTGTGCTGGCCTACACCTGGATTGGGGCGAGCCTCGGCGCGACATTCGATGCAGGCGAAACGCAATCCCTGCTTGGCGCCGTGACAAACTTCATACCGGCATTCGTCGCCCTCGGCGTCGTCGCCCTGCTGCCGGTGGCCTACAAGAAATTCTTTGGCAACAAGGCAGCCAAACTCGAAGAGGCCGCACAATGACCAATACACATCAAAAGCTCCAGGCTGATCTCGTCGTCATTGGCGCAGGGTCTGCCGGCCTGTCGGCCGCCTCTGGCGCCGCCCAGCTGGGGCTTAAAGTGGTCCTGTTTGAGAAAGGCGAAATGGGCGGCGATTGCCTCAACTCCGGTTGCGTGCCCTCAAAAGCGCTGATCTCAGCAGCCAAATACGCCGCAGCGGCCCGTGAAAGCCACAGATTCGGCGTCGTGTCCGGAACACCAGTAGCCGACTGGCAGAAGGTGAAGGCGCACATCCGCAGCGCCATCGACACCATCGCGCCCGTCGACAGTCAGGAACGGTTCGAAGGCCTTGGTGTCACCGTGATCCGTGAGCACGCCAAGTTCATTGACGAAGATGTGATCAGCTCACCCTCCGCCACCGTGCGCGCCCGCCGCATCGTGGTTGCAACCGGGTCGAAAGCCGCAATCCCACCGGTGCCGGGCCTCTCCGACGTCACCTATCTGACGAATGAAACAATCTTCGAGATTGATGAGCTGCCCAAGCATCTGATCATTCTGGGCGGGGGACCGATCGGGATGGAGATGGCGCAGGCCTTCAGACGTCTCGGCTCCGATGTGACCGTGATTGAAATGAACAGGGTTCTCGCGCGCGCTGATGCCAGCCATGCGGCGATAGCCTCGGAGGTGCTGCAGGGTGAGGGCGTAAACATCCTCGAAAATCACAAGGCTGCTGGCGTCTCTCAGAAGGACAGCACCATTGTTGTTGAGGCCGAGGGCGGTGATGGCAAAGTGTTCGTTGAGGGCAGCCATCTTCTGGTCGCCGCAGGGCGGTCAGCCATCACTGACGGCCTTGGACTGGAAACCGCAAACGTCGAAACCGACAAAAACGGCATCGTCGTCGGTGACAATCTGCGCTCATCGTCAAACAAGCGCGTCTGGGCGCTGGGAGATGTCGCCGGCCAGGGCCAGTTTACGCATCTCGCCGGTTGGCACGCCTCGGTCCTGGTGCGCCGCGCCTTTTTTAAACAGCGCACAAAGGCCTCGTCCCTGCCCCTGCCTGCT
The DNA here is from genome assembly GCF_002088935.1 of Henriciella litoralis. Lineage (NCBI taxonomy): Bacteria > Pseudomonadati > Pseudomonadota > Alphaproteobacteria > Hyphomonadales > Hyphomonadaceae > Henriciella > Henriciella litoralis. The sequence goes on from NZ_NCSS01000006.1 coordinate 1,541,757, forward strand.
GTCACATATACCTCGCCCGAAATTGCGCAGGTCGGCCTCACCGAGGCTGAAGCGCGCGACAAGCACGGCGACAAAATTGAAACCTCATGCTTTGCCTTTGAAGAGAATGACCGCGCCATTGCCGAGGGCAAGACCGTTGGCGAATGCAAGCTGATCCTGCGCAAAGGCAAGCTGGTCGGCGCGTCGATTATCGGCGAAGGCGCAGGCGATATCATTCAGCTGATTGGGTACGCCATGTCGAATGATATGAAGCTGACATCCCTCACCAATTTCATCTCGCCCTATCCGACACGGACCGAAGTGGTGAAACGGGCAGCGAGTGCTCATTTTCAGGACGCGGTGTTCGGCAAGCCCGCCCGCACGCTGGTAAGCTTGCTTCAGCGCATCCCCTGACGTAACTGCACCCGCGTGGATGACGCTGAAATCCTCTCGAAAAAACAAACGCGCTCCGGCCTGTTTGACAGTCTGAGCGTGCGGCTGTTCGCCGTGACGGTGGCCGCTATTCTGATTGTTGAATTTCTGGTCTTCCTGCCAAGTGCCGCAAACTACCGCGCAGGCTGGCTCGACCAGCGTGTTCAGGCGGCCCGGGTGGCCGCGCTGTCGCTTGATGCCGCGCCGAGCCGGATGGTGTCTGATGAGCTGTCGAACGAGCTCTTGATGCGCGCCGAAGTGCTCGCCGTGACCGAGATTGAAAACGGTCAAAGGTCAGAGGTCTTGCCGCCCGCTATGCCTATTGGCGGCCCGATGAAGACGGTCGATCTGATGGGCGAGGGGTTTTTCAATTCGATCACGCAGACCCTCGCAACCTTGTTTGCCCCCGAAGGCCGCACACTTGTCGTGCGCACCATGGGGTCAGCGCCCGGACGGGTCATGGAAATTATCGTGCCTGAAGCACCCCTCAAAACCGGCCTGACCGCTTTTGGCGCGCGCATCCTGATCATTTCGCTGCTGATTTCCTTCCTCGCAGGCATACTGATCTATCTCTTGCTGATCTTCCTCGTCGTTCGGCCCATGCAGAAGGTGACCCGTTCGGTCATCCAGTTTCAGGACAATCCGGGCGGGTGGACGCAGCGCCTCACACCGACACGCCGGAACGATGAAATCGGCCGCGCCCAAAATGCGCTCGCAGATATGGAAACGGCGGTCTCCGACAGTTTCCGCCAGCGTGAGCGGCTGGCCCTGCTGGGCGAGGCCGTTGCCAAGATCAATCATGACCTGCGCAACTCCCTCGCAACCGCTCAGATCGCTTCTGACGCGCTCTCTGCCTCGGACGATCCCCGGGTGCAACGCTCGGTGCCCCGGCTTGAACGGGCGCTTGAGAGGGCCATTAATCTGGCAAGCGACACGCTGAAATATGGCCGCTCCAGCACGCCCATTGCGCGGCTTCAGGAGGTATCGCTTGGGGACATTATCAGCGAGGCCGCCCTGGAAGCGCTCGGCCCCTATCCGGACGTCTCCCTGACGAACCAAGTGCCGGAAGGCGTACGCGGCAGGGCGGACCCGGATCATCTTTATCGCATCGCCGCCAATCTCATCCGCAATGGCGCTGAAGCCATGGATGGTCAGGGCCGTTTTCGAGTGACGCTTGAAGATGGGGCGCTGGCGTTCGCCGATACTGGCCCCGGCCTGCCCCAGAAGGCGCGCGACAACCTCTTTAAACCCTTCGCCGCCTCATCGCGGAGGGATGGCACCGGGCTCGGCCTCGCGCTCTCGCGGGACCTTGCCCGCTCCATGGGCGGTGATCTGGAACTGGTCTCAAGCGATACGACCGGCACGGTGTTCCGGCTCACTCTGAAATCGGGTGAGGCCGCCTAGTCTGGCGACCGCGCAACGCCCTCGCGGCGTGGGTCAGCTGCGCCTTCCAGTCCGTCCTCGCGCACAACAATCACGTGCAGGCCTGAGTTCTCGCCGGTGCGTTCCTCAACCTCATAACCCATATCAGACAGCGCATCGGCCCAGTCCTGACCGCCGGGTGTGTCGACTTCGACCCCGACACTGCGTCCCCGCGCGATGACATTTGGCAGGTTCACAGCATCCTGCGCCGACATATCCCATTCGAGCACGCCGATCAGCGTCTTGGCGACATAGGCAACGATGGAGTTGCCGCCCGGCGACCCGGTCACCATCAGCAGTTTTCCATCCTTGTCGAACACGATGGTCGGCGACATGGACGAACGCGGACGCTTCCGGCTGCCGGGCGCGTTCGCGACCGGCAGATTGCCGAGACGCGGCTCTCGCGAGAAGTCCGTCAGCTCATTGTTGAGCAGATAGCCGTTTACCATCCGCGAATTGCCAAAAGGCGACTCGACGGTTGCTGTCATGGACACGGCATTGCCGTAGCTGTCCACGATCGAAAAATGAGTCGTGCCCGGTGTTTCATCTGTCATGTCGCGGCCCCAGAGCCCCAGCATTGGGCCACGACCCAGCACCTCACCCGGGTCACCAGGCTGAGGCGTCGCATCAACTGGCGCAATCTGCTCGGCGCGTGCATCGAGATAGACAGGGTTGATCAGATCGTCCGATGGAACCTGCACGAAGTCTGCATCGCCGACATAGTAATCGCGGTCGGCATAGGCGAGGCGCTGGGCATCGACAAATACCTTCAGCTTCTCCTCGTCCGTAAGGTCCTCACCCTCCGGCAACATGCGGTCATAGAGACCGACGATCATGTTCTGGGTAATCCCACCCGAGCTTGGCGGCGGCGCCGAACAGATCCGGAAGTCATCATGGTCACTGCACAGCGCACGGCGAATTTTGACTTGATATTCAGCAAGATCCTCAACGCTCATCGCGCCGGGGCGCGGCGCTTCACCAACGGCCGCGACAATCGCGGCTGCATTGCTGCCCTCATAAAACGCCTTCGGCCCTTCATCGGCGACCGCCTGAAGCGTGGCCGCATAGGCCGGATTATCACGCACGGTGCCGACGCTGAGCGGCTTGCCATCTGGGAAGAAATAAGCCGCGCTGTCAGGGCGTTTATCAAGGTCGATCGCCGAAATCAGGCGCTCATTGGCGAGCAGGCCCGCCAGACGCGGCGAAACTTCAAATCCGTCAGTCGCAAGCTCAATCGCTGGCGCAAACAGGTCAGCCCATTCGGCCTTCCCCGCCTGATCATGCGCGCTTTTATAAAGGGCAACTATGCCCGGAACGCCCGTCGACAGCCCTGACTGCCAGGCTGGCAAATAGGAGAGAACTTCCCCGTCCTCGATGAACAGGTTTTCGGTGGCAGCTGCAGGCGCTGTTTCGCGCCCGTCAAAAACAGTCAGCTCATCAGCTTCAAAGTCGTAATAGACCATGAAAGCCCCGCCCCCGATGCCAGAGCTTTGCGGTTCGACGAGGCCTAGCACCGCATGCACGGCAATCGCCGCGTCAACGGCGGTGCCGCCATCGCGCAGGATCTCAAGGCCCGCCTCAACAGCCCGAGGATCAGCGGCGGCGACCATCGCCCCCTTGGTCCACTCGCGCTCTGGCGCGGCGGTGCGGCCGGTCTCCTCAAGAGTTGGGCGTTCAGGAATTTCAGCTTTTGGCTGACATCCCGCCAAGGCGGTAAGCGCGAGAAGGCTGGAGACGGTAAGGCTGGTTTTCATTACTGGGCAGGCTCCGTTTGGGTGTCCGTGTCAGACGTCTTCGAAGGCACATCGACCGGATCGCCAGACCCGTCCGGGTTCGCCTCAATGAATTGTGAGATCTCGTCTACATTGGCTTTGACGCAGGCATCAAGCGCGTCACTGTCGCCAGTATCGACGCTGGAGAGACAATCGGACAGTGTCGGCATTTCTTCATCGGCCTTGTCTGACGCGCCTTGCGCGAAAGCAGTTCCGCTTAGTCCTAAAGCGGCCAGCGCCACAATCCGGAATGCAATTGCCATGCGTTCAACTCCTTCGATACCTTGGCCTTACTACAGCGACACACTACAAGCAGCCCTCTGAAATGAAAGGTCTTAGAAGTATGTCACACCCCGGCCCGAAAAATCTGATCACTGACGTGCCCGGCATCGAGGTGGGAAATGCAGAGAGCTTCAGCGTGCTGACCGGCGCGACGGTGATTGTGGCAGATGAGCCGGCGGTCGCGGCCTGCGCCGTCGCCGGGGGCGGGCCGGGCACGCGGGAGACCGATCTGCTGCGCGCCGACACGATGGTCGAGCAGATTGACGCCGTCGTGCTGTCGGGGGGGAGCGCCTACGGGCTCGCCGCGGCTGATGGGGTCTCGGCCAAGCTTGGCGCGATGGGTCGCGGCTTTGGCCTGAAGGACCTGCCGGGCGTACCGAAAACGCCGATTGTGCCGTCAGCCATTCTCTATGACCTTGCCAATGGCGGCGACAAGGAATGGGGCGAGCGCCCACCCTATCGCGAGCTCGGCGAGGAAGCCTTCGAGAACCGCGCCAAATCCTTCCCGCTCGGCAATGTCGGATGTGGTCTGGGCGCAAATGCCGGCGCACATGCAGGCGGACTGGGGTCTGCCTCGCTGCGGACAAATGACGGCATCACGATTGGTGCAATTGCAGGGGTGAACTGTTTCGGGTCTGTCTTCATGCCGGGCACAACCTGCTTCTGGGCCTGGCCATATGAGATCAATGGTGAGTTTGGCGGGCATCGCCCACCGCGCGATTATGAGTGCGACGCTGATGATTGGGGTGACGCAAAAATGAGCCCGCAAATCGGGCAGAACACAACAATTGCCTGCATCGCAACGGATGCCGCCCTGACCCCGGCGCAAGCGCAGCGTGTCGCGCAAATGGCGCTATCGGGCTTTTCGCGTTCGATTCGCCCGGTTTTTGCGCCCTTTGATGGCGACGCGCTCTTTGTGCTGTCGACGGGTAAGGTGGCGCTGGAAGATCCAACGCCGATTTCACTGACAAGAATCGGCGAACTGGCGGCTTCGACCCTTGCCCGGGCAGTTGCACGCGGGGTATATGAAGCAGATCAGAAGGTTACAGCATAAGCGCTTGCATCGGACACGATGCCCCGCTATGTGTCCGCCCTCTCAACGGAGCACCCGTAGCTCAGCTGGATAGAGCACCAGACTACGAATCTGGGGGTCAGAGGTTCGAATCCTCTCGGGTGTGCCATTTTTCTCCATCATTGTCCTGGATCTCAGCCTGCATGTCATTTGACATGCCTTGATGGCGTTCTTCTGCTTCGACCTTCAGGCCTTCCAGTTGTCCCAGAATGTTTTCATAACGGCGCCGGTCCTTGTCCTGGACCTGGCCGCGCGATTCGAAATCGCGCCAGGCCGTCTCAAGGGACCGTATTTCGGCATTCACGTCTTCGATGTAGTCTTCGAACGCTTGGGGCGTGGAGATACCAGAGGGGATTGCGGCCGGACTTACTGAATCAGAACGGTATTTAAATGGCATGGGAGGTAATCTTGTTGTTTTTTTGTATATGCTCATGAATATCAATTCATGAATGCGGTATTTCGTTCCGCATTTTATTATACAAAAGCATCACACTCCACCACCAAATCATCAATCTGCGGCGTCAGACAGCATCTCCGGGCGTGACTCGTGCGATTACATGCCGAATAGCCAGAAACAGGCGAACAACGGTGGCTGTCAGCAATGCGCAGACGAGCACAGTCAGCGCAAAGATGATTTCATACATCATTCGATACCAGCCTTCCGGCATCTTCTCGAATTCGCCGACCGGCAGAACGAGCATGAGCAAAAGAATGACAGCGCCCACAAGGCTGACCGTGGACAGCCAGGCGACCTGCGAAATGCTCTTGTAGACGCCCGCATCGAAATCAGTGCGCGCCTGACTTGTGAGGCCCAGCAAGGTCAACATTAAGGCCAATGTCGTGGCAGACGCGCCGGCAATGGCCGAGCCAAGATAAAGCCCGGTTTGCGTCAGCGAAGAGATGAGGTTGGTCGCTTCGGCCTCGCTATAGACATTGCCGATCGCAAATCTCGCGCCCACACCGATCAGCACAATGAGGGCGGTCGTCAGATAGACGGCGATAAATCTCATATGATGTGTCCCCATTAGCTTTCAGAAAGCCAATGCGGCGACAAGGCTGCAGTTCCATTCAAGACCATGTCGAAGAAACCAGTGCGGCCTCAATCCTCGATGGGGCAGTTCGCGTTGTAATGAGTTGAGGTGGCGGTCTGCAGGCGCCGCACCTGCTTATTCACAGGCGGTATTTTCGATAGCGAACCCATCAATGGTCCTGCGCCCAATCAGGCCCCTCAATCGGTGGCGACAGACGGTTGAGCGCCTCGCCCACACAAACAAATCGGAACACCCGGCGCTCCTGCCCGTTTTTTCTTCAAGCCATAACAAAAGAAGGAAATTGCCAATGACCACGCCCGCACTTGAAGAATTCAAGCAGACGTTTTCGGAATTCTCCGACAAGACTGTCAGCGTTTACATTCCCCGCCCAGCCGTAGAAACAGGCGGCGAGAAGTGGCGCATCCTTCGCAAGAACGTAATTGATGCGGTTGAGTCGCACGCGCCCAAATCATCATTCATTCTTGAGCGCCTCGCCAATTTCGAACTTGCCGACTTCCGCGCCAATGGCATCGCGCTGTTCGATGATGGGGAGCATCACCGGATGGCCCATCTGTCAGCCCGGCCGGTGGCATCCATCAGCACAGATGAACCGCCTTTTATCCTGCCTCTGCTCGCAGACATGCAATCGCACTCAACCCATTGGGTCCTTGCAATCACCAAGGGCAAACCGAAACTCTTCCTCTATGCGAATGGCTTCGCAAAAGACATGACCGACCGGCTGGACGCGCCGGGCTACAGATCGGTCGAAGCCCGTCGCCAGATTCAGGATGATGTCTTCTTCCATTCAGGATCGCGCGGCCGCGAAGCGGCGCGAGACGGTCAGCCCATGTATCATTCGCTTGGCTCAGACCAGAGCGAAGAACGCGAAAAGACCGATGAAGCGTTTTATCACGACGTCTTCAACGCCGTGGAAGAAGCGCTGCCACCGCAGACCCAATCGCTACACGTCATCGGCGAAGAGGGCACTGTCGGGCATTTCGCCAGCATTGCCGCCAATGGCCGGTTCGACATCGTCCAGCACCATGCCGGTGGCCAGGACGATCTGGAAGCCAAGATCGTCGATGCTTTCAAGGACGAAACATCGCCTGAAACCGATCTGCCTGCCCCGCAGCCGGTGCCAGACCTCGAAACCGCCGCGCGCTCCGGCCAGATTGGGACGCTCTACGTTCCAACCGTGCACGCCCTTCTCGAAGAGATGCACGAAAATGCCGACGAGCATGTGAAACTGCGCGACTTTCCGGAAGGCAGCGACGAGATGTCTGACAACCGGACGGCCATGCTCGCCATCATGAACGGTGCGGACATCATGTGGTACACCGCTGAGCGCCATGATGCCGTTGCGGAACTGCGCGCAGATATGCGCTGGTAGGCACCAATTTCGGTTATCGCGCCGCGTCAGCCCTTGGATAAGGCTGACGCGCGCGCTAATCTCCGGCTCAGAGATCGGAGACCCTCATGTTCCTAAACTTCTTCAACGAGCTGCGTTCGGCCAAAGTGCCGGTGACCCTGAAGGAATATCTCGTCCTTCTGGAAGCGATGGAGAAGGACGTGATCGAGATGGAAGTCGAGGACTTCTACTACCTCTCGCGCGCCGCCTTGGTGAAGGATGAGCGAAATCTCGACAAGTTCGACAAGGTGTTCAGCCACGTCTTCAAGGGCCTCGATACGATGGAAGACGCGGTCAATGTTCAGGACCTGCCTGAAGAGTGGCTGCGCAAGATGTCGGAAAAATTCCTGACCAAGCAAGAAATGGACGAGATCGAGGCGCTGGGCGGCTTTGAAAAGCTGATGGAGACGCTGAAAGAGCGCCTTGAAGAGCAGAAGAAGCGCCACGAAGGCGGCAATAAGTGGATCGGCACGGGTGGCACATCGCCGTTTGGCGCCAATGGCTACAACCCGGAAGGCGTGCGGATCGGGCAGGAAAAGTCCCGCCATCGCCGCGCGGTAAAAGTCTGGGACAAGCGCGAATTCAAGAACCTCGATGACAGCGTTGAGCTCGGCACGCGCAACATCAAGGTCGCGCTGAAGCGCCTGCGCAAATGGGCCCGCGAGGGCGCCCAGGAAGAACTCGACCTCGACAACACGATCCGGAAGACCGCCAAGCAGGGCTATCTCGACATCGAGATGCGGCCCGAGAAGCGCAATACGGTGTCGGTCCTCTTGCTGCTCGACATTGGCGGCTCAATGGACCCGCACATCAAGGTCTGTGAGGAGCTGTTCTCGGCCGCGCGCTCTGAGATCAAGAATCTCGAACATTTCTACTTCCATAACTGCCCCTATGAGGGCCTCTGGAAGGACAATCGCCGCCGCCATAATGAGCGCATCCCGACCTGGGACGTGCTGCACAAATACCCGTCCGACTATAAGGTCATCATCGTCGGTGATGCCACGATGAGCCCTTATGAAATCACCTATGCCGGCGGCTCGGTTGAGCACTGGAATGAGGAGGCTGGCGGCCTCTGGATCCAGCGTTTCGTCAACCAGTTTCCAAATCTTGTCTGGCTGAACCCGGTCAAATCCGGCGCGTGGGAATACACCGGCTCAATCAAGCTCATCAATGAGCTGATCGGCCCCGGACGGATGTTCGAGCTGACCCTTCAAGGCCTGGAAGATGCAATGAAGGAACTGGGGCGGTAGGCTCGCCCTTGCCATTCCCTATTGCTGGCCCCCTACTCGTATTCGGCGCAGAAATCCGGATTGCCTGACGTATCGCCAAAGCCGCAACCGCGTTTGATCTCACCTCGGATCATCTCGCAGCTATTGGCAACGTTGCAGGGCGGATGGGTCGCTGGTGACATCATGATGCACTGATCGACCAGAACCTGCGCGTCGGCTTGACCGATTTCGTCGGCGCAAGATACCGGCTCGGTTGGCGAGGCGGCGTCCGGCGTCTGCGGCGCATCGTCTGCTGATTGGGTCTGCGTTGCCGTAGACGTCTCTTGAGGTTCAACCGATTGCGGCTCTTCGGCTGGCGCGCAGGCACCGGCGAGAACAAGCACGACGAATGATGTGATAAACAGGCGTTTCAAGATAAAGTCTCCGGCTGGGCTGCATCCGGATAAAGTCCGGCACACCGCACCCTAAGGGACAACACGCCTGCGCGTCTAATTACACTTCAATAATTCCAGACCCTCCCCTTGCCACTGCAGGATGAGCGGCGCAGTTTGCCAAAAAACGGATCAGTGGAGGACACAGCGATGGCGCGTATCAAGGCCAATGGAATTGACATCGAGTACAAGGAATATGGATCGCCGGACGACCCGATGTTTCTGCTCGTGTCCGGCTTCTCAGGCCAGATGATTACCTGGCCTGAAAGCTACCTTGAAGGGCTCGCCGCTGCCGGCCGCCGCGTTGTGATTTTCGACAATCGCGACATCGGGCTGTCGACCGAGTTCACCAATGAGATCCCCCCTGCGCCCGGCGATATCATGAAGGGCATCGCCGCGGGCGAGGATATGAGCGCAAAAGTGCCTTATGTGCTGGACGATATGGCGGCTGACGCGGCGGCGCTGATCAGCGCACTCGGCGCGGAGAAAGCCGATGTGATGGGCTACTCCATGGGCGGCATGATCGTGCAGCTGATCGCGCTCAACCATCCTGAGAAAGTCCGCTCGCTCATCCCGGTCATGACGACATCCGGCGACCCGTCCCTGCCCCGCTCGACTGAGGAAGCCCAGAAAGCCCTCACCGCGCAGCCAGTCACCCGCACGGCCAATGAAGTGGCCGACATTGCCGCCGCATCCCGGCGGGTCATCGGGTCAGCTGACGGCGTGCGCAACAGCGATGAAGCCGTCCGCGCCATGGCAACCAGATGCTTCAACCGGTCCGACCGGCCAATGGGCGTCGCGCGCCAGTACGCCGCCATTCTGGCGCAGCCGCGCTGGCATGAGCGTCTCTCTAGCCTTGATGTGCCGACGCTGGTTCTTCATGGCGCGATCGATCCGTTGATCCGGCCTGCGGCAGGCGAAGACATTGCGCGCCGCATCCCCGGCGCCGAGATCGAGATCATCGACAAATGGGGTCACGACATGCCTGAAAAGATGGTGCCCGTTCTCCTCGAGCGGATCTTGCCTTTCCTCGAAAAGCACGCCCCGGAAGACGCCCGCGGCGACCTCGGTGGCCGTCATGGCGCTTGAACAGCTCGACGCTGATATCTGGCTTGCTGAAGGGCCGATTGTCGACTTTTACGGCTTTGCCTATCCAACGCGCATGGTCGTTGTCCGGCTACCGGATGGCGGTCTATGGGTCTGGTCGCCAATTTCACTGTCTGACGACCTGAAGGCCGAAATAGAGGCATTGGGGACACCCCGCCACCTCGTCAGCCCCAACAAGATCCACCATCTTTTCCTGTCTGAATGGCACGAAGCCTGGCCAGAGGCGACGCTGTGGGGACCGGCCTCGACCATCGAAAAACGCAAGGACCTGCCCTTTGCCGCGCCCTTGACCGATACCCCGCCTGACGCCTGGCAAGGCGTGTTTGAGCAGGCCTGGTTCCATGGCTCTTTCTTCATGGATGAGGTCACCTTCGTCCACCGGCCGAGTGGAACGCTGATCCTTGCAGACCTGTCAGAGAATTTCGGAGACGGCTTCCTGCAGCGCCACTGGAAGGCCTGGCAGCGGGCCGGTGCGCGGGTCTGGGGTATTGTCGAAGGAAAGGGCTACGCACCGCTTGAATGGCGCCTATCCTGGTGGAAGCGCGGGCCGGCGAAGGCCGCCCTTACCAGGATCCTCGACGCCAAGCCGACGCGCGTCATCATGGCTCATGGTGAGCGCATCGAAGACAATGCGGATGCCTTTCTGCGCAAAGCGTTCGGGTGGCTCTTAAAAAGCTGAGATATCAGGCCCGCTGAACGCCGCGTTACCAGCCGCCGCCGCCGCCTCCACCACCGCCCCCGCCGGAGAAGCCACCCCCGCCTGAGCCGGAGCTACTGGAGCTTTGCGGCATGGAACTGCTCACCGCAGAGGTGATGTTCGATGTGATCGTACTGTTGAGGCGGTGAAGCGAGCTCTGCCCGTAAGCATAGTGTGACCAGCCCGGGTTGTAAGCTGCCGCTTCCGTCGGCAGGACAGTCTCGAAATGCTTGGTCCAGGGCTTCTCAACGCCGAGCGCAATCGCATAGGGCAGGAATTTCTCATAGCGTTCCGTCGTCATCGGGGGCGGCCTGTCTGTGCCCACCTCAGCCGCATTCAGCTGCAGTTTCTCGGCCTTTTCGAGATACAGCTTGAAGCCTTCAATCTCTGTACGCACCTTTTCGCCCATCGCTGTTGGCGCTGGCATGAGATACATGAAAAGCCCGTTGAGGAGCGCCATGGCGATCACAAGTGCTGTCAGCCAGATCGACCAGGACGCCGCCAGCTTGATCGCGATAACAATTGCAATCGCGGACATGACAATCGCCACCAGCGTGTAGCCGATATTCCAGCGGAAGTAGTCCCGACCGAACTTGTCGGACACTTTCTTCCGGAATGTCTGATAGGCGCTTGTGAAGGACGGATTGTATTTGTCCCCCAAGGTGACGGGGCCGGTGAAAAACAGCCGCTGCTCCAGCGTCGCTTCTTCGGCAGGCAGTTTCGATACGTGCCCCTCTTTCGGCGTAAGGAGCGTCTCTTTCTTGTCGCGCGCATCAATATCGATGAGGCCCTTGATACCGAGATTGACCAGCGTCGCGATCAGCGCGTCATGATCGTGGAAGCCGCGATGATAGATGTGGTGCACGGCGGCTGGGGAATAGCCGCGCGGGGCTTCATAGCGCGCGAAAACGGGGCCCTTTGGAGGGTCACGGCCGACCTTGTTCCACGACCTATAGAGGAAGGCAAACACCCCGACGAGCGAGGCAAGAAGCACTGCCAAAGCGCCGTGACGCTGTAGCCAGAGCGAGCGTTTGTCGCTTGCCGATGGAGGGTCGATGACGCCCTTCTCAACGGCGACAGCGACCGTCAGTCCTTCCCGCGGCCCGAGCGGCGAGGTCGTCTCGAAGACATACGCATTGCCCGCTCTGCTGAAATCATAGGAAGAACCGCTGGCGCCCTGAGCGCCGGTATAGGCCTTCTCCTGAACCATCCTCGCGCCGTCCGGGAAAGTGATGCGAGCGCGCGCGCGCTGGATCGGGAACTGCCAATAGGACCCTGTTACGTTCCAGTAGAGCTCATCATAGTCATCGAAATAGCGGATCTGGTTTTTGACTCGATAGATGATTTGATAAGTGTGCGGACCAATTGGGATACGCACGTCCGGGTCACCAATGCGAATACGCCAGGCATTGCCTTCGGTCGTGGTCTCGTACGGCTCCTCTCGTCCATCGCGCTGGACATCAATGACTTTGTAGTCATAGCGAAGCTTGTCGCCGTCATTCTCGAAATAGCGCGGCAGGTCCCGGAAGATGCCCCGATTGATCGCATTGTGCTCGGCGCGCAGATCAATCGTCTCTTTCACGATGATATCACCGCTCGTCTCGACGTCGATGGCGACATCGTAGCTGATAATCTCTTCCTGGGCGGCCGCGCTGAGCGAGAGCCACAGCGCAACGAACAGGCAACCAAGCAAACGCGCCATTATTTTTGCCCTCCAAAGTCCACCCCTGGCATGGCGCGGTCAGCCGTCTCAATCTCGAAATAGGCCGCTTCCTCAAAGCCGAGCGGCCCGGCGACGACATTGCCGGGAAACGTCTCGACGGCGGTGTTCAGTTCACGCACGGCGCCATTATAGAAACGGCGCGCCATCTCGATCTTGTTCTCAGTGTCCGAAAGATCGCGTTGAAGGTCCCGGAAATTTTCGCTGGCTTTGAGGTCCGGATAGTCTTCAGCAACGGCGAACAGCTTTCCAATCGGGCGCGACAGCTCGCTCTCGGCCTGCCCGCGGGCGCGCGGCTCATCACCGGCCTTAGCGGCCTGATTGCGCTTCTCGACGACCTCTTCGAAGAGCTGTCGCTCATGGCCTGCATAGCCTTTGACCGTCGCTATGAGAGAGGGGATGAGATCAGCCCGGCGCTTTAGCTGAACATCAATGTCAGCCCAGCCATTGCTCACCATCTGGCGCTTCGCGACCAGCGAATTGTAAATCACGATTGCGCCGATCAGCAGCAAAGCTGCCAGACCAAGCAGGATATAAACCAGCGTCATTTCATTCCCCCGAACTGAACGCATTTCACAGCGCAGACTATCGGCCAATCCGGCGGGCCTGTTAAGGGGAGATTGGGTCATCATCCTGAAAAGCCGCCATCGCCCCATGTCCGTTACGCTTCGTCTCTTCGCATTGACCGCGCTCGCCATGACCGCATTTGCGGCCAATTCGGTGCTGGCGCGTCTCGCCATGGCGACCGGGGAGGCCGGGCCATGGACATTTACAGCGCTGCGTATTCTCTCCGGCGCGCTGGTGCTGGTTTTGCTGGCGGGGCCGCGTCAGGCGATTGGGCATGGCAGCTGGCTCTCGGCGCTCGCCCTGCTCGGCTATGCCGGGGCGTTTTCATACGCCTATCTTTCACTTCAGGCCGGGACCGGGGCGCTGATCCTCTTTGCCCTGGTTCAGATCACGATGATCGGCTGGGGGTATGTGCTGGGCGAGCGGCTAAGGCTCTTGCAATGGGCCGGACTCTTTATGGCTGTGGCAGGTCTTGTCTGGCTTCTTCTGCCAGGCCTTGGCGCGCCGCCGTTGATCGGCGCGGGCCTGATGGCGCTGTCTGGCATTTCCTGGGGCGTCTATTCGTTGCGCGGGCGCGGGCAGAGCGCGCCGACCGCCAGTACGGCCGGGAATTTCGCGCGCGCCGCGATCCTGGCGCTCCCGATCACCCTCGCTGTCTTTTTCATCCACCCTGAAGCCAGCCCGAGCCTCGAAGGAGCCGTCTACGCCATCATCTCCGGCGCAGTGACGTCAGGCCTTGGCTATGCGATCTGGTACGCCGCTTTGCGGGGCCTAACGGCGAGCCTTGCCGGGATCGCGCAGCTTACCGTTCCGGCGCTTGCGGCGGCGGGCGGCCTCACCTTCCTCGCCGAACCGCTCACCCTTCGCTTCCTGATGGCCACCACTGCCATTCTGGCAGGCGTCGCGCTCGCCAGCCTCTCGGCACGGCGACGCAAGGTTTGACTTCGCGGGCCGCGCCCCGCACCAAAGCAACTTGTCTGATTACCTGCAGGAGATACCGCATGATCCGATCCGTTCTTTTGTCCGTCTTTGCAGGGCTCGCAGCACCAGCGGTCTCCATCGCGCTTGCACAAGCGGGCGGCGAGAACGGGCCAGATCTTTCCATCGAGGCTATTTCACCTGACAGCGAGAGCGTGAATGTCGGTCTTGCCGGGCAGGACCCGGCGAATATCGCGCGCTATCTTCTGGCCAATGGCGCGGGCACGACCTTCATTTCGCCAGACGGCAAGACGATCGCCTTTTCTTGGGACATCACCGGCAAGCCGCAACTCTGGACGATGCCGAGCGCGGGCGGCCAGCCGCATCAGCTGACCTTCGGCAATGGCATCACCTTCTTCCGCTGGACGCCTGACAGCACCGCGCTGGTCTATGGCGCGGACAATGACGGCAATGAGCAAGAATCCTATTACCGAATCCTCGCAGACGGATCCGAAGAAGCGCTCGTCCTCGCCGCCGTCGAAGGGGGCTTCCGCGAGTTTGGCGACATCAGTGCCGACGGCAAGACCATCGCCTTTGCCTCCACTGAGCGAAACGGCCTCGACTTCGATATCTATACGGCTGACCTCGCAACCGGCGAAACGACGCGTCTTTATGAAGGCGTTTTCGGCTTCTCGGCCCATTCGCTCTCGCCCGATGGCAAAAAGCTCATCGTGACCGAAGCCGTCGGCGAAGACTCCGACAATCTCTACCTGCTTGATGTGGACACCCGCGAGCTGACGGAGATCGCCAAGCCTGACCCGCGTGCCAATCACACCAATGGCGGCTTCGTCTGGCTACCCGACAGTTCAGGCTTCTACTTTTCCTCAAATGAGCGTGGTGAGTTTTCAGCCCTGACAGGCTATGGCGTCGCCTCTGGCACAACCGACGTTCTGGAAAAGACATCACATGACGTCGCGGATGTTCACCTCTGCGGCAAGGAAGGCGAATATCTTGTCTGGACGGAGAATGTCGACGGTTTCGATACGCTGAAGATCGACCGCAATGGCATCTTGCTGGATGTCGACACATCAGATCTGCCCGAAGGCGTCTATCAATTGAGCTGCGCAGCGGAGACCAACCAGCTCACCATCCAGGTCAATGGCTGGCGCACCCCCGGCGACATCTATCTGATGGATATCGAAACCGGAGAGATGTCGCAGGTCTTCGCTTCCGACTATGCCGGCCTCGACCGCGACCGCCTCGTGCGCCCGCAGAGCATCCGCATGACGGCGCGCGACGGCGTAGAGCTGCAAGGCCTGCTCTATCTGCCGGACGCCACCTCAAGATCCGGCACACAAAAGCCGCCTGTCCTGTTTGAGGTTCATGGCGGACCGACCGGCCAATCCGTGGCGAACTTCAATCCGGTGATCCAGTATCACCTTGATCGCGGCATTGCCGTCTTCCAACCCAATGTGCGCGGCTCAACCGGCTTTGGCCGCACCTATACGACGCTTGATGACCAGACAAAGCGCCGCGACAGCGTCCGCGATCTCATCGACATGCTGGAAGCGCTGGAAGAAGGCGGACAGGTCGACACCAGCCGCGCCGCGGTCTCTGGCCAATCCTATGGCGGCTACATGGTCAACGCCGTTCTCGTGCTCTATCCGGACGCGTTCGACGCCGGCGTTGCGCGTTATGGCGTCGGCAATTGGGTGACCGCGCTGCAGGTCGCGTCGCCGGCGCTAAAAGCCTCTGACCGTATCGAGTATGGCGATATCCGGGAGCAGGAATGGATCGACTATTACACCGAGAACTCTCCCGTGGCCCTCGCCGACCAGATCAAGGTTCCGGTGCTCTATTCTCATGGCATTATGGATCCGCGGATCGACATCTCAGAGACGGAGATCATGGTCAAAACCCTGCGCGAGAACGGCATTGATGCGCCCTATATCCGTATCCCGGACGAAGGCCATGGCTGGCGCAAGCTGTCCAACCAGCTGTTCTATTTCCGACGTCAGGCTGACTTCCTGGAAGAGCAACTGAACGCGGCTGATTGAATTGCAGACCAAGCTGATTGACGCGCCCCTCAATCAGGGCCATTGCCTTCCCGCATGACTGAGGCCCCAGCCACAAAAAAGCACGGAAAGAATGCCTTCCTGTTTGTCATCGTCTGCGTGGCGATCGACATGCTTGGCTTTGGCATCATCATCCCGGTCCTTCCATCCTTGCTGATGGAGCTCTCAGGGCGAGGGGCCTCTGAAGCTGTTGAGATCGGCGGTCTGATCGGGGCGGTGTTTGGCCTGATGAACTTCATCGCCATGCCGTTCCTGGGCAATCTGTCCGACAGGTATGGACGCCGTCCGGTGCTGCTCGCTTCAATCGCGACCCTCGGCATCGACTTCATGATCATGGGCTTTGCCCATTCGCTCATCCTTCTCTTCATCGGCCGGGCACTTTCAGGCATTTCATCGGCCACCTATTCTACCGCCAACGCCTATATCGCCGACACGACAGAGCCAGAGGAACGCGGCAAGGCGTTTGGCATGATCGGCGCCGCCTTTGGCTTTGGCTTCGTCGTCGGACCGGTGATTGGCGGATTTCTTGGCGATATACACACCCGCCTGCCCTTCTTCGCCGCTGGCGGCCTTGCCTTCCTGAACTTTCTCTACGGATACTTCGTCCTGCCGGAGTCGCTTGCGAAGGAAGACCGGCGCCCGTTCGATATCCGCCGCGCCAATCCCTTCGGCGCGTTCAAACACTTCTCGAAGCTGCCCAAAGTGGCCTGGTTCATTGCGACAATCGGTCTGTTCAGCCTCGCGCATTCGGTCTACCCGTCGACATGGAGCTTCCATGGCGTCATTCGCTATGACTGGAGCGACCGCGAGATTGGCATATCCCTCGCCTGCGTCGGGGCGGGCTCCGCCATCGTTCAGGCCGCGCTGATCGGCCCGATCATCAAGCGCTTTGGACCGGTGCGCACCGCCGCTGGGGGCCTCTTTATCAATGTCGTGGCGCTCGTGCTTTACGCCTTCGCTGACCTGCCCTGGATGGTCTATGCGATCATCCCGATTGGCTCTCTGGGGGGCGTCATGATTCCGGCGATCAACCAGATCACTTCCGGCATTACCTCACGGCGCGAACAGGGCGAGCTTCAGGGCGCGACGGCCAGCCTGCAATCCCTGATGTTGATTTTCAGCCCGATCATCATGACGCAAACCCTGCATGCCTTTTCGGCCGATGACGCACCGATCCATTTTCCGGGCGCCGCCTTCATGCTGGCGGCAATCATCACGGCGCTGGCGGCCATCCCCTTCATCCTTGGCGTGCGCGCAAATCGTGCAAAAGTTTCCGAGCTCACCGCATCTGAATAGGCAAGCTGCGTCTGCCGGAAATCTCAGGCGCGCAGGACTGGTCGAGCGCCGCAGGCTCGACTAAGGAAACGTGGATGACCGTCATGCGCCCTGCCCTCTTCCTTGACCGCGACGGCGTGTTGAACGTCGACAGGGGCTATGTGAGCCGCATTGAGGATTTCGAGTGGATCGAGGGCGCGAAGGAGTGCGTCGCGACCTTCAAGGCACGCGGCTGGTTTGTCTTCGTCGTCACCAATCAGTCGGGCATTGCGCGCGGGTTCTATACCGAAGAAGACATGGAAAAGCTGCACGCCCATATGGCCGAGGAACTTGCCGAACACGGCACGGCCATCGACCGCTATTACCACGCCCCCTGGCATGAAGAGGGCGAGATTGCCCGCTATCGAAAGCACAGCATCGACCGCAAGCCGGGGCCAGGCATGCTGCTGCAGGCGATGGCCGACTTCCCCGTCAATCGCGAGCAGAGCTTCCTGATCGGCGACAAGCAGACAGATATCGAAGCAGCCCACGCAGCGGGCGTCGGAGCTTTCCTTTTCAAGGGCGGTAATCTCGCGACCTTTGCCGAATGGGCGCTGGCAAGTTTTGAAGACGGGATGCGCGGATGAGTGTGGATGTACGGCCTTTAACGGCCAACGACGAGCAAGCTTGGCGTTCGCTCTGGCGCGGCTATCTCGACTTCTACGAAACCACGGTTTCTGAGGACGTGTATGCAGCGACCTTTCGGCGTCTGACTGATCCCGATACTGCTGACATGGCCGCACTTGTCGCCGAACAGGATGGCAAGGTCTGCGGCCTGGTCCATTACATCTTCCACCGCCATTGCTGGCGGGTCGAGGATGTCTGCTATCTTCAGGACCTGTTTGTGTCGCCTGATGTTCGCGGCGGCGGGGTTGGCCGCGCCCTCATACAGGCGGTCTATGACGCAGCGGACGCAAACGGCACGCCGTCGGTCTACTGGGCGACGCAGGAGTTCAACTATCGCGGGCGCATGCTCTATGATCAGGTCGCCACGCGGACACCGTTCATAAAGTACCAGCGCTGAAAGCGGCCCGGCATGAAACGTATCGGCATTATCGGCGGCATGAGCCCTGAAAGCACGGTGATCTATTATCGCCAGCTCAATGACGGCACGCGGCGCGCCTTAGGGCCGCTTGCGACAGCCGACTGCCTGATCGCCTCCCTGAATTTCGGCGAGATACAGGCCCTCCAGAAGGCCGGCGACTGGACGCGTGCGGGCGAGGTGCTTGCCGATGCCGCAAGCCGGCTTGAAGGGGCTGGCGCCGAGCTCATCATGCTGGCGACCAACACCATGCACAAATGCGCTGACGCAATCGAAGCGGCTGTGTCGGTGCCATTCCTGCACATTGCGGATGCAACCGGGCGGCGTCTGCAGGCGGATGGCCGAACGGCGCCGCTTCTCCTCGGTACGGCGTACACAATGGAGCAGGACTTCTACAAAAAGCGCCTTCTGGGCGCTTGCGGCATAGAAGTCATCGTTCCAGACGCCGAAGACCGGGCCTGTATCCACGCCATCATCTTCGACGAACTCGTCAACGGCATCGTGACCGAGGAAAGCCGCGAGGCCTATCTCGATGTGGTCTCACGCTATTCAGACCGAGGAGCTGACAGCGTCATCCTTGGCTGCACGGAAATCGGCATGCTGCTGGACAGCGGCAATTGCCCGCTGCCGGTGTTCGACACCGCCCTCATTCACTGCGATGTCGCCCTGGACCTCGCGGCCCTCAAAGAGGCTTGAGCGTTTTCCCGTTGAGGCCGCCCATCCGGCAGACCTCCATCCACTCGTCTTCTTTCACCGGCTGAACCGACAGTCTGAAGCTCGTGACAAGCGCCATATCTTCCAGCGCCTCATTTGCCTTCACCGCTTTTAGCGTCACCGGCTTAGGCATGTCGCAGACGGCCTTGATGTCGACGCAGTCCCAGCGCTCATCATCAGTAGTCTTGTCCTGCGCGCTTTCGGCGCAAATCTCGACGATGCCGACAACTTCGAGGCCTTTATTGGAGTGGTAGAAGAAGCCTTTATCGCCGACCTTCATGTCCCGCATGAAGTTGCGCGCCTGATAGTTGCGCACGCCGGTCCACTGGGTGCCCTTTTCGCCGGCTTCAGTCTGGTCGTCCCAGCCCCACTTGAACGGTTCGGACTTGAATAGCCAGTATGCCATTACGGCCTCCTCTCAATCTCATTCGAGAGGTGACATAGGGCGGTTTGCCGTGATTGCGAAAGGGGCGCGCGTGCGATTGCGATCAAACGCCGTCCGGGGCGTCGCCCCCGTCTGTTTCCTTCAGCCGTCCGCGCGCAGACTTGCGCCGGCCTTCCGCCGCGACGGGGGTGCCCGCATTTGCGAGCCCGGTGAGCGGCACGCCGTTGTAAACCGCCTCATAGGCTCCGGCCTTCACCAGATAGGTTTCGTGCCAGATGCCAACATCGCCGCTCGTCCCAACCTTGTTGTTGAAGGCCTTCCAGGCAGGAAGGTGCTCGGCCGTGCGGTCGGTGGCATAGGCGTGCAATTGCTCGAAGCTTCGCCAGTACTGGATCACCATCGTCCCCGGAAAGCCGAAGACGGTGCGGGCGTGGAGCAGCCCGAGCTCAGGCTGTTTGGCAAGTTCGATCAGCATGCGCGGCATGGCCATCATGACCGGCCACCATTTCCAGACTTTCCAGGCCCGGTTGACCCGCATCCCGATCAGAAAGACGACAAAGTCGCCCTCGATCTCTACGGTCATCCGCTTGTCGATCCGCTTTGCCATCCCCTACGCCCTCCCTTGTTGTGATTTCAGCCTGTAGCTGCCGATTGCAGGCAGGCCTCCCGGACAAGATGTTCCAGATCATCCCAGCCCTTATAGGCGCGCAGGGCCCGGTCGGTCCCGATCCACGCATCCTCGAAGGCCTCTCTGAGGTCATCGTCGCGCAGGATCGGCAGCAGCGGATCAAGGCAGACACGGATGGTGAAACAGACCGCCCCGGTTTCAGGCAGCTTACGGATCGTCTGGCGTTCGACACGCAGGTGCAAATCCTCTGGATCGGCACCGGATGCGTCCGGGCGCACTGGCGTATAGCGGGCATTGCCAGCCTGGACGGTCCAGTTGAACCGCTCCAGCACTTTACCCTCGCCAAGCCCGTCAAATATACGATTTATACGCCGCGCTAACTGCGGGTCACCGCCTGGGACAGGCCCATGTAGCCCGCCCAGCGTCAGACCGATTTGCTCTGACAATCGCCAATAAGTCGGCGCAGCCACGGCACCGGCCTCCAGCACCCATTCGCCATCTTCATCGCGTTCCAGCAGGCAGAGATCGTCCGACACCAGGGCCGCGGCCATGGCGAGCGGGTTTGTCCAGTCCTCGCAGGTGCGCAGGCCTGAGGCTTCGCCCACCATCGCAAGAAGCTCAAAGGCGGCGCGGCCATCAATATCGCCGAGGACGGTATCATCCGGCTGATTTTCCATCAGGATTTGTTTGGCGAGCAGCCATTCATCCGCTTCGCTATCCGGCATCAGCCACTGGCGTTCTGCAATCGGCCTCAGACCGGGGGCAACTCTGGGAGGCCCCAGCAGGAACGGCAGATACGGCGGCTGTCTATGAGGCACGGGCCGATCCCCAGCTCACAAAGCCTGCGAAGCGTGGCGTGTTGGGAAGATACATGGTCTGCGTATCGTCTAGCGTGAAGCCTGCTTCGCGCAGCATCGCTTCGGTATCGCGGGTCAGATGACACCCACCGACAAGCGGCTTCCAGACCGGTTCGATCCGCTTTTGCCACTTCGTCACATCCTCATCGGGGGCAAGGCCATGTTCAGAGAAAAGAATAATCCCGCCGGGCTTTAGCACGCGGCGGATTTCCGACAGCGTCGCCTGCCAGTCGGGGATCGTGCACAGCACGAAGGTCAGCACGACGGTATCGATGGAATTGTCTTCCAGCGGCACGGCTTCGGCGCCCGCCTTGATGATCTCGATACGATCTGCCCAGCCCAGCATGGAGGCTGCCTTGCGGGCCCGCTTGATCATGCCGGATGAAGGTTCCAGCGCGTACAGTCGCTCGACCTTCGACTGGTCATAATAACCAAAATTCGTGCCCGCCCCGCAGCCGACTTCCAGAATAGAGCCTGCCGCCTGAGGCACGACCTTGGCACGCTGTTTCATGATGGGCTTCGTGGCGCACGCGCAGGAGACGAGCGGCGGCACAACATATTTTCCCCACAGGCCCATCTTTCAATCTCCCGGTTGCATGAGCCGCTTGGTGGCCGGATTGGCTGGATCCAGAGTCAAACCAGTTTGAGTCAGCACTACTTTGTAAGACAAGCCGTCGCCCATTGGCGCGTACACTGCCGACCCAAATTGCTTGCCGTTCACGCCAAGTCGATCACCCTGCTCCTTGGCAAGTGCATAGACATCTAGTCCCGGATTTTCCGACAAAGCGAGCCCATTGCTGGTCGCGCTGGTGACAGACCCGGTCGTGTAACGCTGATTGTTTCGCCCCTCGACATATTCCAGGCGATAGACGCTGTCATAGCCGAGCATGTTGGCCATCGGCTCAAACGTGATGACCTGTGCGCCCATGGAAAATTCGTCGCCCCGCAGGACGCAGGGCTGGTCCACCTCACCCGGCACGAAGCAGTTGATATCGTCGCCCTCAGGCACGGCAATGGTGACGGCATAGGCATCCTCTTCGCCATCAACCGCCGCAAATGAGATCTCAGCAACCGGCTGCTCATAGGTGAGGCGCTTATAGGTCTGCAGGTTGAGGCCCGCGAAGGTGCCAATACCCGCAAGACCGAGAAAGCCGATCCCGAACAGGAAGCGGAGCCCGCCTGTCATCAGGTTCAGCTTCATCAACCGGCCCATTCCGGCAAAAGTGAGCAACAGCCCGACAATGCCGGCAGCGCCTGGAATGATCCACCACAACAGATCCATGCCGTATCTCCATCCCATCGCAGGGCTGCGACCCTGCTGTGTGGAACGAGTCTTAACTCACAGTGCCCGATTGCCAAACTGCTGATTGTGATACGGCCTGCTATCTCGCCAATCAGGTGCATTCACTTTGCAGCCCGGCGTGCTAGCTTGACCGGGAAATGCCCAATAAGGGGAGGCACACGATCCATGAAACTCGTCCGTCTATTGAGCGCTGGCGCAGCCGGCCTGGCCCTCATCTTACCTGCCGTCGCGCAGGACAATGACACCGATGATTCCAGGCGTTTCACCGCGGAACGTGTCTTCGACATCGAGTATGCAACGTCTCCTCAGATTTCGCCGGACGGGTCAAAGATCGTCTATGTCCGCCATTCGATGGACCGGATGAAGGATCAGGACCGGGGCGACCTCTGGATCATTGATGTGGACAGCGGCGAGCAACGCCCTCTGGTGACCGGCGGCGCATCTGCGAGCAGCCCTGTCTGGTCGCCCGATGGCACGCGCCTCCTCTACACCACATCCGGCAATGGCAAACCGGAACTACGCCTGCATTATCTCGACAGCGGCGACAGCTTCTCCCTCGCGCAATTCGAGCAAGGCCCGTCGGGCGCGAAATGGTCACCCGATGGCAAGCTCATCGCCTTTTCGATGTTCGTCGCCGACGACAAACCAAGCTTCGCCACCCCCATCGAACAGCCTGAAGGCGCCGAGTGGAACGCGCCGGTCAGAGTGTTCGATGACCTGACCTTCCGTTTCGATGGCGCTGGCTATCTCGAAGACGGATATGACCAGGTTTTCGTTCTGTCTGCCGATGGCGGCTCGCCGCGCCAGATCACCGAAGCTGATGGTGGCCTCTCCGGGCCGGTCTGGCTGGACGCTGACACCCTGCTTGCGACCGGTAACCTCGATGAGAACCGCGACATGCAGCCGGTCGAGAGCGAGATTTACGCGGTTGAGCTTTCCGACAAGTCGGTCCGCGCGCTCACATCGCGCGAAGGGCCGGACTACAGCCCCGCCGTCTCACCAGACGGGAAGACCATCGCCTTTCGGGGCTTTGACGACCACGTCAAAGCCTATGAGGAGGACAATCTCTACCTGATGAATGCCGACGGCTCGAATGTCCGTGAAATCGCCGCCAACTATGAAGGCGCCTTTGGCCCGCTGCGCTGGGCGGAGAATGGCCGCAGCCTCTACTCGCTGGTCGAGAATGCAGGCATCCTCGAAATCGTGGACGTATCGCTGAATGGCAATGTCTCGACTGTGATCTCCAATGTAGGCGGTGAATCCATCGGCCGGCCTTATGCGGATGGCTCGTTTTCCGTCTCCGACACCAGCCGCCCCATCTTTGCCTACACATCGGCCTCTCCGGACCGCCCGTCCGACGTCGCCGTCGCTGGGCGTGATGTCCAGGACCGCGTGCTGACCGATCTCAATGGCGACGTCCTGCCGTATCTCGACATGGCGAAAATTGAGGAGATCAAGGTCTCCTCCAGCGCCGATGGCCGCGAGATCGAGGCCTGGGTTGCCCTGCCGCCGGACTTCACCGCCGACGGCAGCTTCCCGATGATCCTCGAAATCCATGGTGGCCCCTTCTCCATGTATGGGCCGTTCTTTGCGAGCGAGATCCAGCGCTATGCCGCTGAAGGCTATGTCACCGTCTGGGCAAACCCGCGCGGCTCCACCGGCTATGGCGAGGAATTCGCGCAGCTGATCGACAAGAAATATCCCGGCAATGACCATGATGACCTTATGAGTGTCGTCGATGAGCTGGTCGCCCGCGACTATGTCGACCCTGACCGTCTCTTCATCACAGGCGGCTCAGGCGGCGGTATCCTGACGGCCTGGGCGGTCACCAAGACGAACCGGTTTGCGGCAGCCGCCTCGGTCAAACCAGTCATCAACTGGATGACGATGGGCCTTGCGAGCGATATCGGGCCTTACGTCAACAAGCACTGGATAGGCGCCAATCCGTGGGAAGAGCCGGAAAAATTCCTCGCTCTGTCGCCGATCAACTATGTCGGCAACGTGAAGACGCCGACGCTGATGATGGTGGGCGAAGAGGACTTCCGCACGCCCGCCTGGGAAGCTGAACAATTCTATTCCGGCCTCAAGCAGAACGGCGTCGACACCGCCCTCATCCGCGTGCCCGGATCGCCGCATTATATCGCCAGCCGCCCAAGCCGCCTGATTGCCAAGACGGACAATATCATGGGCTGGTTCGCCAAATATGACCCTGCCAAGCAGGACGATGAAAAGGACGACGCTGAATGAGCAACCTAAATGCCCTGATCGAGGCCCTGCCAAAGGCCGAGCTTCATCTTCATCTGGAAGGCAGCCTAGAGCCTGAACAGCTGATGGAGTTTGCCGCCCGTAACGGTGTCGACATCCCGTTCAAGACGCTGGAAGAGGTGCGCGCGGCCTATGAGTTCTCGAACCTACAGGACTTTCTCGACATTTATTATCAGGGCATGTCGGTGTTGCAGACCGAGGCAGACTTTCACGACCTGACAGACGCCTATCTGCAGCGCGTTGCGGCCGACAATGTCCGCCATGTCGAGGTGTTCTTTGATCCGCAGGGCCACACTGATCGCGGCATTCCTTTCGACGTGCCGATCAAGGGCATCCTCAGAGCGCTGGATGCGGCCGAAGCGAAATACGGCATCACCTATCGCCTTATCATGTGCTTCCTGCGCCATCTCTCGGAGGAAGACGCCTTCGAGACATGGGAGCAGGCCCAGCCTTGGCTGTCCAAAATCCACGGCATCGGCCTTGATAGCTCAGAGAATGGCCACCCGCCGTCGAAATTCACGCGCATCTATGAAGCGGCCCGCAAGGCTGGCCTGAAACTCGTCGCGCATGCCGGCGAGGAAGGCCCGCCATCCTATGTCTATGAAGCGCTGGATGATCTGAAGATCGACCGCATCGATCATGGCAACCGTTCGCTGGAGGACGACGCACTCGTCGCGCGCATCAAGGAGGCCGGTCTGACGCTAACCGTCTGCCCGCTCTCGAACCTCTCGCTCTGCGTCGTCGATGACCTCAAGGATCATCCGATGAAACGCATGCTTGAGCTTGGCCTGAAGGCGACGATCAACTCAGATGATCCGGCCTATTTTGGCGGCTATATGAATGAGAATTACCGCCAGACCGCTGAGGCCGTCGGCCTGACCCGCGAGGAGATTATCACCATCGCAAAGAACGGGTTTACCGGCTCCTTTTTGTCGCCCGAAGAACAGGCGCGTCACCTCGCCGAAATAGACCGCATCGCATCGGCGCACTAAGGCAGGACAACGCGTTTTGGAAAACCTCTCCGGACATATCGATGTCGTCCTGGAAACCGCGTCCTTCGCGATTGAGCTCGTCTCGGCGCTCATCCTCGTGATCGGCGCCCTCGTTTTCATATTGACGGTCGGGCGGGGGATCGCCGCCCCCGGCATCACCGTCTCGACAGCGCTCAAGCGCGGCCGTCTGAAGCTTGGCACCTATATCCTCGCTGCGCTCGAATTCCTCATTGTCGCCGACATCCTGTTCACCATCGTCCACCGGACCCTGGACGATGTCATCGTGCTGGCGATCGTGGCGGGTGTGCGGACGGTGGTGAGCTATTTCCTCGGCAAGGAAATCGAGGCGCTTAGCCAGGAAGACAGCGAAGCCATCGGCCTTTCAAAAAGTACAAGCCGCGACGCCGTTTAAGGACCAGCGAGCCGCGTCTGGTCCGGCCGGGACGGGCGCGCATTGACCTTCTCACTCCAGCCAAGCGCGCGATAGGCGCGGATGGCGCCTTCATTCTGAAGATCGACATCGAGCTGTAGGGGCGAGCGGGCAAGGTCGCGCGCAACTTCCAACAGACCGCCGCCCACGCCGCAGAGGCGCCAGTCACGATCAACAAACAAGTGCGGAACATAGGCATTCGCTGTCTCGAGCGTCAGAAACCCGATCAATCCAGCCGTCTTTTCTTCGGCAACAAGGCATGGCCCGGTACGGATGCACTGGCGCAATCTGACCGTCTCGTCCGCCTTGTTTCCGCGCCAGGGAAAATCAACGAGACAATCGAGAAAAAGCGACTCCAGTGACACATGGTCATCGCGCCGATAAGGGCGGATCTGCCAACCGGCTGCGGGGTGGGTCATCAGGGCCATTGACGCAAAGCTACGCAAAAACATCCGTTTGCGGAAGAAGCGAAATGTCATCTGCTCCATAAATTTTGGAAAGCCGCAGGATTGGCGCCTTTTCAGGGCCGATTGAGGCCGAAATAATCACGTCAACTGCCGAGCCTGGCCTGGTCTGCCGAGAGGGACATCCAGCATGGAATACACAGCTCTCCTGATCACGGTGATGGCGTGAAGGCCGAGGCGATCAGACGCCTTACGTCGCCTGAAAAACCGGACTAGTCGGCCGTTTCCGCCAACGTCTCTTGCGCCATTTCAATATAGGGCACCGGATCGACCAGCTCGAATCCGGTTGTCCGCTCGACCATTTCGGTGAGCCAGGCGCGGTGGCCTGATCCATAGACGACGAGCACCCGGTCCCCCGGCTTGGTCACTTGGACGAGCTTGTTGAAAATCTTCGCATTGCGCATGAACCAGTAGGCCGCAAGCTCGGCACCCGGCTGGGTCTCGCCTTCGCCCATCTTGATCATGTCCCAGTAAACGGTGTCGAGCGTTTCATCGCCATTGTGCAGCATCAGCACGTCAGGGATCGTGCCCGTCGTTTCGGCCTGCTGGAATTTCTTCATCAGCGCTGACATGTCGGTCACCTCAGCCAGCTCGGCCTGTCGACCGGTTTCCTCGGCGAACTCGCTTAGCTTGCCATAGGGAAAATAGTCCGGCTCATCGCCTTCGGGTTGCTCGTCGATGCCGTACACCCGATCAACGCCTGCCAGCATCGCGACGCGGTAGCCGATCTGCGCGATCTCATTGCGGTTTTCAGCAAGATCAGCCGGCGTAAAATCATCAAACCTCGTGTCGAGATAAGGCGGCTCGGCCTGCGCTTCGGTCGCGACGACAGTTGGCTTGAAGCTCGCCAGGGCCTTGCCCAGCGCATCGAGCTCTGCCTGGCGCCGAGGGACCAGAACATCTCCAACCTCGATATTGTTGAGATCATGGCCCGGATTAGCGAAGTGATAGACGCCCAGCACCATGACCTCTACCGGCCGCTCATCGGCAGGCTCGGTCTGCGCAAATGCCCCTGCGACCAATGCAAAGGCGGACAGGGCGACAACCAGAAAACGAACCATCATCTAAACCTCCCAAGTGTGGGCGTTCAGACTAGGACATCGCTACTGGCTGCACCAGCCATGTCAGACCTGATTTCGACCAGCTCCTGCCCCTGCCTTGGCGGCGCGCTTTCGCACATTTAGCCCGGTCGTGCGGCTGGAACTGTCGAACCAAAGATTTATCGCAGTCCTCAGCAGTAAAATCTGCCGCAATTATCTATCAACCTGCCAACAGAGTTATTCTGAAACCGGAGCTAAGCGGGATCGTCATTCTGTTCATTATTTTCCAATTCAATGCCTGAGAGCGCCTCGTTTTGTTTGTTCTCACGAATTTGAATTTCTGCGTCCAACGACAGCTTCATGTTGCCAATGTCGTTTTGTAGACGTTGCATTTCGGCATCCATTCCGGCCATAGCACCTTTCAATTGCGCGAGTTCTCTCTCCAACTCCAAAATTTCTTTATTCTTTTTTTCAATATTGGTTTTTATGTCCTCAACGCCTTCACCTTCGGCAGGCGTTGCTTCAGCGCCCTCCAATTGCGGGTCATTCAACTTCTCTTTGAGGGCGCTGAGTTCATTTTGAAGCTCACCTAAATGAGCCTGTGCGTCTGTAACTTTTTGAGAAATTTTCTCTTTTTCAATTTTGAGGCTCTCCTTCGCGTCCGTTCGTTCTTTTATCATGGATGTATAAACGAGGATTTTTTGCTGACGAGAGTCGTGGTCTGAAGTTATCAGCATCTGTGACTGCAGCACGCCTACCTTTTTTAAGATTGACGCGACCTGGTCAATGCCTGGGTTCTGCCTGATATCTATGCTAACCGCGGCTTCTTCGAGCCCCGAAATTGTTGTGCATGCCGCATGATATCTCAGCGCATCGGTTATTGCTTCTTCGAGGCTGTACCTATCGATTGCTGTCACTTTGTCGTCAGAGGAAAGTTCAAAACGACGCGCTGAATCGGTTGAATTCCTTTGAGCGGCCTGAACAATCACCGGCGTTCCTCGGCGGGTCGAAATCTGCTCGCGCAATCTGTCTTGCCTGACGTCAATACCTTTGGATATTACGTCGAACGTTAAGCTATACAGGTATGACTGACTAAACTCGGCACCTATGCCGCTGGATATTCCACTCAAGCCCGCCATGGCCCGCACTGTTTCAACATCAGAGAATATAGTCGCTAAGCCGCCAAATATCGTGGCCACAGACCCGGAAAAAAAGTCGCTCGTGGATGACATGCTAGCTACATGATTTTTGTAAATCAGGCAGTACTGCTCGGACGCCGCAATTATTCTATCCTGAATACTATTGCGTCGATGTTCGAGGGATAGATACCCCATGCTGCGGACTTCGAGATAAGAATAGCAATTCGCGCCTGCCAGCAAAAGTTCGTAGCTCGTTTCAATCCTCTCGAATTGTTTGTCAGCGGAGTTTAACCTAGACGGCTCGCAAACAATTTTGGTTTTACCTATAACAGCCCGCGGATTGGTTCCGCCTGACACAGCTCCACCGACTAGATAGCTGACAGTTTTGCCGGTCTGGTCGTAAACCGGAATTCGTCTTGCCGGATTAACCAAAGCGATCAAATCTATAGAATCGAAGTTCTTACCATCAAGCAGCGGCCAAACGCCTGCCATGTTCGCTTTGAGATAATTGTCTTGATAATTTCGCGGCCCGTAAATTTCTTCCGATGTTTCACAGCCGACCAACGCCAGACCGCAAAGCCCAGCCACCACAAACTTGTTCATAATGCTTTCCCCCGAAACCCGGAAAGCAAATTCTATTACAAATTTACATCAGTCAAGCTGAAAGCGTTTCAACTAGCTCGTCGCACCGGCCTTAGCGGCGCGCTTGCGGACGTTCGGGTCAAGGTGGATCTTGCGCAGGCGGATGTTCTGCGGCGTCACTTCGACCAGTTCGTCGTCTGCAATATAGGCGAGCGAGCGCTCAAGCGTCATCTGAATTGGCGGAGTGAGGCGCACCGCTTCGTCGGTCCCGGAGGCGCGAACGTTGGTAAGCTTCTTGCCTTTCATGACGTTGACTTCGAGGTCGTTGTCACGGTTGTGCTCGCCGATGATCATGCCCTGATAGACCTTGTCGCCAGGGTGGATCATCATCGGGCCGCGATCTTCCAGATTCCAGAGCGCGAAAGCCACAGCCTCGCCCTGCTCCATCGAGATCAGAACGCCGGTATGACGGCCTTTGATCGCGCCTTTGTATGGCGCGTATTCAAGGAAGACGCGGTTCATGATGGCGGTGCCGCGCGTATCGGAGAGAAGCTCACCCTGATAGCCGATCAGGCCGCGCGTTGGCGCATGGAAGACAAGCCGGGTGCGGCCTGCACCGGATGGCTTCATCTCGGTCATGTCGGCTTTGCGCTCATTCAGCTTCTGCACGATGATACCGGTATGGTCATCATCCACGTCGATGACGACTTCCTCGATCGGCTCAAGCTTTTCGCCGGTGTCCGGGTCTTCCTTCAGGACGACTTGCGGACGCATTACGCCAAGCTCAAAGCCTTCGCGGCGCATCGTCTCGATCAGAACGGCGAGTTGGAGTTCGCCCCGTCCGGAAACGGTAAAGGCTTCGGCCTCGGTTGAGCGCTCAACTTTCAGCGCCACATTGCCTTCGGCTTCTTTCACCAGACGGTCCCAGATGAGACGCGAGGTGACTTTCTTGCCTTCGGTGCCGGCCAGCGGGCTGTCATTGACGCGGAAGGTCATCGACAGGGTTGGCGGGTCGATTGGCTGGGCTTCGATAGGCTCAGTGATGGACGGGTCGACAAATGTGTCGGCCACGTTTGCCTTGGTGAGGCCCGAGACAGAAACGATGTCGCCAGCAACACCTTCTTCAATCGGCTCACGCGAGAGACCACGGAACGCCAGCACCTTGGAAACGCGCCCCTGCTCAACCAGCTCACCATCGCGCGACAGGACTTTCACCGTCTGGTTCGGCTTGATCGAGCCGGACGTCACGCGGCCGGTGAGAATACGGCCAAGGAAGTTGTCAGCCGAAATCGTGGTCGCCAGCATCCGGAACGGGCCTTCTTCGACCGCTGGTTCCGGCACATGTTTCACAACCATGTCGAACAGCGCATCCATGCTGTCGGTTTGATCTTCGGGATCGGTCGACATCCAGCCATTCTTGGCTGAGCCGTAAAGGATCGGGAAATCGAGCTGGTCGTCGTCTGCGCCAAGGTCAGCGAAGAGGTCGAACACTTCGTTGATGACATAGTCAGGACGCGAGTCCGACTTGTCGATCTTGTTGACGCAGACAATCGGACGAAGGCCGACTTTCAGCGCTTTCGACACAACGAATTTGGTCTGCGGCATCGGGCCTTCAGCCGCATCGACGAGCACGATCGCACCATCGACCATCTGCAGGATACGCTCCACCTCGCCGCCAAAGTCGGCGTGGCCGGGCGTGTCGACGATGTTGATGCGGGTGTCACCCCAGACGACGGACGTGGTTTTCGCGAGGATGGTGATCCCGCGCTCACGCTCCAGGTCATTGGAGTCCATCATGCGGTCTTCGGTGGCTTCATTCTCGCGGAACGTGCCAGATTGTTTGAGCAGGCAATCGACGAGGGTCGTCTTGCCATGGTCAACGTGGGCGATGATCGCGATGTTGCGAAGCGCGGTGGGCTCAGTCATGGGAGGGGATGCTTTCGGCAAAGGCGTTGTTTGGGCGCGCTTTACACGCCTATGCCCCCTTTGGCTATGGCCAAGCCTCAGCGCAGGGCCAGAGGCGCCTCACTGACGCGGGCCTGACTGGCTCTGCTTGATCTTGTACCCCCAGCTTGTGAATTCCTTCGGGCCGTCCACCTCATCGTCCGGATTGGGAGGGAAATTGCACTGGTAGTTGGTTGCGCTTGTGAACTCACCCTCCCGCTGACCATAGGCAGCCATCAGATTACGATAGGAGCAGGTGTCATGCAGACGACCGAACAGGTATTTGCGCGTTGGCTGCAGCTCCGGACCTGAACAGCTCCCCCCAAAATCCTGCGGTTTACCGGTGGCGATCTGATTGGATGGCCCGGCAGAACGGGAGTGATCATTCGCCCAGCGCGCCGACTGGCAGCGATTGAGCGGGTCTTCAAAACAGGCAACTTCCTTGACCCGGCTTGCCGCCGTGCGGACGGGCTTGTCGGCAAGTTCCCGCAGGAAGGGGCGTGGATCATACCCGCCCGGTTTGGGCACATAACCGACAACGACCTGACCGAAATGCTCGGCATCCACCCAGCTTGTCCCAACGCGCATACCGCTTGGATTGCCGGGGACAGGATCGATGAAGCGGGGGCAGTCCTTTCCGGGATTTGCCGCATTTTCGACGGCCGGTGAGCCGTAGACGAACCGCGTCGTGCGCTGCTTCACCCCGGCCGGCAGCCGGTTCACGCAGCTTTTGGCGAGCGCGCGCGGCGCCCCCTCATTCACCATCCACACCTTGCCGGCATTGATCAGTGTCTTGAGACGACCGCTCGGCAGATCACGCGCCTGATTGATATACATGTCAGCCATCGCGACGCTGGCGGTCGCCCCGCCAAGAGACATGCCCGCGATCACAACCCCATCCTGGCAATGACCGGCATCGGTCGCGTCCGACAGGAATTTTAGAACCCCGTGCTGTGTCTCCAGATAATTATCGTGATAGCCTTCCTTGACTGTGCAAGTGCCACCGGAACGATCGAGGTCAGACGACTGCATCTTGGTGGCGATCTCACCTTCACCGAACACACCGAAAGCATCGCCCGTCACGCCGAAACGCGTCAGGAAGCCCCTCTTCGCAAAATACTTCACGTCCTGATCGGTGCCGCGGTATGAGACGACGCAATAGCTCTTGTCGCGTCCGCTATGTGTCTGCTCATAGACGCCCATCACGACATCGGCCGGGTATTTTACGCTCGAGCGCTCGTCGAAGACATCACCGAATGATATTGCCATCCGCAGGGGGCTCGCCCGGAGGGAGCCTGAGCCGCCAACAATATTCTTCGTGAAGTTCTTGTCCTGATGCACATAGGCGCGAAAGCTCGATGGCGTGATCAGATACGGAAAGCGCGTGTGATGGATGATGACGCCAATATCTCGCCACGGGATCGTCATGCCCGTATTCGTGCTCCAGCTAGCCTGTTCCGCAGCGACAATGGCCGCTTCCTCTGCACGCCTCTTTGCTTCCCTGGCGCGCTGTTCTTCAAATGCTCTCTCGGCCGCAATGTCTGTCAGCCTTGCCCAGTTGTGGTAGCGCGTTTCAAGTTCTGTCAGGGAGTCGCGGCTTTCGCCCGGTTTGAAATTTAGAATGGGCGGTGCTACGCCAGTGTCGAATGTGCCCTCCCAGGCCACACCACGCTTCAGCCAGACATCCGGCAAACCATTGGCAAGCCAGTTCCAGCGTCCATTGATATCGTCGCCTTCCGACTGCCAGAACTCTATGAACCCCTTGCCGCCATCCTTTCGTACGAATACGCCGCGCAGCGTGCGGTCGCACGGACGGGCAATCTTCGCCTTGATGACGCCGACATTTGCATAGTCGCCATAAACGGTCGTGCCATC
The DNA here is from genome assembly GCF_002088935.1 of Henriciella litoralis. Classification (NCBI taxonomy): domain Bacteria; kingdom Pseudomonadati; phylum Pseudomonadota; class Alphaproteobacteria; order Hyphomonadales; family Hyphomonadaceae; genus Henriciella; species Henriciella litoralis. Next base: position 1,574,873 of record NZ_NCSS01000006.1, read on the forward strand.
CTCAATCAGGCGCAACTGTCCGTAGGTCGTGTTCCATGTCCCAGTCCAGATCGGTCGGCATTCCTGCGCTGTGGCGACCCCCGCCAGTCCCGCAACAGCCAGAGCGGCCAATGCGCCGCGATACAATTTCCTGAAAGGCGTCATCCTCTGCGTCCCCCAATTTGTCCCTGCGCAGATATTCCTTTTTCGACCGCCGCTTGTCCAGCTCATCGGCCCTTCACTGGAACCTTGTCGCGTCCCCAGAGGTTGCCTTCCTAGAGAACAGGGGACTGCATGAGCTATATTCACGACCATCTACACAAGGGCGAACAGGTTCTTGCCTGGGGCAAGTTCCACTGGCTCTGGCATGCGCGCGCCTGGGCCGCCTTGATCCTGCTTGGCTGGCTCATCGTCGGTCTGGTCTACTTTATCTATGAAATGATCCGGAAGAAGACGACCGAGTTCGCCGTCACCAACAGGGCGATCGTCATGAAGACCGGCTTCATCGCGACCCATGTCGACCAGCTGTCCCTGGAAGCGATTGAAAGCGCCAATCTCAATCAGGGCATCTTCGGACGTATTTTCAATTTCGGCGATCTCGATATCGAAGGGCGCGGCGAAGGCGAAGTGGAATTCCCGACCATGGCGCACCCGGCGGCGTTTCTAAGCGCCATTAATGAGGCGCGGATGCAGAATGACCGCGCCTCCGTGGATCGCCTTGCCGATGACCTGGCTGAAAAGGAGGTGCACACATGAGCCCGCACACATCCCGCCGACAAAACCGCAAGCCCCGCACGCGCCAATCGCTCGCAGCGGCCCTGATTAAAACAGGTTCACGTCGGAACGGTGCGACGGTGCAGCCGTTGATGAAGGGAATGGCGCGCAGAATCGCGCTTGCCATAATTGAAAAGAAATTCAGGAGAATTCGATGACCAAGAGAGCAGAAGGAAAAACAGTTGCTATCCTCGCCACAGATGGCTTTGAGGAAGTGGAACTGACCTCTCCCAAGGAAGCCCTTGAGAACGCCGGTGCGAAGACCGTTATTGTGTCGCTGAAGCATGGCGAGATCGAAGCGAACCAGCACCGCAAGCACGGCATCAAGGTTGCCGTCGACAAAACGCTTGATGAAGTGAAGGCAGACGATTTCGACGCCATCCTCATCCCGGGCGGCCTGTTCAACCCGGACGCCCTGCGCACAGAGCAGAAGGCCCTCGATTTCACGTCCGCCTTCTTCGAGCAGAAGAAACCGGTCTTCTCGATCTGCCACGGCCCGCAGGTGCTGATCTCAGCGAACCTTGTGAATGGCCGCAAAGTCACTGGCTTCAAGTCGATCCAGCAGGATCTGAAGAATGCAGGCGGTATTGTGAGCGACGAGAAGGTCGTTGTTGATGAAGGACTGGTGACCTCACGCAACCCGGACGATCTTGGTGCGTTCAATGACAAGATTGTCGAAGAACTCTGCGAAGGCAGACATGAAGGACAAAGAAAATCGGTCGCAGCGTAGTCTCATCCCCTCGCTAATTCGACCGATCAGGCGCCCCTCAGAATGAGGGGCGCTTTTTTTTTGCGCGCCATAAAGGTGGCCCGATAATTAGCTTGACCGCTAATTTCGATTTATGCTAATTAGCATTTATGACAAATAACGTGTTCAGCGCATTGGGACACCCTTTAAGGCGCAGCGTGATGACGCTGCTTCGCAAGGGCCCGCGGACATCCGGTGAATTAGCAGAGGCGTTCGATGCCAGCTGGCCCACTGTCAGCCGACACCTCGCCGTTCTGAAGGATGCCGACCTCATCACAGCTGAACGCAGCGGGACGAGCATCATCTACCGCGCAAATACAAGCGTCCTTGAGGACGCCGCCGCCGCCCTGCTGGCGCTTGTCGGCAAAGACAATGGCGATGATGACATCAAGGAGGCTGCAGAATGATCAAGACCGGACTCATATGGACCGCAGGCGCCATCGCCGTCATGGCGGGCATACTTTTCTGGGCCTGGGGCGCTGTGCCAGATGGTCAGCCAATCCCGGTTCACTGGAATGCCAGCGGAGAGGCTGACAGCTTCAAGCCTCGCAGTGAAGCTTTGATCTATCTTCTCATTCTGCCGGCCTCGGCCCTCTTCACCAGCCTGCTTATGGCGCTCGCCCCCAGCCTTGATCCGTTCAAGGACAATCTACGCAAGAGCGCCAAGGCCTATGTCGCCATATGGGCCGGCATTCTGCTCCTGATGACGTTTTTGACGGGTGGCATTGCCTATATGATGGTGCGCGGCGCGCAGGACGGTGAAACCTCAAATGACTTTATCCGCTTCGTGCTAGCGGCGTGCGGCATCCTCTTCATCGTCATCGGCAACTATCTCCCCAAGACGCGCAAGACTTTCTTCATCGGCATCCGCACCCCCTGGACGCTGACCAGCGACTATACCTGGGAGAAGACGCACCGCCTCGTCGGACCGCTCTACATCCTTGCTGGCCTCATCGGCATCATCGCGGCCTTCACCATGAGCGGGATTGCGCTGGTCATCACCTTTGTCGGCGCGGTCCTCTCGGTATCCCTCTTCGGTGTCATCTATTCCTGGTGGGTCTGGCGGCACGCAAATGACCGTAATGAAGGAAGCGACTATATCGTCTGATCGCGCGATCATGGCTGGACAGACAGCGGTTGATTATGCAGGTCAGTCAAATGCGGATCGTTTTCCTTTTCCTTGCAGCCGTCTCTCTGGTAACGGCCTGCGGACCGATGCCAGGCGATGCGGGCAAAGCGACCTTGCGGCAGGTGATGGCAGACACGATTGAGCCGCAGTCGGCGCTCGTTCAGGACATGACGTTTGAGCTTTACGACGATAATGGCGAGCTGGATCCCCGCCGCCTCTCCACCTCCCATTGGGATGTGATCGAGCAAGCCGGAAAAGACCTGGAGAAGGCCGGCCGCGCCCTCGCCCGCGCCGAGACCCACAAGGTCACCGCCGAAGGTGTCGCCCTGCAGGGGGCCGATGCCGAAGGCGCCGCAACGCCGGAAGAGATCGCCGCATGGATTGAGGCAGACCATGATGGCTTCGCCGCCGAAGCCCGCAAACTTGCCGGCGCCGCGCAGAACATCGTCGTTGCCGCGCAACTTCGCGACGCGATCGAACTCGACGCCGCCGCTCTCTCCCTCGGCGACACCTGCTCCAGCTGCCACAACCAGTTCTGGTATCGGCAAAGCGAGTAGCGCTGCCATATTCTTGCTTTCAGCTCGCTGGGGCACCCTCTTCGTTTCTGGACCCGCCTGAACACCTGCGCCAGCAGCATCACGGTTGACAAATTGGCGTCAAACGCCATTTTGTTATCATGATAACTTATGGAGCTTTCTAATGCCCGCTTTCAACCTCTTCGCCGAGATCAGCCCTAAACCGGAGCACTTTGCCGAAGCTCGCGAGGCCGTCATGGCCATCGTCGAGCCGACGCGCGACGAACCGGGTTGCGTGTCTTTCACCTTGCTAGACAACGAGGATGAGAGCCGCCTCTATCTCTTTGAGGAGTGGCGCGATGAAGCCGATCTCGAGGCCCATTATGCCAAGCCCTACACGGCGGCCGTTTTCAAAAAATACGAAAACTGGCTTCAGCACTCGCCCGTGATCACCAAGATGCAAAAGCGTGCCTGAGGCCTCATGTTCTTCCTGAAAGACCTTCCGACCCGCGACATGATCGAACGCTACGCCGCAACGCATGCTGCGGGCCGCGCGGGCGACATTCAGCGCACGCTAAACCTGATGGGCGCGGTCAGCCGCCTCATCCGGACACTCGATGCCTTCTTTGCCGCGCATGATTTCTCGCAGCTGAAATTCATGATCCTGATGGTGATTGACCGGGAGCTTGAGACAGACTCCCTGACGTTTTCCCAAATCGCATCGAAGATAGACGTGTCGCGGCCCGTGCTCTCGCGAACGGTGGCATCGCTGCTTGATGCAGGCTTTCTGTTAGAGCAGGCCGACAAGCAAGATGGCCGAGTGCGCCATCTTTCGATAAGCCCCGATGGCCGATCAAAACTCGAAACGCTCTGGCCGGAATACTTCACGCTCCTTACAGACCGCGCCGCCAAGGAAGGCCTTGCATGAAAGCCCGCCTGTTCCACCTCTTTGTCGTCTGGCTAACCGTCTATGTCGGGGTCACCGGATCCCTTCTGATCATCCATGAACTTATACCCGGCATACCGCTGGCCGTGCAGACTCTGGTGATTACAGCGATCCTTGTGCCGCTCATTCTGCTGGTCATCGGCCCGGCGGCTGCCCGACTGGCGGGGCGCACCTTCCCGCCCTGCACAAATGAAACCTCCGCCCATCAGGACTGACGGGCGGAGGCCTCGATAATCATTTTACGGCGCGTTACAGACGCGCCCTAATTGCCTTTGCGAGCCTGCACATCGGCTTCATTGGCGACGGCGCGGTCTTCTGAATCGAAGATAATCTCTTCGGACTCGCCCTTGCCATAGTCGCGCGATTTCTTGGCCAGCCGCGACATGGATTCCTGCATCGAGCCTGCACTCATCGCCATCGATTTTTGGCGCGAAACGCCAACCGCATCGGCGTCATCGAATTTGGCAAACTCCGCGCCGAGGAAGACAACTTCCCAGCCCTTTGCTTCAACCCGGTCAAGCGCGGCGCGCGCGCCCTCCTTGGTCATTTCACGCGAGGAGTTCTCCAGCCCGTCCGTCATGATGACGATCACGGCCTTTTCCGGCGCATCCTTCTCAGCGGTCGAGATAATCCGGCCGATGGCATCGAAAAGCGGCGTCATCCCGCGTGGGCTCACCTCGTCACTTGTCACCGTCTCCCAGTTGCCAGGCGTCACGCTCTTGCGCAGCACATCATATTTTAGACCATCCTGCGCATCGAATACCGCCAGCGTCACGGAGGTGTCTAGATCATCCTGCTCGCCCTCTTCCAGCTTGCCGATGTCGGCTGCGTACGCGTTTACAGATGTCAGCGCCTCGTCCCAGATGCCGGACATCGAACCGGTCCGGTCCAGCAAAATGTAGGAGTGGACCGCGTCATTGGCTGGCTGGATTTCTGGTGTGTCAGGCGCCGGCTTTGCCGCGCAGGCGCCAAATACGGCCGCCGTCGCCAGTGTCGAGAGGATCAGTGTCCGTTTCATCTCAAGTGTCTCCATTCATCCCTCGGCCCCACCCTGGAGCGCGATGGAGCAAGGCTGACGCCAAAATTGGGCGATGAGGGGGCAGGTTTTAGGTGAAAGGTCGGTCATCTTCGGGCAGTAGACGTTTTCTGCTGTCGCCGTATGATTTGCCGATGCTCATTCGTGCAGCACGACCTGATGATGGCCCACAGATTGCCGCGATCTCGCGAGAGGCGCGGGCCCACGGCATGCCATGGCTCGCAGTCGTTCACACCCCCGCAGAAGACGTGGACTTTTTCACCAATCGCGTGCTCGCCGAACAAACGGTCCTCGTCGCCGAACATGCAGGCGAGCGGGCCGGCTTTGCGGCGTGTCGCGGGTCTTGGCTGAACCATCTCTATGTTGCCCCGCGCCACTGGAGTTTCGGGATCGGCTCGGCGCTTATCGCAAGGGTCCAGGCCAGTCATGACCGGCTCGAACTCTGGGCCTTCCAGAGGAATGAAGGCGCGCGGCGCTTCTATCGTCGCCACGGCTTCCATGACACCGAATACACGGACGGAGACAACAATGAAGAGCGCGAGCCAGATGTCCGTATGGTCTGGCAAGCGTGAATTCTTTTAGTCCTGCGGAACGTTTTCTCCGGGCGGCGGTTCTTCTACTAGGATTATAAAAGGAGGGATCATCATGGATCCGGTTGGAATTCTAATCTGGCTTGTCATCGGTGCAGTTGCCGGTTGGCTCGCAGGACAAGTGATGCGCGGCGCAGGCTTTGGTCTGGTTGGCAACATTATTGTCGGCATTATCGGCGCCGTTCTCGGCGGCGTCATCTTCGGTGCCCTCGGCATCACCTTTGGCGGCATTCTCGGCAGCATTCTCGGCGCCTTCCTCGGCGCATGTATCCTGCTCTTCCTGATCAGTCTCGTTAAACGCGCCTGATCTGTCGAAGACAAAGACGAAATTCATGACGCCCCGGCCCAATGGCTGGGGCGTTTTTGTTTGATTTGGGCGTACGCTGTCACTTGCCCCGCCCGCGCACATGAATATGGTGCGCGCCGATAGCCACACCCCTCCCAGCGGAGCATATACATGTCCAAGAAGCCTGCGCCCAAGAAAGTCGTCCTTGCCTATTCCGGCGGCCTCGACACTTCGATCATCCTGAAATGGCTGCAGACCGAGTTCGGCGCCGAAGTCGTGACCTTCACAGCAGACCTTGGCCAGGGCGAGGAACTTGAGCCGGCCCGCAAGAAGGCGCTGGCCGCCGGGGTAAAGCCGGAAAACATCTTCATCGAGGATGTGCGCGAGGATTTCGTGCGCGACTATGTCTTCCCGATGTTCCGCGCCAATGCCGTCTATGAAGGCGTTTACCTGCTCGGCACCTCGATCGCCCGCCCGCTGATCGCCAAGCGCCAGATCGAGATTGCCGACATGGTCGGCGCCGACGCCGTCTGTCATGGCGCGACCGGCAAGGGCAATGACCAGGTCCGCTTCGAGCTTGGCTATTACGGCCTCAACCCGGACATCAAGGTGATCGCTCCGTGGCGCGACTGGGATTTCAAGTCCCGCACCGACCTTCTCGCCTTTGCCGAAACCCATGGCATCGAGATCACCAAGGACAAGCGCGGCGAAGCCCCCTTCTCGGTCGATGCGAACCTTCTCCACTCTTCTTCAGAGGGTAAGGTACTGGAAGACCCGGCCGAGCCAGCGCCGGAATTCGTCCACATGCGCACGATCAACCCGGAAGACGCGCCCGACGAGCCGGAAGTCATCACCATCGGTTTTGAGCGCGGCGATGCGATCTCCATCAATGGCGAGGAAATGAGCCCGGCGACCCTGCTGACCGCGCTCAATGCCTATGGCAAGAAGCACGGCATCGGCCGCCTGGACCTTCTGGAAAACCGTTTCGTCGGCATGAAGTCGCGCGGCATCTATGAGACGCCCGGCGGCACCATCCTGCTCGTCGCCCATCGCGGCATCGAACAAGCCACGCTCGACAAAGGTGCAGGCCACCTCAAAGACGAGCTGATGCCGAAATATGCTGAGCTCATCTATAATGGCTTCTGGTGGAGCCCGGAGCGCGAAATGCTGCAGGCCGCCATCGACCATTCCCAGCGCTGGGTGACCGGCGAAGTGACGATCAAGCTCTATAAGGGCCAGGCCTACCTCATCGGCCGCTCCAGCCCCTATTCGCTCTACTCAGAGAAAATCGTCACCTTCGAAGACGACCACGGCGCCTATGACCAGAAGGATGCGGAGGGCTTCATCAAGCTGAACGCGCTGCGCCTGAGGCTCCTGGCCGGGCGGGACCGGAAGGCTGGGCGGAATTAGCTTGGCTCCCGACATATCTGAGTTCTCATACGGATTCGCCTTAACCAACGAACTGGTAGATCGTTACGGCGATTTGCGCTTTGCACCCATCTTTCCGTCACTGCTTGAGGAGGGCAAACCAGGGGGCGGATACGATTTACAGATTGGCGGTCCAACCTTTCCGATATTTGTCCAATTCAAGCTCTCTCACAAAATGATGACGAGACGCGCGAAAGAAATATCAAGATACAAACTACCCATTATTCCGCCCTTCTTTCGGTTTTCAATAATGGATTCTCGGCACTCCAAGCAGCATGAAATGCTGCTTTCATTGGAGAATGCTGGGAATGAAGTGTTCTATGCCGCTCCACGCTTTCATACTCATGAAGAACTGAATGCAGCTTTCAACAAGAACTCGGTAAGTGCTGATTCAACTTTCGTGCGCCCCTCCACGATCGGACATCTAACGCCCGGATCGCACACGTGCGCGATTGATCATTCGACTATTCACATTTGCTCAGAACCATTCTCGGCAGAGGGGCTGAGCGTTCAAGATCTACGAAATTCCATAACCGGCAAACTGGACGAGAACTTGTTGCGGTTCGGTCCGGACCTCACCGAATTCCTGCTTGACCGATACCAGCGCGCTTCTGAACGAATCGAAGATTCCGAGAACAAAGCTTTAATGGCGTACGATCAGTATATTGAGACTTACATGTACGGTCGGTTTCAGACTACCGGTCAACCCGCGCGCCCGATTGGTCTCCGATACAGAGAACTAGTCAGCTCTCTTTCCGAAAAGGTATCCTTGGCGGAAGGAACATTCGAAAAGATTTCAAAGCTATCGGAATTCTCTACCAACATATTCGGAGCGCAACTTTTTGTCGTACAACGAAAATAGTATCCCTTAGCTCAATACAATCCCATAGCTCGTCTCGCAAAGCTCGGTTGAATATTGACACCCCCCAACGCCGCCTGCTATCTCCCGCGCCCATGTTCAATATGACGCTCTATTATTGTAGCTGCTCCTAGCAGACTGACGCGCCGGCCTTAGCCTGCGTGACCAGAGCCTTATTGTCTTAAAAACTCACAATCGATCGCTGACGCCTCATCCGGGCTGCTCGCTCCCAACCGCGCTGTAAACGCGGCCCCGTTCACCAAGACCGGGAGTGGCCACGGTGAGAGGTTTGATTCCTCGGCAGCCCACCAGGGGCGCCGCATCGCTTCGTGAGACCCGCACGGACATCACCCCATGCGATACCTACGTTTCGAAAGTCAGGTGCCCTATGAGGGCGCTTCCAGCCGTCTTGGCATCTTCCAGATTGCGTACCGTCTGCGCGACGCCGATGACACGCGCGTGCACGACGCCAATGAAATTGCCCGGCTGCTCCTATGGCTAAAAACCCACCTTCATGCCCCCGAAGAGCTGAGCCTTGACGCCAATAAGCGCGCGATATGCTGGTTCAAGTCCGCCGCGCATGAGCCGATGAAGCGGATGTGGCATCTGAAGGCCATTGTCGAGGTCTATGGCTACTGGATCAGCGTCAAGAAAACGCGGGAGCCGGGCCTCATCATCTATGAGGATGGCTGGCAGGTCGCGGCGATCCCACGCACTCGTAGGCCCAATTAACCAGATCAGCGCCACCCTACGCAATCTCCCTTATTCCCAACGCCTCAGCGCCGCCGCATCCTTTTGGTCACCACAGGCTTGGGTGGAGGGAAATGCATATGGGACACCTCACTGTTGATCCGCTTGCCATTGCGGCGCTGGTCGGATTCGGATCGCTGGTGCTGATTTGTGTGGGCATCACTGTCTGGTTCGTGCGCCAGTCAATGAAGAAGCCGGGCGAACTTTAGGGCCGCGCCAGACAAACCAGAATCCCTGTCGACAGCGGCCCCGACGCGGGCGCATAGTGGCGTTTTCACCGACAGGAGACGCCCATATGCCCGTCACACGCCTTGCTCTCTCGTTTGCGCTCGCACTTGGCAGCGTCGCCCTGCCCGCCTTTGCCACGCCAGCGAGCCATGATGTGTTCGGCACGTTCTACATCGAAAAAGGCACGTCCCGCATTACCATCGCAGATTGCGGCGATGGCACCCCGTGCGGCACGGTCAGCTGGATTAACCCGGACACGATGTCGCCCGGCCTGACGCCGGAAACGGCGCGCACCAAGGCGGGCGATCCGGTGATCGGCCTCCTCATGCTGCAGGGCTTCGAAAAGAAGAAGAATGACTGGCGCGGCGGCACGATCTATGACCCGGAAAACGACAAGAGCTATGCCTCGCGCATCAAACGTCTGCCCGATGGAAACCTTGAACTGAAAGGTTGCATCGGTCCGATCTGCCAGACCCAGATCTGGCCGGAGTTTGCCGAGGACTAGGCGCGTCCATCACGGTTGACGCCCACGCGAAACCGCCCCACTCTCGCGCATGCCCATTCGCCCCTATCGCCCGTCAGATCTGCCTGCCCTCTTTGCCATCAACCAGGCCTCGACGCCGGGTGTCGGCCATGAGGAGAGCGCAGACGGCCTTAAGCGCTGGATCGATATCTCGACCTGCCTAGTCGCCGCCGATGAGAACGACACGCCGCTCGGCTTCATCACTCTGCTTGAACCGCACACCAAGGCGTATGCCAGCGACAATCTGCGCTGGATGGAGGACTGGATGGCGCGCGAGGAGACCGACATGATCTATGTCGACCGGATCGCACTCGCCGAAGCGGCCCGGGGGCAACGCCTCGGTCAGGCGCTTTATGCCGCCGCGTTTGAGCATGCGCGCGGGCGCAAGCACATCACTTGTGAAGTGAATACCGATCCGGACAATCCCGGCTCTCACCGCTTCCACCAGCGGCTCGGTTTCGTCGAAGTTGGCCGGAAACGCTACAAACCCGACTATGAAGTTGCCTATTATGCGCGGCCGGTTGCCGATTGATTGCGGGACGCCGTTGTAATTCCTGCCCATCCTTCGACAAGCTCAGGATGAGGTGGTGCTTGGTAGCAGGCCGAGCGTGAAGCTCAACGCACCCTCATCCTGAGCCTGTCGAAGGGTGAAGCCCCAAATGCGCCCCTTCTCCTCGCTCCACAATGGCGGATTTGTACAATCCCTGCGGGCCGCGTCCGCCTAGTTTTCAGATCTGATCTTCACACTGAAACGAGCGCGCATGTTCCGAACCTTCCGCTTTGCTATCGCGGCAGCTGCCGTTTTAGCGACAGCCGCCCCGGCACTCGCCGAGGGCGACACCGCCGCGCCAGCGCCCTGCCCGGAAGACGCCGAGCAAAAGCTCTATGAGTGGATTTATTTCCTCCGCCGCGATCAGGCCGAGCTCCCGAAAGCCTATGCGGTTGCTAAATCCGTCGAAGCTCGATGCTCAGATCGGCCAGAAGCGCTTGGCCTCGCTGCCCTCATTTATGCGCAACTCTTCAGCCCGGAAGGCAATGAGGAAACCCGGCACGCCTTGCTCGATGGAATCTGGCGTCTTCAACAGGCGCAAGACAAAGTCTGGGACCCGGAGACCAATCCTCCCATCATGGTTCACTTCCCCGGCAATGAGCTGGAGACCACCAAGCTCGCTACACGCAGCAATCTCGATTCCATCTTTCGTAATACGATCATCCCAGGGCTGATGCGGCTGCATGTCGAGGGCGCAGACGTGCCGATCTATGATGTGTCAAAGCATCTAGAGAGCTGTCCATGGCCGATCAAGAAGGCGGATAAAAGCCGGGCCCGCGATGAGGCATGGGGGCTCTTCAACGCCGTCCACGCAGATCGCTCAAAGGTCGATGTTGAGGCCGGCGCGCACCGCTTGCGTGAACTCAGCCGCGTCTGCCCGGATCAGTCAGCCGATGTTACGAAATTGCTGGCGCAGTACCTTGCTGCCGCCTCAAGGCTCGCCGCCGAAGACGGAGAGCAAGACAAGGCGAGGCAGTATGCCAAAGACGCGATCGACGCGGGATTTCATCTGCTCAATGACATTCCGGGCACCGTCGGAGGGATCGCCTATCTGAAAGGCCAGACCGAGCAGATGATCAAGGAATTGCGGGCCACTTATCCCGACCTTTAGGTCAAGCAGCCACTGGCATCGCTGCGCCGGTATCGATCGCCTTGAAAACAGATTGCATCGGCGCGCTCGCCTTTTGCGTGTCGAGTTTCGACAGCGTGGCCTCAAGCTCGATATTGTAATGGATCGACGTGCCGCCGGTCGCCCCGCTCACAGCGCCAATCGACTTCATGAGCGCGCGTCCGGGCTTATTTTCGTAAAGCACATCAGCGGTCAAACGCGTGATCCCGACTTGCCGGGCCTCGGACGCCAGAAGCGCGATCAATAGACGTGAGATGCCCCTTGAATGCCACGGGTCAATGAGGCCGATCGCAAAATCGGCGGTTGGCGATTTGGGGTCGTCACGCATCGCATGTACAGCGCCGATAACCTGATGGTCAGGCGCGCTTTCATCAATCGCCACCCAGGCCACATGAAGGATGCCATCCGCATCAGCGAGACGGTGGATCACATGTTCGGGCACATGCGGCGCACCACTGAAAAAGCGCATATAGCGGGTCTGCGGCGAGAAGCTTTCAATTGCTTCACGCAAGGCTGGCTCGTCTGTCGGGACCAGTCGGCGCAGGAGGATGGGCGTGCCATCCGCTGCGCGAAGTCGAATCTCTGAAACCATTATGCTGCACCTGCTCATTTTTATGCTGCATATGCGAAATGGGGTTTTTACCAGGTTAAGGCAATGGGCGAGGCGCAGCTTTTCCATGCATAGATGCATATCTGACACACCGAGCCAGTCTTGCGCTCCGAATGGCGAGAAAAACACCGCTACGACACCCGAGGCGGCCTCTACGACACCGTTACGACACCGTGTTTTTGGGGGAAACCGGGCTGTCTTTCACGTCGCTAATCCTCTCCGGCTCTGCTAGTCAGGCCCAATGACAGACACGCACACCTATACGGGCGACGAGCCGATGCGGCTCAATAAATGGATGGCGCAGCTCGGCCTTTGCTCGCGCCGTGAGGCGGAAACGCTGATCATGTCCGGCAGTGTAAAGGTGGATGGGGAGCCGGTTTCCGAACCGGGCCACAAGATATCACCCGGGCAAATCCTGTCACTCGCAGGCAAGGCCGCCAAGGCGCTGGACGATCAGCTGACCGTGGTCATTCACAAGCCCGTCGGCTTTGTTTCGGCCCAGCCGGAGCCGGAACAGACGCCCGCCATCCGTCTCGCGACGCGTGAAAATCTAATCGGTAGCGCGCCCAAACTGCCCGGTAGATCAACGAATTTCGCGCCGCTTGGGCGCCTGGACATGGATTCGCGCGGGCTGTTGCTCCTGTCCGAAGACGGGGTGCTGGCCAAGGCGATTATTGGCCCGTCGTCTGAGCTTGAGAAAGAATATATCGTCACCGTCAAAGGCCAGGTCACCCCGCAGGCGCTCGCGCAATTGCGGCATGGGCTCTCGCTGGATGGGCGGCGCCTGAAAGCTGCGGATGTCGAACAAATGTCCCCCGGACGCTTGCGCTTTGTCCTTCGCGAAGGCCGCAACCGTCAGATCCGGCGGATGTGCGAACTGGTCGGCCTCCTTGTGGTGGACCTCCTGCGCATCCGCATCGGCAGCCTGAAGCTGGGCGATCTGCCCGAGGGAAAATGGCGCGCCCTGTCATCGCAGGAACGCCAGGACCTCATTGAAAACGCACCCGTAATCTCGGCCTCGCCCCCAACCGAAAGCGGCGGAAAACCTGCGCGCAAGACCGTGAAAAAACCGACCGATCCAACAAAGTTCGGGCGGTCCAAACGGCGCAAGAGCAACCCGAAACCGATCTCAAAATACAAACCGCAGGATGGGCCCGGCAATGAGAAGTCCGAACGCCCAAAAAGCCCACGCAAGAGCGGTGACGGACGCCCCGGGCGATCAGGCAAACCTGGTGGCAGGCCGCCCTCACGCTCAAAACGTCCCGGCCGCGATTAGGCCTTCGGCTTGCGGCGGCGCCGCACCCATGGCCAGATTGCCCTGAGCCAGATGAACATCAGGATTCCCAACAGGATCAGCCATGGAAGGCCGATCGCAAACGCCGTGATGACGCTGCCCAAGGCCATGGAAAGATTGTAGAAAAAGTCGCCGAATGCCTCCCCCAGAGGGTTCCCGCGCGATGCGCTGAACGGCTCTCGCTTGGTCTCATAGCTGATATCGAGCGAAGACATCGCCACCCGCAGACGAAGCGCTTTCAGCTGGGCTTCGATGGATTCAATTTCGCCCGTGACTCGCGCCAGTTCACGTTCGATCTGGAGGAGGTCTCCAAGCGTACCGTCCCGGCGCTCCAGCAGGCCTTCGAGGCGCCCCTGCAGTATTTTCTGCGCGTCCAACCGGCTCGACGTATCGATGATTGACCGGGTGAGATCTTCCGCACTGGTCGAGCGGCTCGTGATGTCGCCACCCGCTGTCTCAGTGGCTTCGTCAACAGCGCCAAGAAAAGTCTCAATCCAGTCAGGCCTGGCGCGCAAAGACATGTTGCCGGAGACATAGTCTTCGTTCGAATTGTAGACATTGGAATTGATCACAATGCAGGTGTTCGTCCCGGCCTCCCGGCAAGCCTTCACATGCGCTTGCATCATCGCATCGACGCCGCCTTTAGGCAGACGTAGCCCCAGTGAATGGCTGTAGGCGATATATTGCTCGGCGCCCGGTTCAGCGTCCGGGCGGTCAGGACCCGCTATCGGCTCGCCATAGGACTCATCGGCAGCCATTTGGTCGGCGCCGCCATAGATGGTTGCCTCTTCCATGACCGGGGCTGCCGACGGCCGCCCGCGATCTGCAATAATTCCGCCACTATCAGGCCCGCCACATCCGGCCAGCAGCCCGAGCGCCAGCACCGTCGGCGCGATTAGTTTCTTAATGTGCATCATGCGTCCCCTTCTCCACAATCAGGTAACGCCATGTGAGCGACCGTTCACGGCAGAATTAGGGCAGCTTCAGGGCCTTGGGCCGAAACTCGTCTTGCCCGGCTCCATGCGGCGGCGCGCGTGATGGACGAAATCGACGAGCAGAGGGCGGGTCTCTCGCGGGTCGATAATCTCTTCAGCGAAGAAGGCCTCGGCGGTGCGGAACGGGTCCTCCATCGCCTCGAACTTCTTGTAGAGGCTGGCGAGCAGCGCTTCGCGATCATCCGTTTCGGAAAGCTCCTTGCGGAACGCCGCTTCAATACCGCCCGCCATGGGGAGCGAGCCCCAATTGCCTGACGGCCAGCAATAGCGCCACTTGGCTTTTGTCGGGTTCATCATCGCCGAGCCTGCGAGCCCAAACGCCTTGCGGATCACCACCGCGCAGACCGGCACCGTCGCCTGATAGACCGCCGCCATGGCGCGCACACCCTTGCGGGTCACACCGGCCGTCTCATGCTTCACGCCAACGGCGAAACCCGCGCAATCAACAAAGTGGACCACCGGCAAATGGAAGGTCGAGCAAAGGTCCATATGGCGGGTGACCTTGTCGCAAACGTCTGCCGTCCATGCCCCGTCGAGGAAGAAGGGGTTGCCCGCCATGATGCCAACCGGGTGACCATCAATGCGCGCAAGACCGGTAACGATACCCCGCCCCCACTGGCTGCCAATCTCGAAGAAACTGCCCTTATCGACCGTGCCTTCGATGATCTTCTGCGGCTTGTACGGTGTCTTTCCATCCTTCGGCACCAGAGACAGGAGGCTTTCCTCCTTGCGCTTCGGGTCGTCCGTGGGCGCCGTGATGAGCGGCAATTCGTGCACGGAGGATGGCAGATAGGAGAGGAAGCGCTTTGCGGCCTTGAAAGCATCCGCCTCGCTCTCAACGACATCGTCAACGGTGCCGTTTTTCGCCTGGATTTCCCAGCCGCCGAGCTCTTCCTTTGTGACGTCTTCTCCGATCGCAATTGCCACGGGCGGGCCAGCGACGAAGACCTGACTCAACTCTTTCACCATCACCGAATAATGGCTTGCGCCGACACGGCCCGCGCCGAGGCCGGCACATGGGCCGAGCGCCAAAGAGACGAAAGGCACCTCGCTCATGCCTTCGACGATCAGCTCCCAGCTTGGGGTTTCCGGGATGTAGGTTCGTGGGTCCTTCAGGAACATCTTGATAGAGCCACCGCCGCCTGTGCCATCAATCAGCTGGACCAGTGGCATCCGGTATTCGATTGCCTGTTTCAGCGCGATGACCGTCTTGCCGCGGATCGAGGCATCGGCTGCGCCGCCGCGCACGGTAAAATCATCCCCCAGAATGACGGCCGGGCGATCATCGAGCGTGGCGCGGCCAACGACCGAGTTGGACGCCATGAAGCTCGCCAACTGCTCGTCATCATCATAGGTCGCAACGCCAGCGATCTTGCCGATTTCGTGGAAGCTGCCGGGATCGACCAGGAAGGAAACTCGCTCCCTGACGGTGAGTTTGCCGCGCCCACGCTGGCGCGACACCGGCTCCTCGCCGCCCATCTTTTCCGCCATCCGTTCCCGGCGACGAAGCTCTTCAATCGATTTTTCCCAAGACATGGGTCCAGCTAGACCGGCAGACGTAGCGGAAGGTCAAGTCCATAATTTGGGAACCACTGGCACGGCGCTTGCTGACTGGGGAGGTATGAGGGGCACTGTTTCACTTCTTGCTGCCGCGCTGGCCTTTGCCGCTACGAGTGGCGTAGCGATGCGCGCGTCTGCGCAGCAGCCGCAGGCCGGGCTCGACTGCAAGGCCATGACTGGCACAGCCGAGATACTGGGGGCTCATGATAAGACATTCCTGATCTTCGGAGAGCTGCATGGCACACGGGAAGCCCCGGCCGCCTTTGGCGAGATCGCCTGCGAAGCAGCGCAGCAGGGCCCGATCGTCATCGGCATCGAGCAGACGGCAGGCCATACCCCATTGATGCAGGACTTCGTCGATAGCGAAGGCAACGATGATGACCGTCACCGCCTGCTTCGCCGTTTTTTCGACGGTTCGGATTGGGGGCTCTCCAGCCAGGCCTTTTTGGATCTCTTTGTGCGTCTGCAGAAATTGCGTGAAGCTGGCGCCGACATCCGCATGATCGGTTTCAAGAATGGCGAAAAAGGCGCTGACGGCAGCCAGGCGCCTTATGAGAAAAGCCTCGCCGAATCGCTGATGCAGGCATCGGCGGAGAATCCGGACGCGCGTGTACTGGTCCTCACCGGAAATTTGCACGCCCGCCGCGAGGCCTATGGCGCTATCGGCGATTCGCCGGGCTTCCTGCCAATGGCCATGCACCTGCCCGACGATGAGACGCTGACTTTCAACATCCAGCATCCGGGAGGTGAGGCCCACACCTGTCAGGCTGATGGCTGCGGACCGCACGCTGTTTCCGGTCGAGAGGTCGGGCTGAATGATGGGCTCTACCTGTTTGATACGCCGGGGACCTATCACGGGACCTGGAATGTCGGCCCTATTTCAGCTTCACCGCCCATCGGCAAGATGATGATCGTGCGCTGATTTTAGCGCGCCGGGCAGCTTGTCTGCGGCCGTTATCCTGTTTTCCCTTGCCTTGCCCCCCTTCACGCTGCTTTATCGCCAAAGTTCCAATTCGAGGAGGCGTTAATGGATCTCGCAACACTCACCCAAAAAGCCAACGAAGCCGTATCAGCCGGCGGAGACTTCACCAAGAAAGTCAAGTTTGACTTCGGCGATATCGGCAAGCTGTTCATCGACGGCGCAAACGGCAAAGCCGACAATTCCGACGCCGAAGCCGATGCGACGGTTAAAGTTGACTGGGATGATTTCCAGAAACTCGTGGCTGGCCAGCTGGATCCAACGATGGCCTTCATGCAAGGCAAACTGAAAGTGCTCGGCGACATGTCCGTCGCAATGCAGCTTCAGGGCCTGATGAAGAAATTCAGCTAGGCTGATCTGGCCGCATTAGACGGTCATGAAACGTTTGAGGGGCGCTGAGCTGTAAAGGCTGTCAGCGCCCCTTTTGTTTGCTAGGAATGGACATGGCCGAAACCAGTTTCGAAAAGCGTGAGACCTTTGTTCAGATCCCGGGTAATCCGGAGCCGGATGGCGCAGAGCTGATCTGGTTCAAGGGCATTGGTGGTCGCCAGCTGCGCGCCTGCGTGGCGCCTTCGACCGCTACGAAGCCGCGCGGAACGGCCATTATCTGCCCGGGGCGTACAGAATTCATCGAAAAGTACTTCGAGACTGCGCGCGACCTTCAGGCACGCGGGTTTGCCTTGGTGATCCTCGACTGGCCGGGGCAAGGGCTGTCAGACCGGCTGCTTGATGATCCGGCAAAGGGGCATATCGACCGGTTTGAGACCTTCATGGGCGCGCTCGCCAACGGGCTTGAAGCGTTAAACGATCGGTTGCCGCGACCCTATGTGTCGGTCGCGCATTCTATGGGCGGCGCGATTGCGCTTGCCACCATTGCGCAGAAACTGGTGCGTGTCGAAGCGGCCGCTTTCTCAGCGCCCATGTGGGGCCTGCCCATTAACGCGGCGGTCCGCTACCTCGTCTGGGCCATGCGCGTCATGGGCAAGTCTGGTGATTATGCCCGCCAGCCCGGACCGGCCGAGACGTTCGAGACAAACATTGTTACCCATGACGAAGCGCGCTGGCAGCTTCAACGTGACCTTGTCGATGCAGCGCCGGAGCTTGAACTTGGCCCGGTCACATGGGGCTGGCTTGGCGCGTCGATCAACATCCTCAACCAGACCCGTAAGCCTGCCCTGCTTCGCGACATCGATGTCCCGGTCTTCGTCGCCAGCGCCGAGCAGGAGCAGCTGGTCGACAATCGCGCGCACGCACGCACGGCCAAATACCTGCCCAACTGCGAACACATCACCATTGCAGGCGCGCGGCACGAAATCCTGATGGAGACGGATGAAATCCGGACCCAGTTCTGGGACGGTTTTGACCAGCTTCTGGTTCGCGCCTCGATTTAAAGCGCTGCTCTCCTCGCATCATGCCTTTGCAAGCGGCGGCATCGCGCTAGCTATTGAGGCAAAGGCGCAAGAGGGAGCCAAAACATGATTAAGGTCCATCATCTGGAGCATTCACGATCCCAGCGGATTCTGTGGCTGCTGGAAGAGCTCGGCATCGAATACGAGATCGTTCACTACAAGCGCGATCCAAAGACGATGCTGGCGCCAGATAGCTTGCGGGCCATTCACCCCCTCGGCAAATCGCCCGTGCTGGAAGAGAATGGCGTGATCGTCGCTGAGACGGGCGCGATCATTGACTACATCATTGAAACGCATGGTGGGGGACGGTTGAAGCCTGCCGCCGGCACGCCCGAAGCGCGCGCCTGGACCTACTGGATGCACTACGCTGAAGGCTCAGCGATGACGCCCCTGCTGATGAAGCTCGTCTTTCAGAGACTGCCGGAAAACGCTGGCATGCTGATGCGGCCGCTGGTCAAGGCTGTTGCCTCGAAGGCGCAGGCCGCTTTTGTCGACCCGCGCCTGAAAGAGCATATTGAGTATTGGGACAGCTCGCTGGCGCAAACTGGCTGGTTTGCGGGGGACACGTTCAGCGCCGCTGATATCATCATGAGCTTTCCGCTCGAGGCCGCTGTGAGCCGTGGCGGGGCTGGCGCGTATAAGACCATCACGGAGTTTCTGGCCCGCATCCACGCTCGCCCGGCCTATAAGACCGCCCTCAGCAAGGGCGGCCCTTACGCCTATGCGGATTAGCCTTCGTCGTCGGTCGCACGCGACTGAAGCTGGATGTAGTTCTGGATACCGATCCGCTCGATCAGGTCGAATTGGGTCTCGAGAAAATCGATATGCTCTTCCTCGCTATGGAGGATTTTACCGAACAGGTCGCGGCTTCCATAATCGCGCGCTTTTTCCGCCGCTTCGACAGCGTCTTTCAGCAAGGCAACAGCTTCGATCTCCATATTGAGATCTGACTTCAGCATCTCTTCAACGGATTCGCCGATGTTGAGCTTACCGAGATCCTGCAGATTTGGCAGGCCGCCCAGGAACAGAATGCGCTCGATCAGCCAGTCGGCATGTTCCATCTCTTCGATGGATTCCTTGTACTCGAACGCGCCGAGACGATTGACGCCCCAGTCGTTGAGCATCCGGCTGTGGAGAAAATACTGGTTGATCGCCGTCAGCTCATTTTTCAGCGCAGCGTTCAGAAATTCGATAATTTGAGGCTCGCCCTTCATGGCGGTCTCCTTCAAGCTTGTTTGATTGACGAGTCGCAAATTACCATGATTGCGGCGCATTGCAATCAAAAAACCCAATAAAAACAGATGCCTATGATAGTGAGAAGCAATTGCATGGCGTCATGCGATGCAATTGCAAACACGCATCTGCTGCGCGTTCCGACGCCCGGTCGCAAAGAGGTTTGATTTTAAAAAATTTTATAAAGTTGGCGGCGTTATTCTGCAGCGGCCAGCAATGGCTGAGCTGTCAGACCGTCGACCTTTTCGGAAATCATCTCACCGATGGTCGTGCGGCATTTGCCACAGTTAAACTGACAACCATGATGCGCCTGCACAGCTTCAGGGCTGCGCGCACCCGCGTCCACCGCTTCGAGGACGCCCTTGTCATTTATACGTCTGCACATGCAAATGATCATGATTCTCATCTAGAGCAGATGCGAATGATTGTCAATAACATGCTGTCGCGATTTTATCTGCTTTACGAGAGTCTTTCAGTTTTCCAAGAAATTTCGATGTCCAGAAAGGCGGGTTCTTCAGACCTTCCCGCTATTTCTGGTTGGTGGACAAAGAACCGATCATCACCGAATCACCTGTGCGTGTTTCCTATCGGCGCGCCTTGCTGATCACTTTGATCAACCTCGCTGTGAGCCAGGTGCTTACCGCGCTTGCGATACTCATATGCGACATTCCGGAGCATATTCTTCGAGAGATCATCGGCATCTGGTTCGCTCTGGCAGCCATCTGCGCAACGTCGGTTACCTTTCCGCTCGCCCTGATCTTCCAACGTGAACGATTGAAGCTCGCCCAGGCCATGCAGCAGCTTGAAAAAGCGCATGCCGAGCTTGCCAACCGGGCCCGTATGGACCTGCTCACCGGCCTCCTCAATCGGGAAGCCTTTCTGAGCCGGATCCGGCGTTTTCAGGAACGAAAGACCTCCGGCGCGATGCTCATGGTCGATCTCGACCACTTCAAGCAGATCAATGACACCTATGGCCATCAGGCCGGTGACGAGGCCCTGAAGCTTGTCTCCAAAGCCATCATGGACGCGACGCGCGATGAAGATATTGTCGGACGGATCGGCGGCGAGGAATTCGGAATATTCGTTCCGGGCGAAAATATCCAGCTGGCCCGCATCATCGCGGAACGTGTGCGCCTTTCGATCGCCCAGATCGAGTTCATTCCAGAGCCCGGCTCCAAAATCGACATCACCGCCAGCATCGGCGTCGCCCAAGGAAGCTGGTCCACGCAGCTCTCGGAACTCTTCCGCCGCGCCGACGATGGTATGTATGACGCCAAGAATTCCGGGCGCAACCGCGTCATGGTCCACAAGGCCGCCTGAGCGGCCGGGCAGCAGGCGTCTCACGCTTGACCGCGACTGCCCTGCCCTCTACCTCCGGCACATTCCTGACTTTGACCAATGGAGACGTCATGAGCGCGCTGTCCGAGCTTGCCGAAAACGCCAAGGCCTGGCCCTTCGAACAGGCACGCGCCCTGCTGAAACGGCTGGAGAACATGGAGCGCGCCGGCACGCCGAAAGAAGGCCCGGTCGTCTTCGAGACCGGTTATGGCCCGTCAGGCCTGCCGCATATCGGAACGTTCGGCGAAGTTGTCCGCACGACGATGGTGCGCCACGCCTTCGAAACGCTGACTGAGGGCAAGTATGAGACGAAGCTGATCTGCGTCTCCGACGATATGGACGGCATGCGCAAAGTGCCACCGACGGTCCCGAACCCGGCCGACCTTGAGCCCTACATGCAGATGCCGCTGACGGATGTGCCGGATCCGTTCGGCACGCATGAAAGCTATGGCGCGCATATGGGCGCCCGCCTTTGCGCCTTCCTCGACAGTTTCGGCTTTGACTATGAGTTCAAGTCGGCGACCCAGCTCTACAAGTCGGGCGCCTTTGACGAAGCGCTTCTACGCGCACTGGAGAAGTTCGACGACATCATGAAGGTGATGCTGCCAACGCTCGGCGCGGAGCGGCAGGCGACCTATTCGCCCTTCCTGCCGATCTCGCCGACGACGGGGCGCGTGCTCTATGTGCCGATGAAGGCGACCGACCCGAAGGCTGGCACGATTACGTTCGAGGATGAAGACGGCACAGACGTCACTATCCCCGTCACCGGTGGACGCACCAAGCTGCAATGGAAGCCGGATTTCGGCATGCGCTGGGCCGCGCTTGGCGTGGACTTCGAAATGTTCGGCAAGGACCATCAGGACAACGCGCCGATCTATTCCAAGATCTGCCAGATCCTCGGCAGCCGCCCGCCGCAGCAATATGTCTATGAGCTCTTCCTCGATGACAAGGGCGAGAAAATCTCCAAGACCAAGGGCAATGGCATCTCGGTTGAGGACTGGCTGGCCTATGCGCCGCAGGAAAGCTTGTCGCTGTTCCAGTTCCAGAAGCCACGCGCCGCCAAGAAGCTCTATTTCGACGTCATCCCCAAGGCGGTGGACGAGTATCTGACATTTCTGGACAAATACCCGCAGGAAGCGCCGGAACGGCAGATCGAGAACCCGGTCTGGCACATCCATTCCGGCCGCGTCCCGCAATGGAGCTCGCCGGTGTCATTCGCGCTGCTGCTGAACCTTGTCAGCGCAGCCAATACCGAGACCAAGGACCAGCTCTGGGATTTCATCTCGCGCTATGCGCCGGATGCGAGCCCGGAAAACCACCCCTTCCTCGATCAGCTCGCCGGCTATGCGATCCGCTATTACGCGGACTTCGTGAAGCCGACCAAGGTCTACCGCGCGCCGGACGAGAAAGAACGCAAGGCGCTTGAGGATTTTGCGGCCCGTCTGCGCAGCTGGGAGGGAGAGGCGAATGCCGAAACCCTGCAGAACCTCACTTTCGAGATTGGCAAGACGCACGAGTTTGAGAACCTTCGCGACTGGTTCAAGGCGCTCTATGAAGTCCTGCTTGGCCAGAGCCAGGGGCCGCGCTTTGGCGGCTTTGCGGCTCTCTATGGCGTGGATGAAACAGCGCAGCTCATTGAAGATGCACTCGCGCGATGATCGCGTGCGGGTGGGGGAAAATTTCATGAAGACGCTCTTTATCCTTCCGCTCGCAGCTCTTGCGGTCTCGGGCTGTCTTGCGGCCAGCGTCGCCGGTGCGACGGTTGGCCTTATCGGCTCAGGCGTCGAACTGGCCGGCAAGACCGTCTACTATACCGGCAAAGGCGCCGTCGGCCTTGTCTCTGCTGGCGGCGACAGTGTGCCCGTCACCGTGGCAGACGATATTGGCAACATCGAAAAGGGCAGGCTGCGCCTGACCGTGCGGTTTCGCGATGGCAAGCAGATGTACTCAAACGACCGCGTCATTCCCGCCCGGAAACTCGACAAGGAACTCGACGCCCTGATGGAGCGCGATGACGTCGTCGACGTGTTTGTCAGCAGGGCTTAGGCCGACACGCAGACCTTATCCCCGACCGACAGATTGCGCCCATTCCATCAGACCGACCTTAACCCTTTTCAGCTAGTGTCAGCCTTCCACGGGATAGGGGCTGGGCATGAAATACGTAATCTCGGCTGCACTGCTGAGCACGCTCTTTGCAAGCAGCTGTACGGCCGCGAAGGTCACGGGGCAGGCTGTCGCGCTTCCCTTCAAGGGCGCTTATCACGGCACGCGTCTGGCCGCTAAAGGCGTCTACTACACGGGCAAAGGCGCCTACATGGTCGGCAAGGTGCCCGTCCAGATTGCCGATGGGGCGCTGGACACTTCAGCGCGGATTCTGACCCTGACGGTACTAACGCTGAACGCCGCCGGGCAGGTTACCTCTGTCAGCAAGGATATCGCGGCGACGTCTCTCAATGCAGAACTTGCCGCCATAAATGCCGGTAGCAGCCTGCTCGAAGTCATCGTGACCATCGCAAGCTAAAAGGGCCACGCCGATACGGCGCAGCCCTTGAAGAATGTGACTTGTAGATCGCGCCTATTTGGCAGCGATCAGGGTCTGCTTCTTGGCAGGCATACCGCCTTCAGGCCAGTTCTTCAAAAGCTCTTCGCGATGGCTTTCGGCCGCTTCGACTGAGGCTTCCTTCACATGGCCATAGCCGCGAATTTCATCCGGAATGGACGCAATGGCGACGGCCAGCTCATGGTTCTTCTTGGTGAGGCCACGAGCGAGTTCGCCGACGCGCTCAATGTACTCGTCACGCAGACGGCGTTCCATTTTGCGTTCTTCGGTATAGCCGAACGGATCGAATGGCGTACCGCGGAGACCCTTGAACTTCTTCATCACGCCGAACACCGTGCCCATCCATGAGCCGAATGGCTTCTTCTGAAGGTGTCCGTTGGAGTCCTTCTTGGCGAGCAGTGGCGGCGCCATGTGGTATTGCAGTTTGCCGCCATGGAAGGTCTCACGCAGCTGCTTCTCGAAGGTGCCGTCCGTATGGAGACGGGCGACTTCATACTCATCCTTATAGGCCATGAGCTTGAAGGCGTATTTGGCGACAGCGGTCGTGAAGGCATCGCCGAGGCCTGCGGCCTCTTCCGACGCGCGGACTTTGGCGACCAGGTCGCGATACTTGTCAGCGTAGGACTTGTTCTGGAAGGCAACGAGACGCTCAGCGCGATCTTCGATGATCTCGTCCAGTGACATTGGCTGAACATCACCGCGTGGGTCTGACACCGCTTCAAGACGATCAGGATCTGCAGCGGCCAGACGGCCAACATCAAACGCTTTCATGTTGTCTTCGATCTTCACGCCGTTCAGCTTGATCGCGCGGTAGAGGCCACGCAGCGTGATCGGGAGATAGCCCTTCTGCCAGGCATATCCGACCATGATCATGTTCGTGTAGATCGCATCGTTCAGATAACCGATGGCGAGGGCCTCAGCGTCAATCGCGCCAAACTCGAGCGCCTGACGCTTCACGCGGGATGCGAGCATCTGGCTTTCGAAGGTCTTGGAGCGATCGCGGATGAACTCGCTGGTTGGTGTCACGTCTGCGTTTGCAGCGACGCGTGTACGGCCAACATCCATTAGCGAAATCGCATCACCGCCTGCAGCGACGACAAGGTCACAGCCGATGATTACGTCAGCAGAGGCTGGCGGGACGCGGCCGGTCGAAATCATGTCCGGCTCTTTTGCAAAGCGCAGGTGCGACAGGACGGGGCCGCCCTTCTGGGCAAGGCCGGTCATGTCGAGCGAGGATGCTGCATTACCATCAACATGGGCCGCCATGGCGAGCACAGCCGCAACCGTCGTGACACCCGTGCCGCCAACTCCGGTGAACAGGATGTTCCACGGCTGGGCGACAGGTGGCAGGTCTGGAAGCGCGAGACCCGAGGCATCGGCATCGAGCACGGGCGCGTCTTCAGCGGCAAAATGCGCATCCTTGACGGTCACAAAGCTCGGGCAGAAGCCACGCAGGCATGAGAGGTCTGTGTTGCAGGTTGACTGGTTGATCCGGCGTTTGCGGCCAAGATCGGTCTCAACAGGCTCAACCGACAGGCAGTTCGATTTAACAGAGCAATCCCCACAGCCTTCACAGACGGCCTGATTGATCATGACGCGCACGCGATCTGGCTTGCGCAGGCCTCGTTTGGAGCGGCGACGCTTTTCAGTGGCGCAGATCTGGTCGTAGATCATGACCGAAACGCCCGGCGTGTCGCGGAGCATTTGCTGCACGTCATCGAGCTCTTCGCGGTCATAGATTTTCACGCCGCGTGGCAGGCCTTTGACGCCGGCATAACGGGTCGGGTCTTCAGTCACGATGACGATCGTCTTGACGCCTTCAGCTTCGACCTGCTGGGCAATCTGTTGCGGGGTCTGGCCGGACTCGACCGTCTGGCCACCCGTCATTGCAACGGCGTCGTTGTAGAGGATCTTGTAGGTCATATTCGCGCCGGAGGTGACCGCTGCGCGAATGGCGAGCGAACCGGAGTGCGAATAGGTGCCGTCGCCGAGATTGACGAACATGTGATCTTCATCGGTCGCGAAATACTGGCCGAGCCAGGCAATGCCTTCGCCGCCCATCTGGCTGGTCATGTCGGTCTTACGGTCCGGCATGAAGTTCGCCATATAGTGACACCCGATGCCTGCGAGGGCGCGTGAGCCTTCCGGTACAACGGTTGAGGTGTTGTGCGGACAGCCTGAGCAATAGTGCGGCGACCGCACCGTCGGCGACGCGTTCGACAGGGCGGCCTGGCCGGCAGCGCCGACGCGCTGAAAATACTGGTCGGCACGCGACGTATCCCATTTGCCCGGCACGCGCTGCATGACAGCATTTGCCATTTCAGGGACCGGAATTGAGGAAACCTGGCTCAGCAGACGATTGCCATCGCGGTCGCGCTTGCCCTCAATGTAGGGACGCTCATTGTCTGGCAGGCTATAGAGAACCGAACGCAATTGCTCTTCGATGAGCGGGCGCTTGTGCTCAATCACGAGAACCCGTTCCAGCCCTTTGCAGAACTCGCGGATGCGGGTTGGCTCAAGCGGCCATGGCATGGCGACCTTGAAGACGCTGACGCCCAGACGCCCGGCCTCTTCCGGCGTGAGGCCGATGGCGGCGAGCGCTTCGAAGATGTCCCGAGCAGCCTGACCGGTGGTGATGATACCGACGCGCGGCTTGGGCGACGGGACCAGAACATGGTCGAGATGATTGGCGCGGACCCAGGCCTGGGCTGCCGGTAGTTTGTATTCGCGCAGACGGCGCTCTTTCTCAATCGGGCTATCCCCGCGGCGCATGTGCACGCCGCTTTCAGGGAATTCGAAGTCTGGCGTGATCAGTTTCAAGCGGTCGAGCGTGACATCGACGACTGCACCGGAATCCATCGTGTCGGCCAACGCAATCAGCGAGGACCAGGCGCCGGAGAACCGGCTCATGGCCCAACCATGGATGCCATAATCGAGCACGTCCTGGATGGAGGCCGGGTTCAGGACCGGAATTTCGGCGTCCTGCATCGCGAATTCGGACTGCGATGGCAGGGTGGAGGACTTACAGGTGTGGTCATCGCCGCAAATGGCGAGCACGCCGCCATGGCGCGATGAGCCCGCGGCATTGGCATGCTTGAACACATCGCCTGTACGGTCGACGCCAGGCGCCTTGCCGTACCAGATGCCGAACAGCCCGTCGCGGCGGGCGCCGGGGAACAGGCCGAGCTGCTGCGAGCCCCAGACAGCGGTCGCGCCGAGGTCTTCATTCAGGCCTTCCCAGAACTCGATATCGTGCTTGGCGAGCCACTTGCCAGCCGCGCGCAGCTGCTGGTCATACCCGCCGAGCGGAGAGCCGCGATAGCCGGAAATAAAGCCGCCCGTATTCAGGTCGGCTTTCAGGTCCAGTCGCTTCTGGTCGAGCGGCAGACGCACCAGCGCCTGAATGCCGGTCATGTAAGCATGGCCCTCGACAAGATCGTATTTATCATTCAGCGTGACTTCACGGTGTTCCAAGGAACGCCTCCCTTTTGGTCATACGGCTATATTTTTCGTCTTTTTTGCTGAAAATGCTTGCCCTTATTGCGCTAAATAGCGTAGTAACGGGCAAGTTGTTCCACGATTAATGTGAATTTGGGAGAGAAATTGCCTCACACACTTGACGCAATCGATGCGAAGATCCTGGATCTGATCCAGAAGGATGCAGCCTTGTCGGTCGCGGAGATCGCGGACCGTGTGGGTCTGTCCTCTTCCCCGTGCTGGCGCCGCATCAAGCGGATGGAGGAAGCCGGCATCATCCAGGGCCGTGTGACCCTGCTGGACCGCGACACGCTTGGCCTCGGTTTCGAGGTCGTTGCCAGCGTGAAGCTTGCTCTGCCCAGCAAGGAAAACCTCGCAACATTCGAGCAACTTGTCCAGAAGTGGGCGGAAGTTCTCGAATGCATGACCGTAACCGGCGCCGTCGATTATGTCATACGCATCACAACAACTGACATGCACGCCTATGATGCGTTCCTGCGCGACAAGCTGCTCGGGTCAGGCCTGGTGTCCGATGTGCAGTCGCGTATCGTGATCAATATCGCGAAGCGCACAACAGCGCTGCCGCTGGGCCTCGTCAGCGACTATATTCCGACCAGCTAAGCATGGCAGAAAGACCGATGTTCCAATGATACGGACGGGTCTGGTTCTACTCCTACTCATTGCGGCAGCCTTGCCGGGGCAAGCTCAGCAACCCGTGTCTCAGGATTGGCTCGACAGCACGGTCGAGGACGTTCGGGAGACCCATGATCTGATTGCGCTCGGCGCCGCCGTCATTGGCATCGACGGCGACCCTATTGTCGCCGTTTCGGGAACAGTGACGATCAAGTCCGATACGCCGGTCTCGCCGCAGGATGCCTGGCATATTGGGTCGAACACCAAGGCGCTGACGGCCCTGCTCTATGCGCGGCTTGTCGAGGACGGACAGGCTGAATGGGGCGCGACGCTGAATGAGCTGTTCCCCGATATGACGGACATGGATGCGGGCTGGTCTGACGTGACCGTGGAAGACCTTTTCGCTCATCGGTCCGGCGTTGGGCAAACCGGCCCTTTCTGGATCATGGCGCGGCGGGCGGATGACGCATCGGTCCGCGAACAAAGGCTCAAGACGACCCAGGACCGGCTCCGCAAGCCGCCGGGCGAAATCGGTGAGTTCGAGTATTCCAACCTCAATTACATTATCGCAGGCGCCGCGATTGAGACGCTGCTGGACATGGACTGGGAAGATGCCATGCGGGCCTATGTCCTGAACGTTCCCGGCGGCGAGTGGAGCGAGGGCTGGGGCTTTGGCCCACCGCAGACTGGGCTGCAGGGTCATGGTCCCGGCATGTTTGGCGGACTTGTGCCCAAAGGCCGAGGCGTGGGCGCTGACAATCCGCAGGCGCTTGGCCCAGCCGGAACCCTGCACGCCCCGCTGGCGAGCCATGTGAGGCTGTTGAGGGAATTCCTTCGGGACGACAGTGAACTTGTCCCCGTTTCAGTCCGGGAAAAACTGTTCACGCCGCATCCAGATGAAGCGGCCACCTATGCGATGGGATGGGGCGTTTCAGACCGCAGCGACATTGGCCGCGCCTATGAGCATGCAGGCTCGAACACAATGTGGTTGTCGCGTGTGATGATCGCGCCTGAGCTTGGCATCGCCCTGGTGATTGATACCAACCAGTATAGCGACCCCGCTGTGGACGCGACTGCCCAGCTACGCGATGAAATTATCTCGCACGTGCAGAAGGGGCGCGAAGTTTCCTCAAAATAAAAGGGAGGCAAACGCGGCTGCGCATGCCTCCCAATAATTAAGTGTTCGTCAGAAGGTCGGTGCTATGCGCGCTCTACGCACATTGCGATGCCTTCGCCGCCGCCGATGCAGAGCGAAGCAACGCCCTTCTTCACATCGCGGTCTTCCATGGCCGCCAGCAGCGTCACGAGAATACGCGCGCCGGACGCGCCGATCGGGTGACCCATGGCACAGGCGCCGCCATTCACGTTGACGATATCATGCGAAATGCCGAGCTCTTTCATCGCGATCATCGGAACGACCGCAAAAGCTTCGTTGATTTCCCACAGGCCGACATCTTCCTTGGACCAGCCAGCCTTATCGAGGGCTTTCTGCATGGCAGGCACAGGGGCCGTCGTGAAGTATTCCGGCTCATGCGCGTGGCTGGAGGATGAGACGATCGTTGCGATCGGCTTCAGGCCGCGCTTTTCAGCTTCAGACTTGCGCATCAGAACCAGAGCGGCCGCGCCATCAGAAATGGCCGACGCATTGGCGGCGGTGACGGTGCCATCCTTGTTGAAGGCAGGACGAAGGCTTGGGATCTTGTCCGGGCGTGCGGTGCGTGGGAGCTCATCGGTATCGACCGTCACGTCGCCCTTGCGGGTTTTCATCGTGACAGGCACGATTTCACGTTTGAACTTGCCGGTTTCAGTGGCTTTCTGCGCGCGGGCCAACGTTTCAAGCGCGTAGGCATCCTGTTGCTCACGAGTGAACTGGTACTTTTCAGCGATCATGTCGGCGAAGTTGCCCATCGGGCCGCCCGCATAGGCGTCCTCGAGGCCGTCCGTCGCCATATGATCCTTCATGGTGGTCGCGCCGTATTTGTGGCCCTTGCGCATATCGACAAGGTGAGGCGCATTGGTCATGGACTCCATGCCGCCCGCGATGACAATTGTTGCATTACCAGCCGAAATAGCATTGGCGCCCATGACAGTCGCCTGAAGACCGGAGCCGCACATCTTATTGATCGTGGTGGCCTCGGTGCCCTTGTCGAGGCCGGCCTTGATGGCCGCCTGACGTGCAGGTGCCTGACCCTGACCAGCAGGCAGGCAGTTGCCCATGATGATCTCATTGACTTCGTCTGCGCCGAGCTTTGCCTCATCGGAGGCCGCTTTCACAGCGATTGCGCCAAGCTCGTTGGCAGACATGCCTGAAAGGTCTCCAAGCAAACCGCCCATGGGCGTGCGAGACATTCCGACGATGACCACCGGATCCTGTTGAGACATGAGTATTCCTCCTGATAGCGATAAATTCTTGTTGCAGCTGCGAGGTTTTGCGCCCGGAGTACGGCTCCGGTCAAGTGCAGCGGGCTGAGTTTGAGGTGGGGTGAGGCCGAGGCGCGCGCAAGCCCTTTGCCGTTGCTTGTATCAACACCAAAGAAAATGCCCCCGATCGGATAACCGGGGGCATTTAGCGCCTTCATAGCAAAAGCTATTCGTTGATCTTTACCGTAACGGTACCCAGGGTCGGGTTTTCGACCTCAAAGCTGTCGCCCGGTCCCTTGCCGGCCGGATACGTCGTGCAGGTTTCGGTCGGCGCGAGGCTGGACGAGGTGCACAGCTGATCGCCATCAATGTTCCACTTGCCCGTGAAAGCCGAGCCCATCACGCTGCCTGAATATGTGCCATCGTCTGCATAGTCGATGTCGATCGAGTAACCGCTAGTCGTCAGCACCACGCCGTTGGTTGTGACAGCAACCAGCGTGTCCAGGTCTTCTGCAGCCGCGGTGCCCACTAGAACTGCCGCAACGGCGGCCAGTTTAATTGTTTTCATGTACATGGGTCTAAATCCTTCTGTTTCCCCGCCTCCTTCATACGCGAAATGGGCGCCCACACAAAGATAAATATAGTTCGGTATCTCTATTTTTCCGGGGCGTGTAGAGTGCGAGAATGTCTGGGCCTGAACAGGCTTATTCTGCCTCGGCCCTTGCACATGAGACGCTGCACCGTCATTTCAGGATTCCAAAAAGAATATTGAATAATCAAACGGCAGGGAGCCCTTAATGTCATCGTCGATTCCAGATACCGCCCTTCAACTTCGTTCGCTTGTGAAGGAAAGCGGCCACCTCGAGCTGTCCTTGCAGGAGGTGCCCGTGCCGAAACCCGGCGATGGCGATATCCTGATCAAGGTCGAAGCCACGCCGATCAACCCGTCTGACCTTGGCCTGCTGGTCGGGGCCGCCGACCTCTCAACGCTGAAAAAATCTGGCACCGACAAACAGCCTGTTCTGACAGCCGACATCCCAAAGCCGGCCATGCGGGCCATGAAAGCACGCGTCGGCCAGTCTCTGGCCGTTGGCAATGAAGGCGCCGGTACCGTCGTCGCCGCGGGCAGCTCGGACGCCGCGCAAGCCCTGCTCGGCAAGAAGGTGACCGGACTTGGCGGGGAATTCTACGGCGAATACCGCCTGTTGAACGTCGCGCAGGTCATGCAGCTTCCCGACGATGCGAGCGCCCGTGATGGCGCGTCCTGTTTCGTCAATCCCCTGACCGCGCTCTCAATGCCAGAGACGATGCGGATGGAAGGCCATAAGGCCCTGATCCACACAGCAGCAGCCTCCAATCTCGGCCAGATGCTGAACAAGATCTGCATCGCTGATGGCGTGGACCTCGTAAACATCGTGCGCAAGCCGGAGCAGGAGAAAATCCTGCGTGATCTTGGAGCGAAATATATCGTCAATTCCTCAAGCGACAGCTTCATGGAAGACCTCATCAAGGCCCTGGCCGAGACGAAAGCGACGATCGCATTCGACGCTATCGGCGGCGGACCACTGGCCGGTCAGATCCTGATGGCGATGGAAGCTGCTGCCAGCATGGGCTCTGAATTCAGCCGCTATGGCTCTGCCGATCCGAAGCAGGTCTATATCTATGGACGGCTGGACCTCAGCCCGACAATGATCCCACCGGGTGTCGGCATGGCATGGAATGCGGGCGGTTACCTACTGACCTACTTCCTGCAGAAGATCGGCTCGGAAGGCCGTGAAAAGCTACGCAAGCGCGTCATGGATGAGCTGAAGACAACCTTTGCCAGCCATTACACGGACGAGATCTCGCTTCAGCAGGCGCTCGATCCCGAAACGCTGCAAAACTACAATGCCAAGCGCACCGGCGAGAAATTCCTGATCAATCCGACGCTTTGATAAGCTGAGTAAACCGTTCGGATTGGGTCAGCCTGATCCGAACGGTCGCCTTGCCCTATTCCGGCGAATTGATGAGCACCGTTATCGTGCCCATTGTCGGACTGGACACTTCAAACGTATCGCCTGGCGCCTTGCCGGGTGGGTATTCGGTGCACGTTTCCGATGAAGACAGGCTGGACGATGTGCACAGCTGGTCGCCCTCAATACGATAGGTGCCCGAAAAATCAGAGCCGGCCGCATCGCCTGAAAACGTGCCGTCTTCGGCGTAGTTCACATTGATCTTGAAGCCCTGCGTACTGAACGTCGCGCCATTCTGGATAATGGCCGTCAACGTATCACTGGCCTGAGCGCTGGCAGATTGTGCCATCGGTAAACAGGCGAGTGCGGCAAGCGTCACACATATTGGACGGATCATCGGACGTATCCCAATTTGCCCCAGCCCGTCGAAATTATACGGCTTTTCAGGTTTGCCAAGGGCCAGATACCGTTAGCGGGCTGACGCTCTCCTCTCCGGCGCGGGGCGGATGTTTCAGCGGACCTTTTCCGGCGCATTCTGATCCAGCAGGATTGCCTGGTCGATGATGTCGATCAGTTGATCATCAATGTCAGAAAGCGAGCGCACTTTGACATGGCGAAGCGCCTTGCCATTGCCCTCGATCCGGCCATCAAAATAAGGCGCAAGGCGCGCGCCTGCCCAGAGCTGCAAATTGCAATGTCGGGCATGCGCGACAACAGACGCCACCCGCTCATGTCCCGACCAGCAGGGCTGCCCCCAGGCAAGTGTCGCGATCAAATGCGGGCCGCGTTCGGGCACCAGGCGTGCCAGCGCCTCGGCGATCTCCCGCATCGGTCCGTCCATGGCCTCGAAATAGGCCTCAACTGCCGGAGGCATCGGCATGGCATTCTCCCATCAACCCCGCCCCCGCAATTAAGCCAGACACAGATCGAGTTGTGAAGAACGCAAATAGAGGTGCCTGAAACGAAAAAGGCGGGCCGATCTGGCCCGCCTTCTCAATTATCCGGTGTCGCTTACCAGATCCGGATGCGTTCTTCCGGTGGAAGGTAGAGCGCGTCGTCTTCGGTCACGTCGAACGCGTCATACCACTCGTCAAAATTACGGACGATGCCGTTGACGCGGTATTCCGCCGGCGAGTGTGGATCGGTCAGAAGCTGATTGCGCAAGGCTTCATCGCGATACTTCGAACGCCAGACCTGCGCCCAAGCCATGAAGAAGCGCTGGTCGCCGGTATAGCCGCCGATGACCGGTGCTTGCTCATCCTCGCTGACAACGCCGTCGCCATTTGTGTCGAGGCTGATCTGATAGGCGCGGTAGGCGAGCGACAGACCGCCCAGGTCACCGATGTTTTCACCGAGCGTCAGCTTGCCGTTGACGCATGGCTCACCTTCTTCAAGCGGACAGTACTGATTGTACTGGGCGACAAGCGCGGACGTGAGGGCATCAAAGGCCTCACGATCATCTTCGGTCCACCAATTGGCAAGAACACCGTCGCCATTGAACTTGGAGCCCTGATCATCGAAGCCATGGCCCATTTCGTGGCCAATAACACCGCCAATAGCGCCGTAATTCACAGCCGGATCAGCCGTCGCGTTGAAGAATGGCGGTTGAAGGATCGCAGCCGGGAAGACGATCTCGTTGTATCCCGGATTGTAATAGGCGTTCACGGTCTGAGGCGTCATGAACCACTCATCGCGGTCCGGTTTCTCGTTCAGACGGTCGAGATTGTCTTCAAGCTCATACTGAGCCGCGCTGACAGCGTTCTCGAAGGCATTGTCGCCGCTCACTTCAAGCGTTTCATAAGTCTCGAACTTGTTCGGATAACCGATCTTGGGATTGAACTTGTCGAGCTTGTCCTTCGCCTTGATGCGGGTTTCCTCGCCCATCCATGCCAGGTCTTCGAGATTGGCATGCATTGCTGCGCGGAGGTTAGCGACGAGCGCATCCATCTTCTGCTTGTTTTCCGGTGGGAAATAGCGCTCGACATAGACTTCGCCGATCGCTTCACCCAGCGTGCCGGTTACGTTCGAAACGGCCCGCTTCCAGCGAGGACGCTGTTCTGGCTGACCGTTCAGGACGGTGCCAAAGAAAGCAAAGTCACGGTCATCGATTTCTTTCGGCAGGACCGAAGAGAAATTCGAGATCATGTGGGCCGCGAGATAGGCCTTCCAGGTCTCAAGGTCGGCCGTGTTCGCCAGCTCAAAAGCGGCTGGTAGACCAGCGCCGAGCTTTTCCACGTCTTCCTCGCTGAGGCCGGCAGCTTCAATTTCTTCTGCCGTTGGCGGCACTTCGGTCACCAGAAATTCCTGCTCGTCATTCACGCCAAGCTCTGTCAGCGCGGCCGCAAGCGGGAAGTCGCCAGCAAGCTTGCCAAGCTCGTCGCGGGTAAGCTTGTTGTAAGTGATCTCAGGGTTACGGCTAATCGCGCGGTCCCAGTCTGCCTTCGCAAGCTCTGTTTCGAGAGCGAGGACATCAGCGGCCTTTGCCGCAGCATCCTCATATCCGGCCTTCTCAAGCAGGAAGGTCAGGAGGGCTTCGTACTCGGTCCGGATATTGACCGACTTTTCGTCATCCTTGAGGTAGTATTCGCGGTCGGGAAGCCCGAGGCCACCCATCGATACCTGGAAGATGTAGTCGTCAGGATCCTTGTCATCGACCCAGACGAATCCGTTGATCGGAGACGAGTAGCCAACGGTTACAAAGATGCGTGCGAGGTCTTCGCGGCTGTCGATGGCGGCAATCTTGTCCAGATAGGGCTGGGCCGGCGCCATACCGGCAGCTTCGATCGCATCGGTGTCCATATAGGCATTATAGACAGCGGCAACCTTGCCTTCAGATGTATCAGCCGACGGCTTTTCAGCGGCCAGATCTTCAATGATGAAACGGGTCTGTTGCTCTGATTTCTCGCGCAGCAGATCAAACGCGCCGTAACGGGTCTTGTCAGCCGGCAGTTCAAATTCGTCGAACCATTCGCCGTTGGCGTACATGAAGAAGTTGTCGCCAGGCTTGACGTCGGTGTCCATCGCGCCCGTATCAATGCCCCAGTCGCCCCAGTAATCGGGCGATGTCGTCTCAACAATCTGAACTTCAGCTTCGGCGCCGGTATCGGTTTCGACGCTTACAGATGAAGTCTCGATTTCAGGGGTTTCTGTTTCGGTGGTCGCGCATGCGCCAAGAAGCGCAACTGTGGCCACGCCAGCGAGAAGTTTTTTCATTCGGGATATCCTCCAGATCAATAAATTCAATAATTACACGCCGCGGGGAAGTTTCCACCCGCGGCGTGCAGTTTCATGGTTTTCTATTCTGCCGGTTGCGTGCGTCCACCATGACGGGTGCCTATCAGTTCTTCCTCGTCGATCTGCGCATCGCCTTCATAGCTATCGCCGATGTGGCGGTACGGACGGCCACCCCAGGTCCATCGGAATATCCGACCGACTTCACAGCCAACGGCGTAAAGGGCCGGCACAAGAAGAAGAGAGACGAACAGGGCAAAGGCGACAGCCGATCCGAGCGAGACAACCATCGGCTTGAGGAACTGTGCCTGCACCGATTTCTGCGTAATCATCGGCAGGATACCGACGAACGTCGTGACCGACGTCAGCAGAATGGGCCGGAAACGGGACACACCGGCATCCACGATTGCTTGTAGCGCGCCCGCGCCTTCATCCCGGCGCCTGTTGATATAGTCAACGAGGACCAGGTTATCGTTGATGACAACCCCGGCCGCCGCACCGATCCCGAACATGGAGAATAGCGCCATTGGCGTGCCAAACGCGACGTGTCCGAACGCGGCCCCGGCAAAGCCGAACGGAATAGCCACCATCAGCAACAAGGGTTGCGAGTAGGACTGGAACGCGATTGCCAGCAGGATGTACATCGCCACAAAGGCAATGATGTACAGCTGAATGATATCGCCGAAGAATTCCTGTTCGGACTCGGCGCTACCGACAACGCCGCGAGTAATCTCCGGATATTTCTTTGCAAATTCGGGCCAGAAATTCTGCTCCATGTCTTCGGAGATGGTCGCCCGTGTGCCGTCACCAACAAGGTCAGCGAAGATGGTCACAGACCGCTGACGCTCGCGGCGAAGGATCCGGTTGATCCCCGGCGCAAACGAGATCTCTGCAACTTGCTGCAACGGAATCTCGCGGCCATCCGGCGTGCGGATACGCAGACTGTCGAGACTATCAAGCGAACGACGCGCCGCCTCCGGATAGCGAACCATCACACGCACATCGTCACCGTCTCGCGGAAGCCGTTGGGCTTCGATGCCATAATAGGCGGCGCGAACCTGCGATGTGATGTCGTTCAGAGTAACGCCGAGTGTCGTCGCCCCCGGTTTAAGCTCAATCCGGACTTCCTCGGCGGCCGAGGACAGATTGTCACCAATGTCGTAGGTCTGCTCATAGGTCGCGAGCTGAGCCTTTACCTCGTCGGCAGCTGTTCGCAGCGTGTCGAGATCATCATGGTTGATGGCGAACCGGATAGAATTGTCGGAGTCGTTGATCGTGAAGGCAAAGTTGACCTCCTCTGCATCAGGGACTTCGCCAAAGTCGGCCCGCAACTGGTCAGCCACTTCCTTGGTCGTGACACCTTCCGGACGGGATTCCGGCGACATCAGGCCGATCCAGGATTGAACCTGACCCTCGCTAGCGACGATCGACACGCTTTGGATCAGATGCTGGTCGCCCAGTTCAGGGTACTTCTCGTCAAATGCGGCGCGCGACGCGGTCACAGCCATCTGCAATTGATCGCGCACTTCCAGCGACCGGGAGAATGGTGACCCATCCGGCAGGTCAACGCTGACCCGGACAAGATCATCCTCAATTTCCGGCATGAAGCGGAAAGGCAGGACGCCGGTCTGCAGCAACACAACTGAGAGGATGAAAAGCGAGGTGAATCCGGCAATCGTCACATATCTGAACTGCACGGCCCATTCGAGTACCGGCTTGTAGATCTTGTTTGCAAAGGTCAGCAGACTGTCAGCAATGGTCTGCTGCAGATGCATCAACTTGCCGACCGGACCATCGAAATTCTGTCGCTCCATATGACCAAGGTGAGCTGGCAGGATCAGCATCGCCTCAAGCAGCGAGAAAGTTAGAGCCGCAACGACAACATAGGTGATCTGGGCCGTGAACTGGCGCTCCGGCCCCGGCAGGAACGCCCACGGGGCGAACATGATCATCGTCGTGATGACGCCGAAAATGACGGGCTTGAGAACAAGCTGCGTGCCGGTGACCGCTGCGGTCAGGCCGTGACTTCGCCCGCTCTCGACTTCCTTGTGAATATTCTCCCCCACAACGATCGCATCGTCGACGACCACGCCGATCACCAGCAGGACCGCGAAAAGCGACAGGAAGTTCAGCGAAACACCAAAGAGCGGGAGAATCAGCATGCCGCCCGCGAACGCGGTCCCGATGCCGATCGTGACCCAGAAGGCAACGATTGGCCGAAGGAACAGGATGAGGATGATCATCACCAGCGCCATCCCCTGGAAGGCGGCTGAGCTGATGGTATCCATCCGGCCCCGATAGACCTCGGACTGGTCAAACAGCATGTCGATACGCAGACCTTCAGGCAGCGCGTCGGATCCGCGACCGCTATTGGCCCGCTCGACATAGTCCAGAATGGTGTCGGAATAGGCCGCGATGTCCATTTTCTCGGGCGAGTTGACCATGATGAAGGCCGTTGGTTCGCCGTCGAACGTGGCCTCAAGGTCGCCATCGACAAACCCATCGACGACATTGGCAACATCGCGAATACGGATCGCACCGCCACCCATTGTCTCCCGGACAATGATATTTTCAAAATCAGCGCGCGTATCGGCCAGTTGACGCGACTGAAGCGCGACCGTGCCTGTATCGGTGCGCACCGCGCCGCCCGATGAGTTCAGTGACGAGCTCCGGACCGCATTCGCCACTTCCTGAAATGTCAGATTATAGCGACGCAGCGCCTCTTCTGAGACTTCGATAGAAACCTCTTCCTGGAGCGTGCCATTGACCATAGCAAGCTCGCCACCTTCCAGCAGCGCAATATCGTCTCGTACTTTTTCGACATAGTATTTCAGCGTGCGCTGATCGACATTGCCGTGAAGCGCGAGCCCCAGATACGGGTTATCCTGACGCCAGCGGCTGACCTGCGGCGGAAAGCTCGATTGCGGCAGGTTGGAGATCGTGTCAACGCGGCGCTTCACCTCGTCGACGAACTCATCAACATCGGCGTCCAGTTCAATCTCGAGGTTGATATATCCGACGCCTTCACGCGCAGAGCCAATCAGCCTTTTGAGCCCGTCCATGTCTGCGACAACTTCTTCGAGGCGTACGACAATCTGATCTTCAACGTCCTGCGGAGAGGCACCGGGCCAGGCAATAGAGACGCTGGCACCGTTAAAGTCAGCGGATGGGAATGCCTCTTTTTCGAGACTGAGAAAGCCGAAAGTGCCGCCGATCAGCGCCACAATCATCAGCAGGTTGGCGGCGATGGAGTTCTTGGCGAACCAGGCGACGATACCGTTCATTGGGGGGCTCCTTCACCTTCGCTGGCAACCTGTGCGGAGCCTTCCTCAGAGTCACTGCTCATCGAAGTTGTCCGCGGCGTGCGCGGCTCAAGGCTACCATCGGGCATCCGCTCAACGACCTGGATCTTCATGCCGTCGAAGGCCGCCTGAATAGGGGAAATAATGGCAAGCTCACCGGGCGCGACACCGCTGCGAACATAGGCGCCATCTTCTGTACTATAGACGACGTCGACCGTGCGAATGTGCAATTCACCCGCGGGGCCATCGCCAATGAAGACCTGATCCACCCCGCGAAGCGCAGACCGTGGGATCTTCACGACACTGTCAACGCTGCGCCCATCGATCGCAGCATTCACAAACAGACCCGGCGCCATCGGCACACCATTATCTGAGCCTGCACCATAAGGGTCATCCAGTTCAGCGATGACATTGATGAGCCGGGTTTGCGGGTTGATCGCAGCGGATGTGCGCTTCACACGGCCGACCCACTCGCGCGGCTCACCCGCAACCGACGCAGAGAAGACGACTTTAGGGCCGCGTTGCTGTTCGCTTTCCTGGAAGGCGAGCGGCAGGCCTGTACGACCGAGCTCTTCATCCGACAGCGGCAAGGAGACTTCGACCACATCCGTGGCGAAGATCGTGCCGAGCGACTGCCCGGGGCTAACAAACTGACCGAGATCAGCGGTACGCTCGCGCACACGGCCGGAAAACGGCGCTGTCACGGCTGTACGGTTGAGGGCAAGTTGCGCGTCAGCGAGCTGTGCCTTGGCAGAATCGAGCGACGCTTCAGCTTCAGCGAGCTGTGGTTCGCGGCGGGCCAGTGGACTTGTATCCTCGATGCCGAGTTCTTCAATGTCCTGAAGTGCCAGTTCGGCTTCAGCCCGCTCACGCGCTAGGCGCTGCTGAGCTGAGGCCACACCAGACTTCGCGCGCACAACCGCAAGCTCATAGTCGGCCGACTCAAGCCGGACCAGCACCTGTCCCTGACGGATGAAACCACCATCGACGAAATCAGGTGACACAAATGAAACGCGCCCGGAAATCTGCGGCGCAACGACGATCTGACGCTTTGGGCGCACTTCGCCCTGCGCATTGACCTTAAGCTCCAGCGACGTCGCTTCAGCAGCCTCAGCGAAAACCGACAGGCCGCGCGGCTGTTCTTCGGCGCGCTCAACCGGTGGCTTCAGACTGTTTAAGAGCAAGGAACCGCCGCCACCAAGCACCACCAACACAATGACAGGAAGAAGGATCGCAAGAATTTTTTTCATGGAAGGTCTCAGTTGCTTGATGCGATTATATCAGAATTCGGGTCGAACGGATCGCCTTCGACAGCGCCGCCGACAGCCAGATGGAAGCGGATGCGGTTCGAAATTCGGGCGGAACGCGCGGCAATCAGATTGCTTTCAGCGTTCAAGCGTCGGCTCTGGGCGTCGATCAGGTTAAAGATTGTGATGACGCC
This sequence comes from Henriciella litoralis, assembly GCF_002088935.1. NCBI lineage: Bacteria > Pseudomonadati > Pseudomonadota > Alphaproteobacteria > Hyphomonadales > Hyphomonadaceae > Henriciella > Henriciella litoralis. The sequence goes on from NZ_NCSS01000006.1 coordinate 1,614,718, forward strand.
GCTTGTGTATTGGCGGGTGGCAAGATCTTCGGCTGCAACCGCTTCGGTCAGCGCCCGGTTCTGGGCTTCAACCTGCTTGGCCAGGAATGTGTCGGCAGCAAGCGCATCTTCAACCTCACGCCAGGCGACTAGCACTGTCGATGCGTAATTCGCCAGAGCGACTTGAGCGTTCGCGATTGCTGCGTCCCGGTCAGCCTTGAGCGCGCCGCCATTGAAGATGGGCTGAGCCAGAGATGCGATCGCATTGGCGGCAATCCGGGTCGGGTCGATCAGATCTGACAGATCGGTCTCATTATTTGTCAGCGAGGCTGAAATCGACAGGGTCGGCAGAAGCGCGAGCCGGGCCTGCTCTGCCCTGAGACCAGCTGACATTAAGCGCGCTTCGGACGCTGCAATATCAGGACGCCGGGAGAGAAGGAGTGTCGGCGTACCAGCCGCTTCAATTGGCTCCAGGTCTGGCAGCTCAGCCGGGGCTTCGAGCAGATTGCCCGGATAACGGCCCAAGAGGATTTCAAGTCGGCGAGTGGCGTTTCCGCTCGCCTGCCGGCGCGCAGCGATCGATGCTTCGGCGGTCGCCATGGCGCTGCGGGCCGTGCGCACATCAAGCGCGTTGGCAAGACCGCGAGAGAACCGGCGCTCAGTTAGCGTCACGACGCGCTCTCGGGCTTCGTAAGTCTTCAAGGCCACGCTTTGCTGAGCCAGCGCTTCGTTGAGGTCGGTCCAGGCGATGGCTGTTTGCGCCGCCAGGGAGAGGCGCGCGGCGGCGAGATCCGCCTCGCTTGCAGCGACGTCGGATTGGGCGGCGTCAACCTGGGCCGCGATGCGCCCCCAAAGGTCAGCCGTCCAGCTCGCATCGGCGCGCAGCCCATAAACCGGATCGGTGAACCGGTCGTCGGCAGCTTCGGAATAGGTTGAATTGACCCCGGCGCTGGCGCCTGCCGAAACGTTCGGCAAGGACCGGCCATAAATGCTGCGGGCCTGAGCGCGGGCTGTCTGCACGATGTAGTATTGTGCGCGGATGTTTGGATTGGCCTCGAGCGCCTCATCGACGAGATCGCTCATGACGGGGTCATTGAACTGCCCGATCCAGTTACCGGTTGGCAGGTCACCTGTCACACCGGCTGCAGACCAGGCCGATGGCGCATCTGGCGCAACCGGAAAAATGGCCACAGGCTCTCCAGCGAGACCTGAGACAGTACTGCATCCGGCGAGCATGACGATGCCAAGAAGTGCGCCTTGATGTTTCATCCGACCCTCATTCATTCTGATCGTGCTCTAAAAGCCGACTAGTTGACTGTCAACAAATAATTATCGAATTTCAATAACGTTTTGCAGCCTGTATAGAGAAAACGTCTGCATTCGGGAAAATCGGACGTTCTCCCGTCATTCTGGCATAGATATGGCACCGGACAGCTTGTCGGATTGCCCGGCTTCTGGTTTCTAAACAAATGGCCATGACAGATAGAGAAACGCACAAGACCCATGCGCGCCGCGCCGAACGCGCGCGCGACTTTATCGTGCTGACCCTTGGCGGGGCCGGGCTGATGACCCTGCTCGTGATCTCTGGCTCACTAGGTTTCGTAGAAGGGCTAACGGCAGCCCTCGTCCTGTTCGCTGGCGCCCTTGCCTATTTTGTGGGCTCGGTGCCGCCAGTTGTGAGCGATGCTACTTCCGTGGGCGCGAAACCTGCCACAGGATCGCGGGATCCGTCGATCCGGTCGCTCATTCACGCGCTGCCCTTCCCTGCTTTCTATATCTCCGAGGAAAGCCGCATCCAGTATTCCAACCGCCATCTGGATGAGATTTTCCGCATCAAGCATGTTGAAGGCGCGCTCAAATCCGTGATCATCCGCCAGCCAGATGTGTTGGCGGCCACCGACCGGGTTGCGCGCACCGGCGCGAGCGAGCGCGTCGAGTTCATGGCTGTCGATGGCGAGGAGCTGTGGCTCGCCCACCTCACATCGGGCCCTGCCCCCCATAGCGTTTTCGTCGTGTTCGAGGACCGCACAGCCGTCCACCGTGCAGAGCGGGCGCGCGCCGACTTTCTGGCGAATGCCAGCCATGAATTGCGCACGCCCCTGACCGCGCTGGCAGGCTTTATCGAAACCATGCGTGGTCCAGCGCGCGATGACCGCGAGTCGTGGGACGGGTTTCTGGAAATCATGCATAATCAGACGGACCGGATGCGCCATCTGGTGTCCGACCTTCTGTCTCTGTCACGTATCGAGTTCAGCGAGCATCGTCCGCCGGACACGGTCATCGACCTCAGCGATGTGCTTAGCCACACAATCCTGGCGCTACAGCCGCTGGCCGCCGAGCGCGCGATCGAATTGTCCCTCAGCGGTCTCGATCAGAAAGTGCCGGTCACTGCCAACTGGGATGAAATTGCGCAAGTGGTACAAAACCTCGTCGGCAATGCGCTGAAATACTCGCCTAAAGGCGAGACCGTTTCTGTCAGCATGGGTGTGTCGCCATCCATGGCGGAAGCCGCAACCTCGGCCACAGCCAATCAGAGCCGCTCGATCAGTGCCGTCCTCCTGCAACCGCGGGCCTCCTCCGAAGCGGCGGCGGCATGGATCAATGTGGCCGATTCCGGTCAGGGCATTGCCCGTCAGCACCTCGCCCGCCTCGGCGAGCGCTTTTATCGCGCAGATGAAAGCCGCGGCGGTGAGATTGAGGGCACCGGGCTTGGGCTAGCGATCGTCAAGCACATCATGGCGAGACATCGCGGTGGCCTGGCCGTGGCCAGTCGTGAGGGCGAAGGCGCGACCTTTGGCATCTGGCTCCCACGCGTCGAAACCGAGACCAAAACGCCGACGGCTAGTGTGAACGGCTGAGACAATGTCGACGCGCCCAGCGCCCCGCCCCTATTCTCCGCCGCCTGCAGATACACTCACAATTCACTACATCGACGCTGATATTATTGTGGCGGAAAAGCCCAGCGGATTGCTGTCGGTGCCGGGTCGCGGCAAGGACCGACAATTTTCGGCCTTATCGATCCTGACGGAGCGCTTCGGTGAGACATTCATTGTGCACCGGCTCGACATGGATACGTCAGGGCTGATTGCCTTCGCCCGCAATCGCGAGGCACAGTCGGCGATGTCCAGCCTTTTCGAGTCGAAAAGCGTGGAAAAGCGCTACATGGCGAAAGTCCTGGGCGCGCCCGCCGAAGAGGCCGGTCGCATTACGCTGGCGATCGGGCGTCGATGGGAGGACCGTCCCGCCCGCTGCATTGATGAAGTTTCGGGAAAACCATCCGAGACGCTTTGGCAGGTCAAGCGGCGCGGCGATCATGCCAGTCTCCTGGAGGTCACGCCCCTTACAGGCCGGACCCATCAGATTCGGCTTCACCTTGCCGCGATTGGCCATCCAATTCTCGGCGACCGGCTTTATGGCACGGTGGAGACCGTTTCGGAGCGCTTGTGTCTGCATGCAGGTGCACTCGCCTTTGACCACCCCCGAAGCGAAAAAATCGTCACATTTGAAAGTTCTGCGCCATTCGACTGACAGCCATCCACAGGCTTTAGGCCTCTGTGGGCAGTATGTGTCACATATGTGTCAAGCAGCGGCGTTAAGAGGCCCGTAACAGGCTTGAATTGGTGCGTGGCTGAATGCTTGAAACCTTCGGACATCTGCCGGTGTCATGGCTGCTTTTCGCAGTTGTGGCTGCGGCTGGCTTCGTTGCCTTTTTTGTAGGGCGAACGAACGCGGTTGCAATCGCGAACGGCGGAACAGCGCGCCTGAATTCTCAACCGAACTATCACGGCTACTTCGTGGCCATGGCGACGGTAGTGCCCGCCATACTTGTTTTGGGTCTCTATTCCCTTGTCGGCGACTCCGTCGTGCGAGGCGAGCTGGCAAATGAACTGCCTCAGCGGATCCGTGACCTCAGCCAGATCGAACTCAGCCAATATATCGACCGGATTGCAGAGCATGCGGCCCGCCGCGATGCGCAAGCGACCGGCAATGCCCTCTTCGATGCTGCGTCTGCGCGGTATACAGACTTGCTCGGCATCTCTCGCCTTGTCGCAATCGCGCTGGCCTTGCTGGCCGCGGGCGCTGGATTTTTCATGGCGCGCCGCAAATTGGCTGTCGAGTTCCGGGCGCGCGCCCGCGTTGAAGACGGGATCAAGCTCGTGCTGTTCCTCTGCGCCGCGATCGCTGTTCTGACGACAATCGGCATCGTGGCGAGCCTTTTGTTCGAGGCGGTCCGCTTCTTCTCCAAGGTCAACTTTTTCAGCTTTATCTTCGGTACGGAATGGAACGCACAGACGGGCGCTGATTTCGGGGCGATCCCGCTTTTCTTCGGGACGTTCATGATTGCGTCACTGGCGATGCTTGTCGCTGCCCCAATCGGACTTTTGTCCGCCATCTATCTGTCTGAATATGCAAGCGCGCGCTTCCGCAGCGTCGTGAAGCCGGTTCTGGAGCTGCTCGCCGGTATCCCGACCGTGGTCTACGGCTTTTTCGCACTTCAGTTCGTGGCACCTGTCGTCCGGGCCGCCGCGACCTGGATCAACGCGCTCCCCTTCGTGCCCGACACGTTTCTCGCCGCTCAGCCGACGAGCGCGCTCGCAGCTGGTCTTGTCATGGGCGTCATGATCATCCCTTTCGTCTCCTCGCTGTCTGACGATGTTATCAACGCGGTGCCACAGACGCTTCGTGACGGTGCTTACGCAATGGGCGCTACCAAGTCCGAGACGGTCAAACAGGTCGTCATGCCAGCGGCTCTGCCGGGCGTGATCGCTGCCCTGTTGCTCGCCGTATCCCGCGCAATCGGTGAAACGATGATCGTCGTGATGGCCGCTGGCCAGCGTGCACAGATTACAGGCGACCCAACGGCCGACCTTACCACAATCACCGTGCAGATCGTCGCGCTGCTGACAGGGGATACCGAGTTTGACAGCCCGAAAACCCTGTCGGCCTTCGCACTGGGCTTTGTCCTCTTCATTGTCACGCTGATCTTCAACCTGATCGCCCTGCGCGTCGTCCAGAAGTACAGGGAAAAATATGAATAGTCCGGACCCGCAAACACCGCCGAAGGGCTCATTCGTCACCGAAAAAGCCCTGAAACGCCTGAAGAAGCGCCACGCCGCAGAGGCGCGCTTCAAATTCTATGGGCAGGCTGCGATCGGCATTGCCGTTGTCGCGCTTTGTACGTTGCTGGTCTCCATCATTGGCCAGGCGACAAGCGCTTTTTCTCGCAACGTTCTGTCTTTCGACGTCACCATCGCCGCAAGCGAAGTCGACCCTGAGGGCACGAAGGATCCAGAAGAGATTGCGCGCAATGTCAGCGGGTTTAACCTGTTGCTGCAAGACAGCCTGTCGGAGCAATTCCTGCCAGAAGACGCAGGCCGCCCTCTGCAACGCGAACTCTACGGTTTGTTCACCCGGCTGGCCGTCCTGCCAATCGCGCGTAAAACAGCTGACAATATGTCGACGATCGGCACCCGGCAGACATTCGATGTCGCGCTGGCCGACGACGTTGATCTCTTTCTCAAGGGCGGTGTCACAGATCGCAAAAACATCAATCTGGGCGGTCTACAGGCGATAACTGGCAGCCTGGAGGACGGCGTCCAGATTCGTCTGAAGGATGACGCCACTATCAAGCGCCTTGATGATGCGCTGAGCGACTTCACGCCCGAGGGCACGGACACCAGCAAACCAACCGCGCTTGTCAATATCGGCGACACCTGGTTCCGGCTGGCCGGGCGCGACGGCGCCGCGCTTGATCTCACCTATATCGCTGGCACGAGGTCGCTACCGTCCGAAGCCGCTAAAACGACGGCGCTCGTTCTGGCGCAATCGCAGGAAAACAGAACGCTCAGCGATCGCCAGATCGCGTGGACGATGATCCTCAAGAAAGAAGGCCGTATCCAGTCCGTCTTCAACACGTCCCTGTTCACTCATTCCGACAGCACCTATCCTGAGCTGGCCGGCGCAGCGGCCGCTATTGTCGGCTCGCTTCTAACGATGCTGATCACGGCCCTGCTTGCCATCCCGGTCGGCATTTTTGCAGCCGTTTATCTTGAAGAGTTTGCCAAGAAGAACCGCCTGACCGACTTCATCGAAGTCAACATCAACAATCTGGCAGCAGTGCCATCGATTGTGTTCGGCCTGCTGGGCGCGGCGGTGTTCATCAATTTCCTCGGCATGCCGCGGTCCGTCCCGCTTGTCGGTGGTCTGGTGCTGGGGCTGCTGGTTCTGCCAACCGTCATCATCGCCTCTCGCGCCGCGCTCAAATCCGTGCCGCCATCGATCCGCACAGCCGCGCTGGGCGTTGGCGCGTCCAAGACGCAATCTGTCTTTCACCATGTGCTGCCGCTCGCGGCGCCTGGCATCCTGACAGGATCGATCATCGGGATGGCACGCGCGCTTGGCGAAACGGCGCCGCTGCTGCTGATTGGCATGGTCGCCTTCGTGGCTGAAGTTCCGGACGGCCCGATGGATGAATCCACCGTCCTGCCCGTACTGATCTATAAATGGTCAACTGGCGCCGAGCGCGCCTGGGAACCGATGACGGCAGCGGCCATCATCATACTTCTCATCTTCCTGGTCATGATGAACCTCATCGCGATCATTCTCAGACGCCGCTTTGAAAGGAGATGGTAGTCATGGACGGAAACATCGAAAATTTCACCGAAACGAAGAAACCGAGACAGGCTGCGCACATGGCTGAGATGAACAAGGTAGATTGCCGCAACATCGACGTCTTCTATGACGATAAGCAGGCGATCTACGATATCTCCCTTCAGATCAAGGACAGGGCCGTGACCTCGTTTATCGGTCCATCCGGTTGCGGCAAGTCGACCTTCCTTCGCTGCATCAACCGCATGAATGACACGATCGATTCAGCCCGCGTGAACGGCAAGATCTTCATGGATGGGATGGATATCAATGACCACTCCATTGACCCGGTCCTGCTACGTTCACGCGTCGGAATGGTTTTCCAGAAGCCGAACCCGTTCCCGAAATCGATCTACGACAACATCGCCTATGGCCCGCGCATTCACGGCCTCGCCTCCGGCAAGGCGGAGCTTGACGAGGTGGTCGAGGAATCGCTTCGCAAGGCCGGCCTGTGGGAAGAGGTGAAAGACCGCCTTTCAGCGCCAGGAACCAGCCTGTCGGGCGGCCAGCAGCAGCGCCTTTGTATTGCGCGAGCCGTGGCAGTCAGCCCGGAAGTCATTTTGATGGATGAGCCCTGCTCAGCGCTGGACCCGATCGCGACGGCCCGCATTGAGGAGCTGATTGATGAGTTGCGCGAGCGCTTCTGTATCGTCATTGTGACCCACTCCATGCAACAGGCCGCCCGCGTGTCCCAGAACACGGCATTCTTCCATCTGGGCAAACTGGTGGAGTATGGTGACACAGAGCGCATCTTCACCAATCCTGAAGACACCCGGACTCAGGACTATATTACCGGTCGCTTCGGATAAGCGACGGGAAGTGAGAAAAAATGTCTGAACACATCGTAACAGCGTTTACGGACGAGCTTGAACACCTGTCGGCTAACCTGCTCAGAATGGGCGGGCTGGCCGAAAGCATGATTCTGGACGCTAGCCGCGCCGTCGCCACCTATGACCTCGAGCTCGCACGCGAAGTCATCAAGCGCGACAAATCCATCGATGAGCTTGAAGCAGAAGCTGAGAAGGCGATTATCCGCCTCATCGCTCTGCGCCATCCTATGGCGACCGATTTGCGAGCCGTCCTTGGTGCCATGAAACTCGCTGGCGACATCGAACGCATCGGAGACCTTTGCAAGAACATCAGCAAACGCTGTCTCGAGCTGACCGGTGAAGAAAACCGCGCCGCGGTCAAAGGCATTGAGCGGATGTCACGTGCGGTTTCGCATCAGCTTCAACTCGCGCTCGATTGTTACCTGCGCCAGGATGTCGACGCGGCGCTGACGGTGCTTGATCTCGATGATGACATTGATGATCACTACATGTCATTCTTCCGTGAGACGCTGACCTACATGATGGAAGATCCCCGTCAGATTGGTTCAAACACGCATCTCATCTTCATGGCCAAAAACCTTGAACGTATTGGTGACCACGCCACGAATATTGCCAAGGCCGTGTACTATATGGTGACTGGTGAGCCGGCGCAGACCGCCCAGACATCTTCAGACGAACCTTCGCCCGGAGCCTCCAGTTGAAACCATTTGTGCTGATTGCCGAAGACGAGAAGGCAGTCGCCGAACTGCTCCGCTACAACCTTGAACGAGAAGGTTACGAGACCGCCGTCGCGCCTGATGGTGATGAGGCCATGATCCTGCTCGACGAACGGGTGCCAGATCTGGTCTTGCTGGACTGGATGCTGCCGAAAGTGCCAGGCATCGAAGTGTGCCGGCGTATCCGCTCGCGGGCCGAAACGGCAAACCTGCCGGTCATCATGCTGACCGCACGCTCTGAAGAGGCCGACCGTATTCGCGGGCTGGACACCGGGGCGGATGACTATGTCACCAAACCATTCTCGACGACCGAGCTGATGGCCCGTGTCCGCGCCGTGCTTCGGCGGATACGTCCGGCGCTGATTGAAGACAAGATCACCGTTGGTGACATCACGATTGACCGCACGACCCACACCGTCAGCCGCGATAATGAGGATATCCATCTCGGCCCGACGGAGTTTCGCTTGCTGGACTACTTCATCCAGCATCCGGGCCGCGTCTTCTCACGCGAGCAATTGCTGGACGGGGTCTGGGGCTCGGATGTCTATGTCGAAGTGCGCACGGTTGATGTGCATGTCGGCCGCCTTCGCAAGGCGCTGATGAGCCGCGGCGGCGATGACCCGATCCGGACAGTTCGCTCTGCCGGCTATTCCCTACGCGGTAATAATGGCTGATTAGACGGCTGCACGACGGAAAACGCTACGGATTGTAAACTGGGAGACAAGTCTCTCCACACCCGGCAACCGGGTCAATACCTGGGTGTGCACCCGCTCATAATCAGCTGCATCGCGCACCGCCACACGCACTAGATAGTCTGCTTCGCCAGTCATCAGATAACATTCGAGAACGTCCGGGCAGTCCGTGACAGCATCCTCAAAAGCGCGCAGATCATCGACACGCTGATTTTTTAACGACACACGCACAAACACGCTTGCGCCGCGCCCCAGCGCTTTTTCATTGAGGCGGGCTGAATACCCTTCAATGATACCTGCTGCCTCAAGCGCCTTTACCCGTCGATGAACCGACGAGGTCGACATGCCGATCTGTTCACCGATCTCTGCATGAGGGGCTCGCGCATCGCCTTGGAGCCGCGTGAGTATTGCTCGATCCTGACGATCAATCGTCATCCAAACCTCCATATTTGGGAAAGTTTCCCACCGAAAGAGAACTAGACACGAAAGTCGGCAAGAAATCCCAGTTTTTTTGAAGTATGTTTCGGTAAATTCTAATTGGAGATCACCTATGCGTATTGGCGTGCCTACCGAGATCAAGAAACAGGAATCACGTGTTGGCCTGACGCCCGAAAGCGTCGGCGACCTCATCGATTCCGGTCATCAGGTGTTTATCCAGAAAGGTGCAGGCCTCGGCTCAGGCTTTTCAGACGAGGACTACACGTCCGTCGGCGCCAGCATCGTTGCTGACGCAGATGCGGTCTTCAAGTCTGCCGAGCTGATCGTGAAGGTGAAAGAGCCTCAGCCAGAGGAAACCGCTCGCCTGACGCCGCAGCACACGCTCTTCACCTACCTCCATCTGGCACCAGACCCTGTGCAGGCCAAAGGCCTGATCGAGTCCGGTTGTACCGCGATCGCCTATGAGACCGTCACCGAAGCTGCAGGCGGCCTGCCGCTGCTTCGTCCGATGAGCCAGGTTGCCGGCCGCATGTCGATGCAGGTCGCCGCATGGGCGCTGATGCGCACGAAACGTGGTCGCGGCCTGCTTCTGGGCGGCGTGCCCGGCGTGCAGCCTGCAAAGGTTGTCATCATCGGCGGCGGTGTTTCCGGCACGAATGCGGCAGAAATCGCTGTCGGCATGCGGGCTGACGTCACCGTATTTGACCGCAACAATAACCGGCTTGCCGAGCTGGATGCGCAGTTCAATGGCCTCGTGAAAACGATGTTCTCAACCAAGGCCGCCCTCGACGCCGCTGTGAAGGAAGCCGACCTCGTTATCGGCGCCGTGCTGATCCCTGGCGCATCTGCCCCGAAACTGATCTCTCGCGAACAGCTGAAAACGATGAAACCCGGCGCGGTTCTCGTGGATATCGCGATTGACCAGGGCGGCTGCTTCGAAACCTCGAAAGCGACAACGCACGAAGACCCGATCTATGAGGTCGACGGCATCCTGCATTACTGCGTGGCGAACATGCCAGGCGCCGTGCCGCGCACGTCGACCTATGCGCTGAACAATGCCACCCTGCCCTTCGTCCTGCAGATTGCGAACAAAGGCACTCATGCCGCGCTGAACACGAATGCCCACCTTGCGAACGGCCTGACCGTCGCAGAGGGCCATATCACGCATGAACAGGTCGCCGACGATCTCGGCATGGCGTTCAAGCTGCCAGACTGGTTCAAGCCGAACGCCTAGGTCGGCATCGCTTTCAAGGCGGCTTTCAGATTTGCCAGGTCTTCCGGCAAAGGCGCTTCGGCGTGGATATCCTCGCCAGTGACCGGATGCACAAAACCGAGGCTCGCCGCGTGAAGGGCCTGACGGTCTAACTGCCGGGCCAGCGTTGTGGCGGCGATGAACTCATCGCCGCTACCATACGCCTTGATACCGCGATGGCGGCCATAGGTCGGGTCGCCGATCAGCGGCGCGTTGATGTGCGCCATGTGAACTCGGATCTGGTGTGTGCGGCCGGTTTCCAACTGGCAGCGGATCAGCGCGGCGGCCGGTAGACCGGTGCCATTCTCAAGCTCACCATAAAGCTCCAGCGCCTTGAAATGCGTGACGGCGTGGCGGCCTTCCTCGCTCTCTTCATCGCGGATAACCGCCATTTTCTTTCGGTCCTGGGTCGAGCGCCCGATCCGGATGTCGACCGTGCCGACCAATGGCCGGGGCGCGCCGCGCGTGAAGGCAAGATAGGTGCGCTCAATATCGTGTTGCTTGAAGAGGGCCGAGAGGCCCGCATGGGCCGCTTCGGTCTTCGCCGCGACCAGCACGCCTGTCGTGCCCTTGTCGATGCGGTGAACGATACCCGGCCGCTCAACGCCGCCAATACCAGACAGCTCACCCCGGCAATGATGCAGCAGCGCGTTGACCAGCGTGCCTTGCCAACTTCCAGGTGCGGGATGAACCGCCATGCCCGACGGCTTGTTGATCATGATGAGGTGTTCGTCCTCGAACAGGACGTCGAGCGGAATGTCCTCCGGCTCAGGTGTGGCTCGCACGGGCGCTGGCTTGTCCAGACTATAGGTCGACCCCGGCACCACGCCAGCGCGCGGATCATCGATGGGTCGGCCATCCACGTCGACCGCCCCCTCCTTGACCAGGGTCTTCGCCCGGGACCGGGAAAGGTCCTCGAACTGTTCGGAGAGGAACCGGTCGAGCCGGGTTCCTCTATCATTCTCGTCGGCAGTCGCTGAAATCTTGCTCATTGAACAGGCTTATAGACCTTGTTTCGCTTAACCGTCATGATGTTGCGGTACTGAGAGGTGCGTTTTTTAAGGAGGGCCTCGGCCGTGAGCACAATTTCGAGACGACATTTTCTGGGGTTTGGGGCTGGCGCGGCAGGACTAGCGGCCTGCGCCACGAGCGGTGATCCGCTTGCTGACAACCGCGCGGCATTTCCCGGTTCGGTGTCTTTCGATCATGGTGTGGCTTCTGGCGACCCTTTGAGCGACCGGGTCATCCTCTGGTCGCGTGTCACGCCTGCGGATGAAGCGACAACCGCGCCCATACCCGTCAGTGTTATTGTTGCACGAGATGAGGCGATGACAGACATCGTCTCGCAGGCAATGACAGAGACTTCGGCCAGCCGCGATTTCACCGTCAAATTTGATATTGACGGTCTGGCGCCAGCGACCACCTATTTCTATCAGTTCACGGCCAAGACGAGCAGCGGCGATGTCACCTCTCCCATCGCCCGCACGAAGACCTCCGCAGCCTCCGGCACCACACCCGTCAAATTCGCAGTGGTGTCCTGCTCGAATTTCCCATTTGGCTATTTCAATGTCTATGAAGCCATCGGCAAGCGCAGCGACCTCGATGCCGTTCTCCACCTTGGCGACTATATCTATGAATACGGCGTGGACGGTTATGGCGGCAGCGAAGGCAAGGCACTGGGCCGAAATCATGAGCCAGTGATGGAGATCGTCACGCTTGGCGACTACCGGATGCGTCACGCCCAGTACAAGCGCGACCCGAAACTGCAGGCGGCTCATGCCGTTGCGCCCTGGATCTGCACCTGGGACGACCATGAGAGTGCGAACAACTCCTACCGCACCGGCGCCGAGAACCACCAGCCGGAGACCGAAGGCAATTGGACCGACCGCAAACAGGCCGCCATTCAGGCCTATATGGAGTGGATGCCGGTTCGTGATCCGGAAGCCGGACGAGCAATGGGCGGCATCTATCGCAAATTCGAATTCGGCGATGTCGCCTCTGTCTTCTGTCTTGAATCGCGGCTGACCGGCCGCTCTGATGAGATCTCCTGGGGGGCAGAACTGGCAGGCGTTCCGGCGGAAGATATCCCCGCAAAAGCCGCTGATGTCATGGGCCGGGTGAGCGACCCTTCGCGCACCATGCTCGGCAAGGTGCAGGAGGCGTGGCTGGACGATGGCCTCAAAGCTTCCAAGGATGCCGGCAAGACGTGGCAGGTGCTCGCCAATCAGGTGATCATGGCCAGTGTGAAACCGCCAAATCTGATGGAGACCCTGACGCCGGAACAGCGCGCCGCGCAGACAGGTTATGTCGCGACGATGATCCCGTTCAGCCAGCTTGGCCTGCCGTTCAATCTCGACGCATGGGATGGCTTCCCCGCAGCGCGAGAACGTCTCTACGCCTCAGCCGAAGCGGCCGGTGCGCGGCTCGTCACACTGACCGGTGACACGCATACCGCCTGGGCCAACACGCTACATGATGCGGGTGGAAACCAGCGCGGCGTCGAGTTCGGCTGCACGTCAATCAGCTCGCCCGGCATGGGCAAATACGTCAACGATGTGCCTGATCTCGGTGAACAGTTCGCGGACGCCAATCGTGATGTCGACTGGTATGATCCGGACGGCCATGGCTACACGCTCGTTACGCTGACCGAGGATGAGGTCGCCTCCGATTACTATAAGGTTTCGACCATCACCGAGCCGACATACACGACGAAGAAGGTTGCGAGCTTCGTGTCAGTGCGACAGGGCGATGGCATGAGTAATCTGGCGCCAAGCGTCCCAAGCGCGGGCTAATCCCTAGCCCCGCCCGCGATAGGACGGCACGCCGGTGTCGGGGACGTACAGTCCCTCCGGCACCGGGCCTGTCTGCCAGAACACGTCGATCGGGATGCCGCCCCGCGGATACCAGTAGCCATAGATGCGCAGCCATTTCGGCTCGAGCAGGTCTGCCAGCCGTTTTCCAATCGCGACCGTGCAGTCCTCATGGAAAGCACCATGATTGCGAAACGAGGTCAGATAGAGCTTGAGGCTCTTGCTCTCGACCAGCCACTCACCCGGCGCATAGTCGATGACGAGGTGGGCAAAGTCGGGCTGGCCCGTGACGGGACAGAGCGATGTAAATTCAGGCGCCGTGAACCGCGCGAGATAAAGCGTGTCGGCATGCGGGTTCTTTACCCGCTCGAGCTTCGCCTCTTCCGGCGAGGCAGGTATGGCATTTAACCCGCCAAGCTGATCCAGTCCTGCATAGATATCTTCTGACATGATCAGACACCTCCAAAACGCGGCAATAGATTAAAACTGAGTGCCATATAGAGCGCGTAACCCGTGAGCAGGACGGCACCTTCCCAGCGCGCCAGCTTGCGGCCCGTATAGGCAAAGAGAAGCAGAAGGAAAACAGACAGGCCCAGCGCAGTCATATCCTGCATCGTCACAAGACTGGTCACCTGATCATAATCCATGGCCTGAACATCCATCGGCTGGGTCCGTTCCGCTTCATTGCCCGTCATGACACTGAACGGGAAGATCGCCGCTGAGACCCCCATAATGCCAAGCAGGTTGAAGATATTCGACCCGATAACATTGCCGAGCGCGACATCTGCCTTGCCTTTCAGCGCCGACATGACCGACGTTACCAACTCCGGCAGGCTGGTCCCGACAGCCACGATCGAAAGCCCGATAACGGTCTCGGAAATGCCGAACATGCGCGCCAGATCAGATCCGCCTGACACCAGCATTTTCGCACCGATCACGACGCCAACAATGCCCCCGACCGCCAACACAAGTGACAGCCAGAGCGGGCCATGCGTTTCAACGATTTCGGCCTCGCCCGTATGGACATCGGCCACCGGATTGCCCTTGCGCCGGTCAAGGACCACGGAAACTCCAAGATAAGCCGCAAGCAGGACGAGAAACATGATGCCCATCAGCCGCGTGAACATGTCGAACCACAACACGGCCGCAAACAGGATGGTCACGGCCAGCATGACAAGCCCGTCTCGGGCAAGCGCGCGGGGATTGGTCACAATCGGCGCGATGACACAGGCGGCCCCGATGACGAGCAATACATTGGCGATATTCGAGCCAATCACATTGCCGACCGATATGCCGACGGCCCCATCCGAGAGCGCCTGAAGGCTGGTCACCATTTCCGGCATGGACGTGCCGAAGCCAACCAGCGTCAGGCCGATCAAGAGCTCGGACATGCCCAGACGCCGCGCAACGCCCACCGATCCGCGAACGAGGATTTCCCCGCCAGCAAACAGCAGAACGAGCCCCCCAATAATCAGCAATGTCATAATCATCGGCATTCAGCTCCCGAATGGCCCTTACCGCCTACTGCCTGACAAATGGCGCGCAATAAAGCGAGTTTTCATTACACGCAGATACCATAAACTCGCCGTGTGAAATGGAAGGAAAATATCATGCGCCTCATCCTCACCTGCATCGCCCTGTCGGCCCTGCCACTGTTGCCAGCCTGTCAGTCGACATCGACAATGCAGGTAGCCGATATCGATGATGCGGCGACGGCCACGCAGATCAAGCAAGTCGTTATGCAACAGTCAGAGGCCTGGAATGAGGGCGACATCGTCGCCTTCATGGATGGCTATTGGCGCTCGGAAAATCTGAGGTTCGCTTCAGGCGGCACGGTGACCCGTGGCTTCGACCAGACGCTCGCGCGCTATCAGCAACGCTATAGCGACAGGTCGGCCATGGGAACGCTGACCTTCGACCAGCTCGAACTCGTCACGCTTTCGCCGGATGCGGCGGTCCTGCATGGCCGGTGGATGCTGACGAGAGCAGATGACGCGCCATCAGGTCTTTTCACGCTCATCTTCCGCAAATTTGACACAGGCTGGAAAATAGTGAGCGACACAACCACGTCGGCTGATTGATCGCTTTCTGATCGACGCTATGACAGTTCCTGGACTGGCTGCGTAAGCTGGAGGGGACATGGCACGCGCAACTCTCGACGAGAGAACGAGCAATTCCGGCTTTGAAGCCGCGATTGAAAGTAGCTGGTTTCGCAATTGCGTCACCACGCTGATCATTATCAATGCCATCGTGCTTGGCGTGCTCACCTATCGGGAAAACATCAACCCGCTCATAGTGACCGTCCTAGAGGTATTGGACCGGGCCATCACCTATGCGTTCGTGTTCGAGATCGCGTTGAAGCTGGTCGTGTTCCGCACACAGTTTTTCCGCTCTGGCTGGAACTGGTTCGACTTCACCGTGGTCGGCATTTCCCTCGTGCCGGGCAGCCAGGCTTTCTCCGTCCTCAGGGCGATGCGCGTCCTGCGTGTTTTGCGTCTTCTGCATGTTGTGCCGATGATGAAGCGCATCACTGAAGCGCTTCTCAAGGCCCTGCCCGGCATGGGCGCAATCGTCGCTGTGCTCGCCCTGCTGACCTATGTCTACGCGGTGATGGCGACAAATATGTACGGCAACACCGAGACTGAGGAAGTTCTTCAGCTGTTTGGAGATTTGCCAAGCTCGGCCTTTTCCCTTTTCCAGGTGATGACCATGGATGGCTGGCGGTTTGAGGTCGTGCAGAAAGTCATCGATGATGGCCATCCATGGGCGTGGCTCTTCTTCATGAGCTTCATCTTCATCGCAAGTTTTGCGGTCTTAAATCTCTTTATTGCACTCGTTGTCGATGCACTGGCGGCTGAGCAGAAAGCCGCGACCGAGGAGTTGATCGAGGATATCGAGGAAGACGCCGAAGCTGCAGAAGAGGAGCGCGATGAAATCATTCGGCTGCTCAGCGATATGAAAAAGGACATTGAGGCCTTGAAACGCGCTGCGGAGGGCCGCTCAGCCAGCACGCCCTGACGCGAATTTTCACGTGCTGAACTATCGCGGAAGCGTCCATTACAGGAAGTTGTACTTTTCAGGCGCTGCTTTTCTTCAGAATTAGTCTATACTTACCCCAAGATGAGCCTTTGGCAGATGCTGATTGATGGCGGAAAACGCCTCTTTGACTCCGATGCGCCGGAAGACCCGGTGAGCGGAGAGTATGGCTGCGCGCCTGATCCACATGATGTTGGCTTCACCGCAGCCGTCATCGGCCTCAGCGCCAAGATGGCCGCTGCAGATGGCCGCGTCAGCGATTCCGAAGTCATGATGTTCTCGCGGATTTTCAGGGCCGCCCCGGAAGACGCCATCAATGTTCGCCGCGTCTTCAACATCGCCCGCCAGACAGTGCGAGGCTATCAGGCCTATGCCCGCAAGATCGGCCGCAAGTATAAGGCCCGGCCCTGCCTTCTGGAGGGCGTCCTGGATGGATTGTTCATGATCGCCGGTGCTGATGGCGTGGTAACCGATGACGAGCTGCAATACCTGCGGACGGTGTCAGACAATTTCGGATTTGATGACGCAACGTTCCGGCGGATCCGCGCCAGCCATCTCGGTCATGAGCGCAACGACCCCTATCACATTCTGGGGGTCGCGCCCGATGCGAACTTTGCCGATATCCGGCGCGCTTACCGCCGCCTGATGGCGGACAATCACCCCGACCGGGTGGTCGGCAATGGCGCCCCGCGCCAGTTTGAGATTGCCGCACATGACAAAGCTGCCGCGATTACGGGCGCATATGCGCGAATTCGGGCCGAACGCGGCATGATCGCGGCAAATTAGCGGCGATTGCGGCTGAGAGATTGATTCTCGATACGCATGACCGCATCTTAAGAGACTGGAGGCCCACACAATGACAGCTGCGCGCACAAATATTTCCCCTGAGATGATCATTTCCCGCCTCGGGAACGGCTTGAGAGGGATTGCCCGCTGGGGCCTGCGCGGCGTGCTCGCGCTCGCGATTGTCTTCATGGCAGGCGTCATTGCGGTTATCACGGCTGCCGTCGGACTGATCGTGGCGGCTGTTGCCGTGATGCTGAGGCTTACAGGCGGGCGCAATAAGCCACAGGTTCGCCCGCAGCATGCCCAAACAGACGAAGGCGGCGTAACACTGGAAGCCCATCGCACTGCGCGCGGTTGGACGGTCGAATAGTCAGGCTGCCACCGGGCGCCGAACCTAGTCGGTTTTAACCGATTGCTCCTGAAATGCCGTGGCATCCACGATGTCCAGCATCGGCTCGTTCGAGAGAAACCGCCCAAGATTGTCCAGAAACTGCTCGTCATTGCGTCTGATCGTTCCGTCGGTCAGCGTTGAGCTGTGCGGCGTTAGCGTGATGCATCGATGAGCCCAGAGCTGGCTTTCCTTTGGCAACGGTTCCTCGCGTGTCACGTCGAGCGTCGCATGCGCAGGCTTGCCGCTCTCAAGCGCCCCCAGCAGCGCACCTTCATCAACGAGCGCCCCGCGACCCACATTCAGGAATAGGCTGTCAGCGCGCATCGCAGCGAAGAAGTCTGCATTCGCCATGCTCTCTGTTTCAGGCGTATGAGGGCAGCAAAGAAGCACAGCGTCCACGCTTCCAAGATCATCGCCGCTCACATCTTTTGGATGGATGATCCGGTCGGCGAAAGGTGACACCGCTGAGGACCGACGAACGCCAGTCACATGTGCCCCGAGCCCTCTCAGGCGCCGGCCAACTGCTTCACCGATATGACCAAATCCGTAAATCAGCCATCTGGTAGACCCGACTTCCCGGAATTCTATTCGGGGCCACGCCCTGGAGGCTTGCGCATCCCTGCGTTCTTGTCCGCAGCCAAAGAAATCAAAGGCTGCCCAGAGGACCCACTCGGCAATGGCTTCGGCCTGCACATGACAGGAGGTGTATATCTCTGCCTTGCGGCCAACTTTCTGCAGAAACGGGTTCTCCAGCCCCGCCGCGACCGACTGGAACCATCTGACACGGTCTGCGCTGTAAATTGACTTCGAGAAACTTCTGGCGGCTGGGCTGAAAAACGCATCCTGACTGCCATAGACCAGCATCGCATCAGTTTCAGCTTTGCCCCATGGCCGCCTGAATTCATCGCTATCAGATAGCACCAGAGGTGATATGTGTTCAGCAAACGGCTTGAGGCGAGGCTCAAGACGGGAGAATGTCTTTTCATGAATCAGAAGATCATACATTTGCTGGTCCTTCCGGCGCTCGCCTGCCTGACTTTAGTGCCAGCCCTGCCGGCGTATGGCCAGTATCAGGCTGAAGGCGATTACTCCGACACGCGCAGCCAGGACTATCTCCGCGATGTGATCGCCTTGTCGTCAACGCTTGGATCGGCCCACGCCATCCGGCTCACCTGCAATGGACGTGATGACCAGTACTGGCGCAGCTATATGCAGGAGCTTCTCGGCATCGAAGCGCCTTATCGTAGCCGTCTGCGCACCTCTATGGTCGACGCTTTCAACAGCGCCTTCTCGGCAGAAAGCTCCCGGCGCTCATCCTGTGATGAAGGGGCGGTCTCAGCCGAGAAAGTCTATGCCTCGACAGGCGAGCGCCTTGCCAATTCGCTGGCGCAGGCCAATTTGCCCAGCGGCGTCCGCGACGACGAGGCCGACGGGACATCTGCTGAGCAGTAAGCCTTCTGGATTAGGCCGCGATGAGCGAGGGCCAGCCCTGATGCTCAAGGTATTTTTCGGACATCCGCTGCATATAGCCCGCCAGATTGCCGTGCTCCTTGACGATCCCGCCCAACGGCGTGTCGAAATATGGCGTTGCGGTCGAGATGAGCATTGCCGATACGGATGCGTCTGCCACAGTTGGCCCATCACCGAAGAGAAAAAGCTGATCGTCAAGCTGGGCGGCGATGGCGGCAATGTCCCAGGCGGCAAGCTGTAGCTGCTCA
This sequence comes from Henriciella litoralis, assembly GCF_002088935.1. NCBI lineage: Bacteria > Pseudomonadati > Pseudomonadota > Alphaproteobacteria > Hyphomonadales > Hyphomonadaceae > Henriciella > Henriciella litoralis. Next base: position 1,634,014 of record NZ_NCSS01000006.1, read on the forward strand.
TCGCGCGAATACCGCCCGATGCCCGAGCCATAGCGGCTGGCCCGAATGCCGTCGCGCGTCTCTTTCATGATTTGCTCGCGCATCGCTTCAGGTGCGCCCATGAAGAACATGGCGGGGCCCTTTTTGAAGTTCTCGTCAATCATCCAGCGCTCGCCGGCCATGACGGCGCCGAGATGGCCCTCCGCCATGCGCTCGAAGGCCCAGGACTGTGCCTGTTGCTGTGGGGTAAGGCCATCCATCAGCGACTTGCCGAGCTTTTTCTCAAAGTGCGCGCGGATGAAATTGCTGTCCTGGATGATCTCGCCATCATCCTCGACATAGGGCGCCTTGTGCTTGGAAACGCTGTCGAGATCGGCGATGGCGCGATCAAATTCGATGCCAAGCATTTGCAGCTGGATATCACTCTTCATCACATAGGGGCTGGGCGACGGGCAGTCGAACATCGGGCCCCATCCATAAAGTGTCGTCATCTCTCTTGTCCTTCTCTGTTTGAGATGAAGGCTTGATATCTGCCCCCTGCTGACAGCATTATGTCAGCAGAGTGTCAGGAGGCTTTGATTTACGATGAGACGCACCGAACGGCTCTTCCAGATCATCCAGATCCTTCGCCGGGCGCGCCGCCCGGTAACCGGTCAGCATCTTGCCGAAGAGCTGGAGGTCTCGCTGCGCACGCTCTACCGCGACATGGCCGAACTGATTGCGCAGCGTGTGCCGATCCGGGGTGAGGCGGGCACCGGCTATGTCCTCGAACGCGGCTATGACCTGCCCCCGCTAATGCTCACCGCCGATGAGCTGGAGGCCGCTGTGCTTGGCGCGAAATGGGTGGCCGCACGCGGCGATGACGCGCTGGCGCGGGGCGCCGAAGACCTGATCGCGAAACTCTCGAGTGTCGTCCCACCAGAGCTGGAGCCGGTGATCGTCGATGCGGGGCTGCGACCCATCACACGCACCGATGTCCGCACCCTCGACAGTTTTGACGTCGGGTTGGCTCGCACGGCAATTCGCACTCAGTGTAAGCTCGTCATAGACTATAAGGATGAGCACGGCGGAGAAACGTCGCGCACAATCTGGCCGTTCCTGATTGCTTATTGGGAAACCGTCCGTCTGATCTGTGCCTGGTGTGAGCTTCGCCAAGGGTTCAGGCACTTCCGGACCGACCGGGTGACCCGCGCAGAACTACTCGACGAGAAATACCCCGAACGTCTTGCCGTCCTGCGCTCGCGCTGGGCCGAACATCGCCGCCGCAACGATGCCGAGCGTGGGAGCCAATCATAAAGAGCTTAGGGGGCGGATGCGGTACACGTGGAAACGTGTGTCGCTTAGTCCTCGCGCGTAATCCGCGCCTTACCGCGCCCAAGCGCAAGCGCCTTGATCGCCCCGCGAAAGGTCCGCACTTCCTGCGTCGTCCACTGTCCCCGCACAAAAGCATTGCGCAGATTGCGAGACATGAGCGGGGTCTTGTCCGGCGGGTAGAAGTAGCCAGCGCGATCAAGCTCATATTCGAAATGCTCAAACATGCCGATCAGGTCTTCGCGGCTTGCAGGCTCCCCAACGCCCGCATTGGCGCCTTCAAACCGGCCCGCCTGTCCCTGCATCTCACCCCAGGCATGCGCGAAGACGATGACCGCTTGCGCTAGATTGAGGGACGCGAAGTCCTTGTTGACGGGATAGGTCATGATCGCGTCGCAGAGGGCCACATGATTGTTGGAGAGGCCCTGCGCTTCATTTCCGAACATGACGGCGGTCTTGCGCGCCTGTCCCTGCAACCACTCGACGGCACCTGAGGCATTGGTGACTGGCTTTTCCATGCCACGCGGCCGAGCGGTCGCGGCGACGAGATAGCCGATATCGGCGCAGGCCGCTTCGACGCTCTCGAAGGCCGTCACCTCCACGCCTTCGTCAAAGGCGCCAGCTGCCAGCGGCTCGGCCGCCGGATTGGGCCAGCCATCCCGCGGTGCTGCGATCCGCAGCTCGGTCAGCCCAAAATTGAGCATGGCCCGTGCTGCAGATCCGATATTTTCACCAAGCTGAGGCTCAGCCAGGATGATGACAGGGGCTTGCGCGCTCATGGTCTGGTCTCGCATTTCAAATTTGCGCTTGGGCATTGCGTTGAAGTTTGGATCGTTAAAGCTGTCGTCAGCATCAGCCTGGCTGCAAAGCAGACAAATCGAGCGCTATCAACTTGCCAGACGCATCAAACTTCGGCGACAGCCCTGCAGACGCCAGCATGCGGGTCAGGTTCTGGCGTGGGTTGGACAATTCATCTTCCACAATGGCCCGGACCATGTCCCGTTGGCCCGGCGTTGCGCCAAGCAATTGGAGCGTCGTGAAATACACCGCCTTGTCGATCGTCCGGTCGCCGCTGCGCGCGGCCCATTCGGTTAGCGCATTCCAGAAGCCATACAGATCTCGCCGGCGCAGAAAGCCATCCGTAGCCAGCGCGATCAGGCTGCCGCACGCATAGTCGGCGTCGCTTGCGCCGCGCTGCCAGGCCGTTTCCAGCGGCCCGCTCTGGAGACCATGGGCACATTCCTCAAACGCACCCGCATAAACAGATGTCAGGAACTGGGTCCCAGTGTCCATTTTGCTCGCGACCAGCTGATACGCCATGGTATTGGCGCCGCCTTTGTGGATCCAGCCGCTCGACGGCCCGCCCAGTCTGGCGCCGTTTTCTGTCTGATAAAGCGGCATCAGGGAGCGCGCGATAAACCAGTGAAGATAGGCCAGCGTATCGCTGTTCGGTTGCGATAGCCCTGCCCCACCGAGCTCAAGCATCAAACTCGCACCGCTGGCACTGCTTTCTGCCGAAAGGCCCCGCCCATCACCGCCTTTGTAAGCGGCCATAAGCGTAAGCGGCTCGCTCAGCGCAAAGCCCCACCGCTCGCTTAGCTCCGCCGTGAGGTCTCTAACATCCTTGGCGAGGCGCGCTGCAAGCCAGTCAGGCATCGTGCCATCAATGACGGCGGACAGACCATGCGTCGCCGCGATATCGCCCTTACCGAGATAGATGTAATCGCCATCGCCGGTGATGGGATGCACCGCGACGCCATTCGTCGCTTCGCCGCGCACGATGATCGAATTTTCGGAAGAGACGCGCACCGCCAGCGGCAAGGGAGAACGCTGCGCCGCCAGCAAGTCGCCTTTCAGCCCCTGTACGGCCGATAGAGAGGCAAACGGCACGACACGGAGCTGACCTTCATGCACGGCAATGCCGCCATCCCGAAAGGGCACGAAAGGCGTAGGCTCGCCCTGCAATTTGCTCGTCAGAGGGATGATACTAAAACTGACCTTGGTCGCCGGGCGGTCGAATACGATAACGTCAATGCCATCGACACGCCCGAAACGGGCGTCATTGGTCTGTAATGACCAGGTGGCGGTCCGATAATCATTAGCCGACTGCACAAAAGCCAGCACTGACTGCGGGTTCTTGAACTCATAGGAAACGGTCCAGTTTCCGCTGCCATCCGGCCCGACAGACACGATTGATCGCGCGGGTTCTTCACTGGGCTGCTGGGCGTCCATATGATAACCGGTCAGCCAGAAGCTGCAGGCAATGATTGCCGTTAAAATTGCGCTTCGGACGGAAAAACTCATGGGCCGGGCCTGATTTGCTGCATTGCGATTGAAAGTCGCTTTTGACCAATCCACCCCTTCTGCTATAGCCGCCCGGGTTACAGTGCAACTGAAAGGACTTCCCCACGATGGCAAAGATCAAGGTCGAAAATCCCGTCGTCGAGCTCGATGGCGATGAAATGACCCGCATCATCTGGCAGATGATCAAGGACCGTCTCATCCACCCTTATCTCGATATTGACCTCAAATATTACGATCTCAGCATTGAGAGCCGTGACGCAACCGATGACCAGATCACCATCGATTCTGCAGAAGCGATCAAGAAGTACGGCGTCGGCGTCAAATGCGCGACCATCACGCCGGACGAAGCCCGCGTCGAGGAATTTGGCCTCAAGAAGATGTGGCGCAGCCCGAACGGCACGATCCGCAACATCCTTGGCGGCGTTGTTTTCCGTGAGCCGATCGTGATCTCCAACGTCCCACGCCTGGTGCCGGGCTGGACCCAACCTGTCGTCATTGGCCGCCACGCTTTCGGCGACCAGTATCGCGCCACTGACTTCCTCGTACCGGGTGCCGGCAAGCTGACCATGAAATGGGAAGCGTCTGACGGCTCCGACTCCAAGGAATTCGAAGTGTTCGATTTCCCTGAGGCCGGCATCGCCATGGGCATGTACAACCTCGACGATTCGATCCGCGACTTCGCACGCGCCTCGTTCAATTTCGGCCTGACCCGCAAATGGCCGGTCTACCTGTCGACCAAGAACACGATCCTGAAAGCCTATGATGGCCGCTTCAAGGACCTGTTCCAGGAAGTGTTCGACAATGAGTTCGCCGACGCCTTCAAGGAATTCGGTGGCACCTATGAGCACCGCCTGATCGATGACATGGTCGCAGCGGCCATGAAATGGTCCGGTGGCTATGTCTGGGCCTGTAAGAACTATGATGGTGACGTGCAGTCCGACACGGTTGCGCAGGGCTTCGGCTCGCTCGGCCTGATGACGTCGGTTCTGATGTCACCAGATGGCAAGACGGTTGAAGCCGAAGCCGCCCACGGCACGGTGACCCGTCACTACCGCAACCACCAGAAGGGCGAAGCGACCTCGACCAACTCGATCGCTTCGATCTACGCCTGGACACGTGGCCTGGCGCATCGTGGCCGTCTCGACAACACGCCGGAAGTCACCAAATTCGCTGAAGACCTCGAACAGGTCGTCATCGAGACGGTTGAAAGCGGCAAGATGACCAAGGACCTCGCGCTGCTCATCGGTCCAGATCAGGACTGGCTGACGACCGAAGGCTTCCTCGAAGCGGTTGCCGAGAACCTCGAAAAGAAGATGGCTTAAGCAGCCAGGCCTTCGGGCTAAACCAACTTTAGAGCTCCCGTCCGACGTCCCGGCCTAGAAATAGGTGGACTGTCGGGCGGGAGTTTTTTTATATTCGTGGCTGTAGCGAGGGGACGCGGCGAACAATGAAACCAAGAGGTTCAGGCTGCCTTTGGGGCGTTGGCGCTTTTATCGGTCTGCTCATTGTCGGTTACGTCACGACTCTGATGTTTCAGCCCGAACGACTATCCCGGTCCATGAGCTGCGTCGGCCCTTACGGTGAGACCGGACCGGCCTACCCGAACACGTGTAAGAAAGACATCAATGCCCGCCTCTGCCTGTTTGGCAAAGATGGCAGCGACATTTGCCGGACCGTTGAGCTGGCCCCCGGTGAAGGGTTCGACCGCTACCAGATCGCAGCCGATCTAGCCGACCTGAACGGTCTGCTACGTGTAGAGATAAACGCCTGCGACACCCCCTATCTGCCGGACAAGGTCGTAGATATGAATACCAAGCGTCTGAAGGACGGTTGCACCAGGCCTTGAGGGCCGGCGGGGGTGACAAGTGCCGCGCGAAGCGGCAGTCTCTATGTCTAGCTTTGGGACAGCTTAACCGGGGACGACCGTGAAATCATTTTTCGCAAGAATACCGCACAGCATTCGCGTGATCGGCTTTTTCGTGATCTTCTCTGTTGGTGCCTGGTGGCTGTCGACTTTCACCAATCCGACGGCCCATGCCGACCGAAATCAGTGCCTGAAGCGCGAAGGAAACACCGGTCCTTACACCAATGGCTGCGATTACGACATCAATGCGCGTTACTGCTTCCGCAATGACGGCCAGGAGAAAACCTGCGGTGTTGTTGCTCTCAAGCCGGGTGAAAAGATGTCAGATTTGCGCGAGGAGTTCGATGCGGCGAGCGCGAAACATCTCGTCCTGCGTACAACCGTTCATGCCTGCAAGGCGCCATTTATTCCAGACGACGTCGCCAGCCAGCAGAGCACAATCCGCAAGGTCGATGGCTGCCGAAAGCCTGATAAGAGTGGCGGTGCGCAATGAAGCGCATCTGGTCAGCCCTTCTTGTCGTCGTCCTTGTCGTCGGCGGTTTTTTCGCCTCTCAGATTCTCCAGCCACAGCGGTTCGCGGACCGCTCCAGTTGTCTTTATCTCAGCAAGGACTCGCTCTCGCTTCGAAACACCTGCGATGAGGCACTTTCCGCGCGGCTTTGTCTTGGCCAGCGCGAAACACCTCTTAGCTGTCGGTATCTTAGTCTCGCACCCGGCGAAAAATCACCGGCGGCGATCAATCTTGCTGCAGGTGAGGTCGCGCCGCCGAGCATACGCTATGGCGCTTGCAAAGTGCCCTACGTGCCCTCCACCGTTCGTGATCCGAATAATGTTTCCCTGACCAAGTTCGGATGCAGGAAAGAAGGGAGCGAACAGCAGAAAACTGCGCCCTTTAGTAACTTTCGTGCCCTGCAGTGACCGGGAGGCCCTGCTCGTCACATTCTTAAGCCGATCAGTTTACGATATAGATTTCCTGCCGTTCCGGCTTGGGGTCGGTCGAGGGGCCGTGACAGGTCTCCAGAAGACGCTCTGCCTGCCGGGCTGAAGGTGGCGGGCTGAACTGGCCTTCCATGCCATCGATGACGAGATCGCAATTGCAATCGACGCCTTCGGTTTCAACATCGTTTACGCTCTGGAAGATCAGTTTGCAGCCATCGCGCGCCTGCGTCGAAATACGGGTCTGAAGCTGCTGGCCATCTTCCTGCCAGCTGGACGAGACGGACCGGCAGATCTCGCTCGCCTGAGCGGTCAGGGTGAGGGATGCGGCAAAGAGGAAAATCACGACATGTTTCATGCCTGACCTCAAAGCATATTTCGGGCCAGTTTCAGTCTGACCAGACGCGCCGCTGCTACTCGACCAGCTCATAGCGGTAGGACTCGATCACCGTGTTGGCGAGCAGCTTCTCACACATCTCTTTCACACGGCCATCTGCCTTGTCTGCAGCGACGCCTGTCAGGTCCAGCTCGATCACCTTGCCGATGCGCGCGCCCTGCACTTCATCATAGCCCATACGGCCAAGCGTATCGGCAACCGCCTTGCCCTGAGGGTCAAGAACGCCCGGCTTAAGACCAACATGGACAATGGCTTTCATGGCGCACGCCTTTCGCAAACTTCGAGTCGCCCCCCTCTAGCGCATTTGCGCCGGAGTTGGAACGCATCGAAAGACCTATTTACCAGCGGTATTGAAGTCTACGACTTCGCCGCCCTGAGCGCTTTCCTTGATAATGCCGAGGCGGCGCGCAACTTCAGCGTAGGCTTCGGTCACACCGCCAAGGTCACGGCGAAAGCGGTCCTTGTCGAGCTTTTCATTCGTCTCGATATCCCAGAGCCGGCAGCTATCGGGGCTGATCTCGTCTGCAAGGATCGTGCGGACCATCTCGCCCTCGAAATGGCGGCCAAACTCGAGCTTGAAATCGATGAGGCGAATGCCCGCGCCGGCAAAAAGACCGGACATGAAATCATTCACGCGCAGTGACATGGAAATGATGTCGTCGAGCTCCTGTGGGCTGGCCCAGCCGAACGCAGCGATGTGCTCTTCGGAGACAAGCGGGTCGCCCAGCTCGTCTTTCTTGTAGCAAAATTCGACAATCGCCCGCGGCAACACTTCGCCTTCAGGGATACCAAGACGTTTGGACATGGTGCCAGCCGCAACATTGCGCACGATGACTTCCAGCGGGATGATCTCAACCTTGCGGATCAACTGCTCGCGCATATTGAGACGCTTGATGAAATGGTTGGGGATGCCGACCGCAGCGAGCCGCGTCATGATAAATTCACTGATACGGTTGTTCAGAACGCCCTTGCCATCCAGCACGGCTTTCTTTTCAGCGTTGAAGGCTGTCGCATCGTCCTTGAAGTACTGGATCAGAGTGCCCGGCTCGGGCCCCTCATACAGTATCTTGGCCTTGCCTTCGTAAATCATGCGCCTGCGTGACATAGCCATCTCCTCGTGGAGCCTGACTGGCAGTTGGCCCCACTTCCCCTTGAACAAGCCCGAATTGATACCCCGAAGCTGAAGGTGAAACAAATGCTGATTCAGTGGCCATCACAACGGCCAAGCGCTGTTGACCAGCCAAGATGGTCTTGCGCTAAACCCGTTCGAGCCTCTATATCGCGCCAGACATTCAGAAGCCATGCAAGACAGGAAGGCTTTCTCCATGAGCACATTTGAAGATCGCGAACGCGGTGAAGAAGCAAAATACGCGCACGACGCTGCATTCCAGTTCAAGGTCACGAACCGCCGTAACAAGCTGCTGGGCCTCTGGGCCGCAGACCTGATGAACCTGTCCGGCAACGACGCCGAAGAGTACGCCAAGTCTGTTGTGCGCTCTGATCTGGAAGAGCCGGGCGACGAAGACGTGTTCCGCAAGGTGCGCGGCGACTTCGACGCCAAGGGCGTTGACCGTTCCGATGCCCGCATTCGCGAGCACATGGCCGAGCTGACCGCCGTGGCGCGTGAGCAGGTCATGAAAGAGGTCAAGGAGTAGGCGAACAGCCCCTCCCCTTGAACGTGTCTGCCCTGCGCCTCACATCTGGGGTCGCAGGTGCAAATCTATCGGAGACCGAAATGAGCGACGACGTCCAGACCCAGATCGACCAAGCCGTCAAAGGCAATGATGTGCTGCTCTTCATGAAGGGCACACCAACCTTCCCGCAATGCGGCTTCTCTTCGGTCGTCGTTCAGGTGCTCGACTATCTCGGCGTCGACTATGTCGCGACCAATGTTCTGGAAGACCAGGCCGTGCGCGAAGGCATCAAGACCTATTCAGACTGGCCAACCATCCCTCAGCTCTATGTGAAGGGTGAGTTTGTCGGCGGCTGCGACATCATCAAGGAAATGTTCGAAAGCGGTGAGCTGAAAACGTATATGGCCGATAAGGGCATTGAAATGGAAGCGGCGTAACCGCCTTGCGTTAGAAAAGGCCGCGCCGTCTACCGGGCGCGCTTTCTCTTGCTTCGAACTGACTCCACCAGTGATGCCAGCTCCGCCGCGATGAGGCGGTCATATTCATTCTGGTTCATTTCGATCCCGGCCCGCGGTGTCTCGACCAGTCTTTCACGGTCGGCAAGTAGGCGCTCGAAGACGTCGATATACTCCGGATACGATCTGAGGCTGGCCATGGCAGCGACCTGGATCTGCAGGTTGCTGTAGTGCGATCCGCCTTTCGGACAGAGCGCATCTCCACCCCCTGCCGCTGCAATCATCAACCGGTATGACAGCTCCAGCCGCTTGGTCTCATTTTCTGTCCGCTTGGCCTGGTATTGCGCCCAGGCCGCAACTGCGATCGCGGTTGCTGATAGGAAGAGCGCGATTGCAGTCAGCAGGAATGACGCTGAACCTATGGCATTTGTCAGCGACGCGTTTGTGGCTTCGAAATCAGGCATCGCCCCTCCCCCTGGATCGCACAGTCTTACAAATACGCGTAATTTTCAGAAATTGCGAGGGCACTGTTGATTGATATGCTTCAGGGTTGGTCCTGCGAACAGGCATATGAGCCAACCGCGCCTTCCTGCAAAATTCACCGCATGAGTTACGATTTCGGCATCAGTTTTTCCAGGTATAAAACGCGCTTCCGGCTCTTACCCAAACCGAAGAAGCGAACGGTGGCCCGCGAAGTCTCCGCGCCGAAGGACGTGGACCAGGTTTGGCCACCTCGCCCTTGCCCCTGTCTGTCTGTTCGGCGAAGCTTTCTCTGACAGACCCGCTCCATCGTGAAGAGCGGGCATCCGGAGGACACACATGGCCATCGACAATTACTCAGACCTGGACGCCACCGCGCTCGCAGAGCTGGTCCGCAAGGGCGAGACGACGCCCACCGAAGTGCTGGAAGAGGCGATCAGCCGGGCCGAGCGGCATAATCCCAAACTGAACGCCATCACCTACAAGGCTTTTGACGAAGCACGCGCGGCGGCCAAGGGCGACTTGCCCGACGGCCCATTCAAGGGCGTCCCGTTCCTGATCAAGGACATTGCAAGCCCGGTGAAAGGCTGGCCGCAGACGAGCGGCTCGCGCTTTCTGAGGGACGTCGTCGCGGCTGAAGATGGCGCGCTGACCAGGCGGTTCCGCGAGGCAGGGCTTAACCTCTTCGGCAAGACCAACACGCCTGAATTCGGCATTACCGGCACGACCGAAGGCGCCTTTCATGGCGCCTGCCACAATCCGTGGAACACCGATTACATCACTGGCGGCTCTTCAGGCGGTGCGGCCGCCATGGTTGCCGCCGGTGTTTTGCCCATGGCGCATGCGAGCGACGGGCTCGGCTCGATCCGTATCCCCGCAGCCTGTTGCGGCCTCTTCGGCATGAAGACCACGCGCGATCGCAACCCAAACTCTGCCTATGACGATGCCGCCGCAATCGGCCTCACCGTGGAGCATGCGGTGACGCGCAGCGTGCGCGACAGCGCCGCCCTGCTGGATGCGACGGCCTATCCTGAACCCGGCGCGCCTTTCGCCTATCCCGCCAAGTCGCGCCCCTTCGCTGAAGAGGTTGGCGCGGCGCCCGGCAAGCTGCGCATTGCCTTTCACTCCGAGACGCCAAGCGGCAAGCCCGTCCATCCGGAAATCCGCGCGGCGCTCGAACAGGCCGCAAAGCTGCTGGAGTCGCTTGGTCACCATGTCGAGGAGCATGGGCTCGGCATTGATTACCGCCGGCTCTACACCGCCCAGCGCGCTGTCTCCGGTAGCAATTTTGCCGCGACGGTCGATGCCGCGATCAAGGCGCAGGGCCGCGAACCGCGCGAGGATGAGTTGGAGCCGCTAACCTGGCGCAATTATCGCGGCTCGAAACATCTCACAGGCTCAGAGGCCATGGCAGGCTGGTCGACGCTCCGGAAGATGAGCCGCCAAATTCTTGGTCTGCACGAGACGTATGACATTATCCTGTCGCCGGTCTTGGGCGAGCCGGTCCCAAAGATTGGTGAGATTGACCCGGTCAATATGGACCCGCGCGATGTTGACCGCCGGCAGGCGCAGGTCTTCCCGTTCACCCCGCCGCAGAACATTACCGGCCAGCCGTCCATGTCCGTGCCTATGGGGCGCGACAGCAACGGCCTGCCAATCGGCATGATGTTCTCTGGCCGCTATGGCGACGAGGCGACGCTGTTCAGGCTCGCCGCGCAGCTTGAAGAAACAAGCCCGTGGCAAAACTTGAGGCCGCCGGTCTGGGGGTAGCCCCAGCAGCACATCGAGCGCCCCGCTCAACCACCTGCATTGATTGTCAGGAGCGGTGAAGCCCCATCGCTGGCGGCAGATTGCAGGGCCAGGAGGAACGTGACGAGGTTGAACGTGGTCTTGGAATCCAGATCGCTGTCATCGATCCAGAACCAGTGGTCGCGGTAGAAAATCTTCACCGCTGTGCCTGATGGCTCACTCGCACCCGATCGGACCTTGAAGACACCGCCGAGATAGGTCGGCCAGTCGGGCGTGCGCGAAGAGCTGCTGGTGCTCTGGGTCGTCAGGCCCGCCTGCTTATGCGCGGCAGGCACTTCCACGGCATGCGATAGCGCGTACAGCGCGCCGAGCACGGTGCGGGTCTGGGCGTAGTGAGGGTCTACCTGGCGGCCGGAATCCTTAGCGACAAGGCCGATTTCCACATCGCAGTCGCTCGTCTTGAGAAGCTCGAGCAGCGCGGCGCAGGACCTGCCCTCATCATCGTCTATGACGAGATATGTGCCGACCCCCTCATCCCCCTTCAGTCGGTCGACCCATACGCGCTCCTGCTGTTGCAGGCTACGCAGCAGGCCCGCCAATTGCCGAAACTCGTAATTGTCAGGAATGACGGCAGGCGTCGGTCCTGACACGCTCGCAGCATTGGAGAGCGGGCCGATGCGCTCGATGCAGCAGGAGATGATCCGCTCAACGCTCCAGCCGGAATTGGCAAGCAGGACGATGGTTTCAGGCGTGATCGGGGCGAGCAGGTCCTGCGCGAACTGGCTGCTGTCGAGGGGTTTGTAGACCGTTGTCGGCGTCTCGCTGACACTGGCACCGGGGATCACTGTGGAGCCGCCCTGCGAAACATTCTGAAAGGGAAGAAAATTCTCCGCCGACAGGGCAAACACATATTGGTGCTGCGTCGTGATGCCATCGATATCCATGAAAACGATGGGGTCGCGGTACTTCAGACGGACGAGGTTGAGCAAGAGTTGCTCGCTCTTGGTCGTCGCGATGGCCTCATTATAGGCATAACCGGACGGGCTGATTGTTGTCGCGCCGCGATGGCTGGTGCAGGCGGCGAGCAAGCTCGCGCATGTCAGAATGGACGCCAGAAGGCGCGTTATTTGTCCCACGGTAGTGTCTCCCCAAAGTCCCTTGGGGAAGTTTAGACAATGTCCGCGCAGGGTGCAAAGCACTTCCATTAAGGCGCGCTTGCTCACCCTCGAAGCAATTGCCGTTCTCGCCTGCAAGGCAAGGTGCTGTTATGCCGAGGAGGTCACGCAGTCCCAGCAAGCATACAGCGCGCTTGAGTGGTGAAGCTCACGGCTTCCGTCTGCCCGCGCAATCCTGTAAAGGCCGCCCCATGAGCACACTGATTGAGACCCCGGCAAAAGCGACCACGAAATCCCAGCCAAAGGTGGGCATTGTGTCACTTGGCTGCCCTAAGGCGCTGGTTGATTCCGAGCGGATCATTACGCGGTTGCGCGCTGAGGGCTACGCCATCGCGCCGGACTATCAGGGCGCTGACCTTGTGCTGGTCAATACGTGCGGCTTCATCGACAGCGCGCGCAATGAGAGCCTCGAAGCCATTGGCGAGGCGATTGAGGCAAATGGCAAAGTGATTGTCACCGGGTGCCTTGGCGCAGAGCCGGATGTCATTCAGAAGGCGTACCCCAAAGTGCTCGCCGTGACCGGGCCGCATCAGTATGAGCAGGTGATGGACGCGGTGCACACGCATCTGACGCCGCCGCCGAACGCCTTCACCGATCTTGTTCCGGAAGCGGGCCTGCGCCTGACGCCCCGCCACTATGCCTATTTGAAGATTTCAGAAGGCTGCAACAATCGCTGCAGCTTCTGCATCATCCCGAAACTGCGCGGAGACCTCGTGTCCCGTCCAATCCATCACGTGCTGACCGAAGCCGAACGCCTGGTCAAAGCCGGGGTGAATGAGCTTCTCGTGATCAGCCAGGATACGTCCGCCTACGGTCTCGATGTGAAATACGCCCCGCAGACCTGGCGCGGCGAGGAATATGAGACGCGCTTCCTTGATCTTGCACGCGGGCTCGGCGAACTCGGCGCATGGGTGCGGATGCATTACGTCTATCCCTACCCGCATGTCGACAAGGTCATTCCGCTGATGACGGAGGGAAAAATCCTCCCCTATCTCGACATCCCGTTCCAGCATGCCTCGACCAATGTGCTGAAACAGATGAAGCGCCCGGCCAAACAGGACCGCGTGCTGGAACGCATCCAGCAATGGCGCCGCGATGTGCCGGACATGACCATCCGCTCAACCTTCATTGTCGGCTTTCCGGGCGAGACCGAGGAGGATTTCGAGGTCCTGCTCGACTTTATCCGCGAAGCGAAAATCGACCGGGCCGGCTGTTTCAAATACGAAAATGTCGAGCACGCTGATAGCCGACTGCTGGGCGACCACCTCCCCGAAGAGGTGAAAGAGGAACGCTGGCACCGCTTCATGGCCGTGCAGGCCGCCGTCTCCGCCGAGCGCGCCGAAGCCCAGATCGGCACCGTGCAAGACGTCATTATTGATGGGCCAGGCGAAGCTGATGGCGAAATGCTTGGCCGGTCCAAGGCAGATGCGCCTGAGATTGACGGGGTGGTTTACCTCGCCAATGCAGGGCACTTGAAGCAAGGCGATATCGTCAGCGCCCGTATCGAGGACGCTGACGAATATGACCTCTACGGTGAGCCGGCCTAACCGCCGACGCGATTGCGAACTGAAACGTCCGCCCCGTTCGGAATACCGAGCTCCTCAAAGCTCCAGCTCAGCTCGACTCCGTCGGGCAGATTGGCGCGGCAATAGTCCTGCTTCTCGCGGAAGAAGCCGACCGTGAAGCTGTCGTCACCGGATTTGCGGACGTCTGTACCGATGAAATCCTTCGTTGTGCATCCATTGGACGATACGCGCGCCGTGATCTGATTGGCGGAAACTTCAGCGCCTTTGAGAGATCCATAATCACGGTCGAGATCCCAGCTGGCAGCGGTATGCTCATCTGCATCGACAATGACGCAGGCGCCCAGAACAACGGGTGACGCGGCCATCAAGCCGACAATGGCAAGTTTGGTAAAACGGTGGGTCATAGAGAAATTCCTTATTGACTTACGATAATTGTTGGTATTGTTATTCGATAATCATCTGTCAATCGAATTCTTCATTGGAGCCAAAATGAAACTCAAATCACTCCTCGCCGCAACGACGACACTTGCCGTTTTCGCCGCCCCTGCCATTGCTGAAACGCAGACCTATTCCGTTGCTACTTTCGACGAAATCGACGTGTCGAGCGGCATCAATGTCATCTTTGAAATCGGTGATACGCAATCTGTCGAAGTCGAGAACGACAAAGGCGATTTCAGCGATATCGTGGTCGACGTCGATGAGGGCGCGCTCGTTCTGAAACGCCCGAAAAAGTTCAAGATGGGCTTTGGAAAACGTCGTACGGACTACACTGTGCGCGTCGTCGCCACGTCCTTGAACGGCATTGAAGCCTCATCCGGCGCGAGCGCTGAAGGAAGCGGCCTCACAGGTGACGTCGACGTGGGTGTCTCTTCAGGCGCCTCTGCTGCGATATCTGACATTCGCGCTGACGAACTGGAAGTCGAAGCCTCCAGCGGCTCAGACGTTGAACTGTCCGGCACCTGCGTAGAAATCGACGCAGATGCCAGCTCCGGCGCCGATCTTGATGCCTCAGGCGTACAGTGTGAGCGCCTGACAGCGGACGTGTCCTCTGGCGCCTCAATCCGCGCCTATGCCAGCAAAAGCGTCAATGCAGACGCCTCAAGCGGCGGCAGTGTCCGCGTCTCCGGCGGCGCGACAGACGTTACCATCGACAAGTCCAGTGGCGGTTCTGTAACCGTCAACTAACGAGAACTGAGACAGGCCTGCCTAGTCAGCCTGCAACTGGATAAGGCGGACACCGTAGTAACAGGTGTCCGCCGCACAGTTGTAAAGATTGGCGGTCACCGTGTACGTCGCGGCCTCTTCACTATCGAACAGGATCACTGGCACATCCGACTCCGTTTCGTCAGCGGCAACTGTTTCGCCCGCCGCGTTCGTGATGATGATATCGAGATCCCCGCAATCGGTGTCGCACGCGCCGACCACGGCATAGCTGCTCTCGGCTTCAGTGCTGACCTCATAGCTATGGCCTGTATCGGAGGCCAGCAGGTCTTCAAACGTTTCAAGCGAGATGGCCGTTGCGTCCGCCTCCTCTGCACTCGACTCGAGCTGCGCGAGCATGGCATCGAGTTGGTCGTGCACGACCTCCACATAAGGCTCAGCCGCGCTTGAAACCGGCAATATTAGCGCCAGCGCCGCCGTGCTCGTTGCGATATATTTCAACAGTCGGGCCATTTTGACGTCTCCCCAGATCAAATGAACGTCCAGCCTTAGGCAACAGGCGTCCTCACCGCAATCCCGCCTAGCCGATATCAAAGTCGTCCGGGTGATGTAGCTGGAGGGGCCATTCGAGATCGAGCTCTTCCAGTGCACCGCGCACAATCCGGGCAATGGCAGCATTGCGGCGCTTCCGGCTGTCTGAAGGTATGACGTACCATGGTGCATGCTCGGTTGAGCATCGCTGGACCATGGTTTCATAGGCGGACATGAATTGTGGCCAGAGCTTTCGGTCTTCCAGGTCCTGGGGATTGAACTTCCAGTATTTGTGACCTTCCATCAGGCGCTGACGCAAGCGGATGCCCTGCTCTTCATATCCAACATGCAGCATGAATTTCAGCACCACGGTTCCGTTCTCGACCAGATGCTTCTCGAACTGGTTGATCTGCTCATAGCGCTGCTCGATGTCTTCGGCGGGCGCGAATTCGCGGACCTTCACAACGAGAACATCCTCATAGTGAGAGCGATCAAAGATGCCGATTTTTCCGCGCTTTGGTACGGCCTGATGCACGCGCCATAGATAGTCATGCGCAAGCTCTTCTTTGGACGGAGCTTTGAACGCCTTCACCTGCATGCCGAGCGGCGTGGTGTAGGCAAATACGCTCTTGATCGTGCCGCTTTTGCCGGCCGTATCCATGCCCTGAAGCACAACGAGCACAGACCGCTTGCCATTGGCGTAGAGCAGGTTCTGTAGCTGGTCGATGGCCTTGCCATCCTCTGTCAGCCCATCCTTTGTATCGTCCTTATCCTCAAACAGGGCGCGGTCACCGCTGTCGCGAGCGGAAAGATCGAAGGGCTCGCCCGGCTGCGCAATAAATCGTGCGCGGACCTCGGTAATAGACGGTTGTGACATGAAAAACTCCGGCAGGATTTGATTTGGTCAAAAGAAAAGGCCGCGCCCAATGGAGCGCGGCCTGATCGTAGCTGCAAGTCCGGTAAGAACTTACGAAGAATAGAATTCGACGACTTGGGCCGGTTCCATCTTGACGGCGTAAGGCACGTCAATCAGCTCTGGCACGCGCACATAAGTCGCGGTCATCGCTTTTGGGTCCACTTCGATATATTCTGGAAGGTCACGCTCTGGCGAGCCGAGAGCTTCGAGAACGAGGGCGAGGTTACGCGACTTTTCGCGGATTTCGACAACGTCGCCAGCTTTCAGACGGAAAGAGCCGATATTGGTCTTCACGCCGTTCACTTTGACGTGGCCGTGGTTCACGAACTGACGGGCCGCAAAGATTGTAGGCACGAATTTCGAACGATAGACAAATGCGTCCAGACGGCTTTCGAGCAGGCCGATCAGGTTCTCGGCCGTGTTGCCCTTCATCCGGTTGGCTTCATCGAAGGTCTTGCGGAACTGTTTCTCGGTGATGTCACCGTAGTGAAACTTGAGCTTCTGCTTCGCCATGAGCTGCATGCCATAGTCAGAAACCTTCTGACGACGGCCCTGGCCGTGCTGGCCTGGCTTGGTTGGGCGCTTGTTAACCGGGGACTTCGGGCGACCCCAGATATTCTCACCGACGCGACGGTCGATCTTGTACTTCGTCGAATGACGACGTGACATGGCATACTTCCTTTTACGACGCGGGCCGGTGGAACGCCTTCATGGGTCCCACGATTACAACGGCGGCTCCGCACCACCCGTCCTGAAGCGGCGCTTTCAACAGGAAAAGCGCCAATTGGTCAAGAGGCGTGACTGCGCTGTTTCGGGCGTTTCGGGCTTTGATGCCCACCCGAATTGCCGGCACGGTTTCCAGAGCGCGGTTTGCGGCGCCGCTGGCCATCCTTGGATGGATGGAAATTCTTGCTTTCCTTGTCATTGATCGGCTCTTCAGCCGCGCCAGCCTCGTTGCCGGGCAGTCGATTGCCGATCAGCTTTTCGATGTCGCGAAGCAGCTTGCGTTCCTCGCCATCACAGAGCGTGATCGCGGTACCGCTTTCGCCGGCGCGGGCCGTACGGCCAATCCGGTGGACATAGGATTCCGGCACATTCGGCAGCTCATAGTTCACGACATGGCTGACCTGATCGATATCGATACCGCGTGCAGCAATATCCGTCGCGACCAGCACGGTGAGCTTCTTCGCCTTGAAGAGGTCAAGCGCCTTGGTCCGCTGGTTCTGGCTCTTGTTGCCATGGATCGCAGCAGCGGTGAGGCCAGCCTGTTCCAGATGGCGGCAGACGCGATCAGCGCCGCGCTTGGTGCGCGTGAACACAATGGCGCTATCGACTTTCGGGCCTTTGAGGATCTCGGTCAGCACATCGCGCTTCTGCGCGTGCGGCACAAAGCGGACGCTCTGGTCGATACGCTCAACCGGTTTGGACTCCTGAGAGACAGCAACATTGACCGGGTTCTTGAGGAACTGGTCGGCCAGCTTGCGGATGTCGGTTGGCATTGTTGCCGAAAGCAGGGCTGTCTGGCGCTGCTTTGGAAGCTGGACCAGAACCTTCTTGATCTGAGGCAGGAAGCCCATGTCCATCATGTGGTCGGCCTCATCCAGCACAACCATCTTCACGTCATCAAAGCGGATGGCGCGTTGCTGCGCGAGGTCCAGCAGTCGACCCGGTGTGGCGACAACAATATCAACGCCGCGTTCCATAGCCTTGATCTGCTTGTTGATCTTGAGGCCGCCGACAACCAGCGTCACGGAGATGCGTGAGCCTTCGCCATAGGTGCGAACGCTGTCGACAATCTGCATGGCGAGTTCACGGGTCGGCGCCATGATCAGCGCACGGCATCCTTTTGAGGATACGCGGGTCTTCTCAGTGCTCAATGCATGAAGGATCGGCAGCACGAAGGCTGCGGTTTTGCCGGTACCGGTCTGTGCGGTGCCCAGGACGTCCTTGCCCGCGAGCATGGCCGGAATGACCTGCTGCTGGATTGGCGTCGGGCTGTCATAGCCCTGCGATGAAACGGCACGCAGGATTGGCTCGGCGAGGCCGAGATCAGAAAAATGGGTCAATTATAGTCTTTCAGTTTGCCTGACAGGCGAGCATGTCCCGCACAAAGGCGCTATTGGGCCAGACCGGCAGACCATTCTGCTGGCTGGTTGGTTGCGCGTTCAGGACTTGGTTCGCAAGGCAACGATCGTTTTAGGAAAGTCGCTAGACCGGTTGGGCGTAAACCCGCGCGGATCACTTGATCGATGCCTGAGGCGTCTGGGACTGACATAAGGTTTGCTGCACGAAACGCAAATGGTTTCTGCTGCGCCGCACAAGGGATCACTCGTCCGTCGCCTCTTCCAGATAGTCTGACATCTTCGATTTGTCCTTGCGCTCGACCCACCAGGTCCAGACGGAAATCGAGATAAAGACAAGTAGCAAGCCGGTGCCACCTATGACGGCCAGCCAGCCCGGGATTGCCCCGACATGAGCCCGCTCCAGAGCCTGACTCACTGAACTGGCCTCGATCGGATGAATCCAGATTTTCGCCAGATAGGATGCGTATTGAATAGTGAAGATCCAGAGATAGTTGCGCCGTAAGCGGTGACCGACAGCCCGCATCGCTGAGATACGTTGCCTCGGTCTCAGATAATCATCCGAGAGCGCTGTGCCGCGGTCCAGTGGAATGCTTGCCCCCTCACCCCGCAAAATCGGCACCATGACGGCAAGTTCAAGCAGACGGGCCCGGAACTTCCAGACCGCGAAATAGCGATACCGGCGCGCTTCAAGGAACAGGAACATGACTGAAAGCATGCCGACCAGCGCAATGGGCAGAGGCGAGGCTGTTGCGCTCGCAAAGCTGACAGAAAGGGCGATACCCGTCGACACAACGGCCCAGTTTGTCGTCATGTCGAGGCGCTGGCGCCAGATTGTCGAGCGATACACCTCAGCCCGGTAGAGATGCGCCAATGCGCCGATCTCTTTCGAGCCAGCGACAGGCGCATCGATATCCATGTCACGATCTTCCATAACATGAACATAGGCCGCTTCGGCGCTTCGGTCATGTGCCAATCAGACCTAGCAGAGCCTGCCTCGAAAATTTCACAATTGCGCTATTGACCACAACTGTAATCGGAACTATCGACTACAAACGTAATCACCAGGGACCGGATCATGCAGATCACGCCAGCCGAACTCGAAATCATGAATGTGCTCTGGGAGGAGCCCGGTCTCGGCGCCACCGAAATTGCCGAAGCGCTGAAAGACGATAAAAGCTGGAATATCCGTACCATCAAAACGCTGGTCGGGCGGCTCGTGGAGAAAGGGGCCCTCAGCACCGAGCCGGATGGCCGCCGCTACCTCTACAAGCCAGAAATCAAGCGTGGTGAGTATCAAAAGAAAGAAGCCAAACAGTTCGTAGATCGGATGTTTGGCGGTCGGGCAGCTCCACTGGTTGCACATCTTGCCGATGCCGAGGGGCTGACAGCGCAGGACATTGCCGAACTGGAAGCTCTGTTGGGGAAACTGAAGAAATGAACATCTTGCTCAATGTAAATCCGCTTGTCCTGAACAGCCTCCAGACCAGCCTGGCCGTCGCCGTGCTGTTCGGCATTGTTCTCCTGGTGCGGCGACGCTTTGCCCGCCACTTCGGCGCGAAAGCAGCTTACGCGCTTTGGCTCGTGCCATTGGTCAGGCTATTCATGCCGCCACTTCCAGCGAACATGTCGCTTTTTGGCGCGCTCGCCCCCACCGAAGCGGCGCCAGCGGATCCATTGCCGGTCGCAGAGCCCGTTTTTATTCAAGCACCCGCCGTGACACACGCACCGGCTAGCAGCGTGCCAACGCCTCCAGCTATCGAGTGGACGTCAGCCACGACGGCCGTGTCAGAGCCTTCATTGCTGGATTCCATGCTCGCAAGCGTTCCCAGCCTGCTCATGCCAGTCTGGATTGCAGGCATCGTGCTTATTCTTGGATTTGCCTGGTGGCGCCAATCTGTCTTCCACCGTCTGATCGAAGGCGATTCCGACGACGCCTCCCCTACCGTGCATGAAATGGCGAGCGAGATCGCGCTCAGCCTCAAACTACGCCGTGACTTCGATGTGCGTACCAGCCTTCTGAATGGCAGCCCCCTCGTAACAGGCCTCAAGCGCCCGGTGGTGCTCCTGCCGGCCTGGTTCGAATCTGATTATTCCCCGCGAGAACAGCGTGACGCGCTCACCCATGAGCTCATGCACGTCAAGCGCGGTGACCTCTTTGCCTTGCAACTGGCCCAGCTTGTTCTGGCCCTGCAATGGTTCAACCCACTGGCTCACCTGGCCTTGCGGGCATTCCGCATCGATCAGGAAGCAGCCTGTGACGCTGATGTGCTTCGGGCGGGAACATCATCAGCGTTTGCCTACGGCCAGACCCTCGTCAAGGCAGCACGCCTTGCTGGACCGGCCGACGGTGCCTTTCGCGGCGCCAATCTGACCCTGACGCATCCTATAAAAGAAAGACTAATCCTGATGCAGAACACCGCTCCCACACTCCGCAAGCGCCTTCTTGGCACCACCCTGGCCGTCACGCTTGGCTCCGCTGCCCTGCTGGCAACAGCCTCCTGCGCCGCCTCTGCAACGCCCCGGGATCAAGGCTCCAGCGAACTTGCTGGCGGCGACAGCGTCACGCGTAAGTCGAAAACCACCTATTACCGGATCTCCTCCAGCAATGAGGGCGAAGATCGTCAGTTTGTCCTGCTGAGCGACCCGTTCGAAGCCCTCGAGCCTCGCCTGAAAGAAGTTGAGAACCTGGACCTGTCTGATCTCGAAGAAGAAATGCAGAAACTTTCAATAGAGATTCAACGGGCCGTCGACATTGACGGTTTGGAACTTGGGAATCTTGAAGGTCTGTCAGGACTTGCAGGCCTCGCTGAGCTGGAAGGCCTGTCCGAACTTGAAGGCCTGGCCGCGCTCGGTGACATGAATATCGAATTTGATCTCGATATCGACGGCCTCGAAGATTTCGATGTGCAAACCATCGAAACCGAAAACGGCGTGAAGATCATCTTTCCAGATCAGGAAATCTTCATTTCGAAGTTTGATGAAGACGCTTTTGAAATTGAGATGGAAAAGGTCGAGGCCGCTGCAGAGGCTTATGCGGAGCGTGCCGAAGCTCTGGCTGAAGCTCATGCCGAACGCGCCGAAGCGATGGCAGAAGCCCATGCTGACCGCGCTGAAAAGATGGCTATGATCATTGAAAGCCGCGTCGAAGAAAAAGCGGATAGAATGGAGATGCTGAGCGAGAAGATGGAAGCCCGCATCGAGGCAGCTTTCTCCGATGGTCTCGAAGATGATCTCGAAGACGCGGGCGAAGTCATCGAAGACCTGGCAGACCAGTGCAACGATCGCGATGAGAGCCTGACCACGCCGGTTATTCTCAGCACCCGCGCCAAGGACGGAACGACCCACCGCGCCCTGTGCGTGATCGGCGCTCAAGATCAGCTGGATGCGCCAAACGTCAGAGCCTTCGTGCTCGACAACCCGACCCTGTCGGACGCCGAAAAAGAGCGCTTCGAAGAAAATGCAGACTACGAATACGAGTTTTCCTGGACCGAGGACTAATCCCTTCGAACCGGACTAAACCAAGGTCCACATGGAAAAGCGAAAGTCCCTGCACCGACCCTGCAGGGGCTTTCTGCTATTTCAAAAGTCGGCCCTTCATCGCCCGTTGGATCAAAAGGCCAATGCCAAGCATCACCGATGTAAGCCCCAGAAACGCAGCGATCTTGAGCCACCAGCTATCGAACCGGTCGTCACCAGTGACATCCATGATGTGAAATCGCCAGAGCACATCGAACACCCGCCATTTCGCCGTCCGAACGGCGGTGACCCGCGCCTCCTCAGCGTCCACCCAGAACGTCGCATTGTCTGCGCCCTCAAACTGGACCCGCCAGAGCGGCTTGGTGCTGAAAGCTTCGCGCGGCGGCGAGGTGACCCGCTGGACCGACGCAATATCTCCGTCCCCCGCCCACGCAGACAGTGCAATCTGGCGCACAGCTGCCTCGCCGAGCGGCGATAGCTGCTCGCCTGTCTCCACATTATAAAGGGCTGACCAGCCGTCGCCTTTGACCAGCCAGACGGGACGATCAAGGACTTGCCTGAGCTCCACACGCTGCGCGGCAAGCTCAACGTCAGGCCGCGCGAGAGTCTCCAGCGAGGTGAGATCGACAGGCACTGGTTCACGTCGCAAATGTTCTCCGCGAATTTGTTCGATCGGAAACAGCGTGAAAAACAACCCGCTTGCGGTCCAGAACAGGAGTTGCAGCCCGATAACAAGACCGACAAGTTTGTGGGCGCGGGAGAGCGTTCGAACGTTTAGCATGGCTGCAGCCTGTTACAGCTCCGCTCAGCCCGCGTCGAGCAGCAGTTGAGCGACCTCATCGGGATACGCCCCGGCCTCTGCCTTAGCGCGGGCTGTGAATGCCATCAAACATGTGAAAGCGTCGGTCACCTCACCCGACAGGCACATCGCCAGAAGGTCCGCGAATTTGATCCGCTTGATCGCTAGTTCTTCAGACGATTCAGGCGCCGACTGCCCAGCCGACAGGCCCCAGGCGAGATAGCCGAAGGCCCGCTCATCGGTGACCGAGTTGGAAAGATGCCAATGGCCAATCTCAAGCCAGTTGGCCGCCAGCAGACCGGTTTCCTCTTCCAGCTCACGCGCCGCTGAAATTTGCGGTGACGTATCCTTGCGTCCGCCGCCCTCCGGCAATTCCCAGCTATAGGCATCAAAGGCAAACCGGTGCTGGCCTACCAGCCAGGTGAAGCCCTCTTCATCCAGCGGCAGGACCCCGGTTGCAAAATTTGCGAAACGCACGACGCCATAAATGCCATCCTTACCATCTGGATGAATGACATCACTGGATTCGACCCTGATCCACGGATTGCGAAACGAAGTCTCGGTGGACTTCACGGTCCAAGGGCCATTCCGGGTCTGGTCTGACATTATCAAATCTCTGCGGCGAAAAAGTAAGGGCCATCTGGCTAAACATTTTGATTGCCCTTAAAGCAACCATCATGTCCTGGCTGAGCGCAATAATCATTCTGATCGCGACGCTCGTCACCGCTTTCATATCAGGCATTTTCGGGATGGCGGGCGGCCTCATCCTGATGGGTGTCCTGACGGCGCTCTTGCCGGTGGCATCTGCGATGGTGCTGCACGGGTGCATCCAGCTCGTGTCAAATGGCTGGCGCGCATGGCTGCTTCGAGGTCATGTCGACTGGAAGGTTTTCGGGCGGTATGTACTGGGGACTGTGGTCGCGATTGGCATACTGTTCCTCGTTGCGTGGCGACCCGACAAGACGATGGTTTACCTGATGCTCGGCCTTGTGCCGTTCCTTGTCTGGGTGCCGCGGTCCATGATCGATCTCGATATCCAGAAGCCGTATCAGGCTGAAGGCGCAGCTGTGGCGGTTCAGTGTCTGAACACGCTGGCGGGGGTCTCGGGGCCGCTGCTCGACCTCATGTTCGTCAGGACCGACATGACACGGCAGGCTATCGTGGCGACCAAGTCGGCGACGCAGGTGCTCGCCCATATCGTGAAGATCGCGTTCTGGATCACGCCCATCCTTCTAGCGACGGGCTTCTCGCTCGAGGGGCTGCTTGGCCTTGGAGTGGCCGGCGCGTCGGCGGCGGGCAATGTTGGCAGCTGGCCGCCGCTCGGCCTGCTCGTTTTTGCCATACCGCTGTCGATGACCGGCACATGGCTCGGCGGGCTGGTGCTGGACCGGATGGATGACGTCAATTTCAAACGCTGGATGCGCTGGCTCGTGACGGTGATCGGCGCGGTCTATCTGGCGCGCGCGGCAGGGCTGCTCTAACAACAAAAAGCCGGCACCCCGTTCTGGAGTGCCGGCCTTTTTCCATCCCCTTGTGATGGTCTGGCTAGAACTTGTAGCCAGCCGAAATCATCGCGGCGTGCGTGTCGGTCTCGCCGAAGCCATACCATGTATAGTCGCCGCGAAGCTCCCAGCTCTCGGTCAGGTCATAATTGAGACCGGCGCCCAAAGCTGCACCGTCTTCAGAGTCTTCAACCGTGGCAATCGTTGTGCCGCCCGGCGTCTGAATATCAGCGTCAAGATCGATGAAGGCATAACCGGCGCGGCCAAACACATCGAGCTTGTCAGTGACCGGCATGGAGGCCCGAGCATAAACGCCAACAAGATAGTTCAGGCCAATATCGCCAGAGCCAGCGATAAGGTCATTGAAGTCGCCGTCATTATTGTCATCGAGATCGAAGTCGTCTTCGTCGACATTGTAGTCGAACTCACCATCATCGATGCCGGTCGTGATATCGCCTTCGAGGCTGAAATATGGGTTGAACTGATAGCCTGCGCGCCCGGTGATCGCGTTCGTATCAACGCCGGATTCTGCGCCATCCGGCTGAATGTCGAGATAGCTGTAGCCACCTTGCAGATAGAAGCCGGTGTCTTCTGCTCCATTGCCATAGTCCTGGGCCTGTGCGCTGGCACCAGCGAACGTCAGAGCGCTTGCTGCAGTGGCGCCGATAAGAAAGGTCTTCAACATGGGAGGATTCCTTGATTTGTTGTTACTCTACTCTTCGATCATTACCGAAGATGAGACAGAAACGAGACGGAATCAGACCTCGTTCCAGGCCAGCAGTGCAGCTTGTGCATGTGTGGCTAATCAGCATCACTTTCTGTAATTTAATTTATTAATTACAATAGGTTAACAGCGCCCGATCTGCCCGTGAGCGCTCTGAAAACACAGGGTTTTCAGCCTTCATTGCCATCTACGCAATTCGCTTCGCCTACGGAGAGACCAAACTGCCGCGGTCCTGCCCAGCCAGAGGGGCGCAGGGTTTTGCTGTCGACAATCTCCACAACAACGGAACATGTCCCCGCCGTCACAACATAAACGTCATCACCCTTTGTTGCGACGCTGTCGATCGGGCGTCCATCAAGCGCGTCTTCAACTTCCGGGCTTTCAATGATCTGCGTCAACTCTCGCTGGCGCTGATATTGCGGCGGCAAAGCTGCAGACGCTGCCAGCGGCAAAAGCAGCAAGCCGAGTGTCACGATACCTGTTTTCATGAATGCCCCCCAAAAACGCTGAAGAATCTTATTCAGCCGCCGAAATAGGGCGATTTCAAGTTCGCCGGGCGCGAAAAAAGGCTTTCAGCATCGCGGCCACTTCGTCTTGCCGGCCTTCGTCATGCTCGACGGCCGGCCGCCAGTGGCAAGTTGGCTGCTCGAAGAAGCGAGGCCCATTGATCACAGCCCCGCCTTTCGTGTCGCTCGCGGCAAAGACGAGGCGTGACACGCGCGCCAGCGAAATTGCCCCGGCACACATCGCGCAAGGCTCAAGGGTTACATACATCGTCGTGCCAGACAGACGGTAATTACCCGCCCGGCCCGCCGCGTCCCGAAGCGCCACAATCTCAGCATGGGCTGTCGGGTCATGTGAACCGATCGGCCGGTTATGTCCTTCACCGATAAACTCGCCATCTTGGTTGACGATCACCGCGCCCACTGGCACCTCGCCCAGCTGCTCGGCATGACGCGCCAGTTCGATTGCGCGTGACATGGGATCAATCATCTCACTCATGCAAACGGGACATACACGTTTCGCGTCTTTTCGCCACCAGCAGAGGGTGCTAACGCCTCAACATGCGAATAATATCAGGCAAATTTAAGGGTCAGTCGCTCACCGCGCCTCCGGGAAAGAATACCCGCCCGACCTCTGACCGGGCGCGCGAGAGCCTGTTCAACGTCCTCTCACACGCCAGTTGGGCGCCAGAGCTGGAAGGCGCCCGGGTCATCGACCTGTTTGCAGGCTCCGGCGCGCTGGGCTTTGAGGCAATGTCGCGCGGCGCCAGTTTCTGCCTGTTCGTCGAAACCGATAGCGGCGCGCGCGGTACGATCCGCAACAATATCGAAAGCTTTCAGCTGTTTGGAAACACGCGCATCCACCGGCGCAGCGCCACAGACCTCGGCCCGAAGCCCGCCGGCGTCGGCGCGCCGTTCACGCTCGCCTTCCTCGATCCGCCCTATCACAAGGGCCTGGTTGAGCCGTGTCTGAAAACCCTGCTCGATGGCAACTGGCTGGCCGCTGACGCCATTTGCGTCGTTGAAACGGACGGGTCCGAGACATTCGAACATGATGGATTTGAAGTCGTCGATGAGCGCAGCGCCGGCAAAGCAAAGCTGACGACACTACACCTCGCCGGAGCGAGCTAGTTTCCGAGAAACGCTTCGTGAATATCGAGGCTTGAGGTCTTGCCGATGCTGTCATGGCACTCTTCAAGCCATTTTTCGGCGTGTCCCCTGCCCTTCTCGCGCAGCTCATTCAAAAAGCGCCAACTGGTATCGTACTTGGACTCCAGTCTCAGCCCGCTCAGTACTTCGCCGCCTCGGATCGCGTGAATGTTCAGGTTTCTATAATGACTGCGCACAGCCTTGTTCAGAAGGCCATCATTCAGCAGTTTCTGGACGAAGGCGATTGAACGCAATTCCCCCAGTAGCGACGCATTGAAGGTAATCTCGTTCAGCCTGTCCTGGATTTCGCCAGCACTGCGCGGTGTGCCCTTGCGCTCAATCGGGTTCAGCGTGACCAGAACAATGTCCTTTGGCGCTTCGGAATAGAAGAGCGGGAACAGCGAGGGATTGCCGAGAAATCCGCCATCCCAATAAGGCGTTCCATCAATCTTGACGGCCTTGAAGGTCTGCGGAAGGCAAGCGGATGCCAGGACCGCATCCATCGTGATTTCCTCATCCTTGAAGATCCGCACGCGGCCCGTCTCGACATTGGTCGCGGCGATGAAAAGCTGCACGCTTGATTGGCGCACCGCGTCAAAATCAATCGTGGACTGAACGGCTTCCTTCAAAGGATTGAGATTAAAGGGGTTGAGGTCATACGGGCTTAAAAAAGATGTCATCGCAGTCGCGAAATTGTGCGGTGTCCAGGTCGTGAAAGGGTTCGACGCCATGAAATCGCCGGCGGCACTCGATGCGCCCATCGCATCCATCACACTTCCCTTTCGAGACACGGTTTGCCAGAAGGTCTCCAGCGCCTCTCGGGCGCCGGCCGGGCCACCCGTTTGCAGGCCGCTGAGATAGGCGGCAGCATTCATCGCGCCCGCCGAGGTCGCGGTAATCGCCTGAATGTCCAGCGTTTCGCACTCGCTCAGGCGCTCCAGAACGCCCCAAGTGAAAGCCCCATGTGCCCCTCCGCCTTGAAGGGCAAGGCTGATGGGCTTTGGTTTGGAAGCTGATCGCGCCATAAGGGCTCCTTCTAGAAGACTGGCTACGGGACAGATGGCATGAGCGCAAATGAAGCCAACACGCAAGGCAGGAAAGTGGCTGATGGCCTCAGGCCACAGGCAGCCGCTGGCGTCGTCTGCCTGAAGGAAGGGCACGTCCTGTTGATCCGGCGCGGGACACCGCCCATGACCGGCGAATGGTCCTTGCCCGGCGGCCGGATCGAGCCCGGCGAGCGCGCTATCGACGCGGCAGCACGGGAACTGCGCGAGGAAACAGGCGTCGAGGCTGACATTGTCGGCCTTATCGACGTCGTTGATGCGATTGTCGAAAATCGCGCCGGGACACTGATTACACGTCACTACGTCTTGTGTGATTATGCTGCCATCTGGCGACGCGGCACGCCCATCGCGGGCGACGACGCTGCCGAAGCCCGCTTTTTTGCGAAAGAAGAGCTGCCCTCGCTTCAACTCTGGTCAGAGACCCTGCGAATTATTTCTGCAGGCTTTGATCTTGTGGATCAGATTCCAGGAACGCGCTCTTTGTAAGGGAGCCACTTTGACGATGTTCCGACACGTCTGTAAGGCGTAAAAATCTACTTTCCCCATCGTCACAGTTGATGCGAAGGCCTCACCTGGACTTTATGGGCTCAAACAATGTCTGGAGGACGTCATCATGGCTTACGCACCCTTTGATCTCAGCGGAAAAGTTGCCCTCGTAACGGGCGGCAATCGCGGCATCGGATATGGAATGGCAGAGGCGCTTGCCGCATCCAATGCGCATGTCGCAATCTGGGGCCGCAAGGACGCCGCCAACAAGGAGGCAGTGGAAGCGCTATCGAAGCTTGGGACCGGCGACGTCAAGGCCTGGAGCGTTGACGTGGCAGATGAGAAAGCTGTCGTCGACGGCATGGCCGAGACCATCAAGGCATTTGGCCGCGTCGATTCCTGCTTTGCAAATGCAGGTGTGGGCTTCGGGGCCTCCAGCTTCGCAGAGATGGACACTGAGACCTGGAACAAGAACATGGCCGTCAATCTGGATGGGGCGTTCTGGACGCTTCGCGAAGCGGTCAAGCACATCACTGAACGCGCCAAAGCTGGCGATCCAGGTGGTTCGCTTGTCGGGGTCGCATCACTTGCAGCCATCGAGGGCGCCGCACGTAACCAGGCTTATGCGGCGACGAAAGGCGGCCTCATATCAATGCTGAAAGCCATCGCTGTCGAAACGGCGCGCTATGGTATTCGCGCCAACGCCATTCTTCCCGGCTGGATCGCGACCGACATGACGCAGAACGCACAGGACAATGACGTCTTCCAGACCAAGGTGATTTCCCGTGTGCCTGTGCGTCGATGGGGTGAACCCAAGGATTTTGGCGGGGCGGCAGTTTATCTCGCTTCGGATGCGTCGGCCTACCATACCGGCGGCACGTTCGTCATCGATGGCGGCTACTCGATCTTTTAGGCCAATTTACTGCGGAGAGCTGCCGGACGTGGTGACTTCGGGCATGCCGTCTTCCGGAGTCTGAAGCGTATCGGCAGCCTCTGCACCTGACGCATTGAGATCATTGTCGACATTTCCCTGCTCGACGACGCCCTCATAAGGTTCGCGGGCATCGGTCTCGAGAGTGACAGTTGAGTCCGGCGTCGACACGGTGACATCCGTTCCGCTGTCCTCGGAATTGACGTATGCTGGCGCTGCTGATCCTTCAGGGGCGGTCTGGCTCTTGATATCCTGATCATTGGAGCCGCAGGCCCCCATCATGAGCGCGGATACTGCGAGTAGGACAATCCTGAATTTCATCATCTGCTCCTGCGTAGATGCGCAGTCGATCCTGCGCGTCACATTCGCGTAAACAATTGATGAACGCCCGGTATGGTTCCAAAATATTGCGGATTGCCCCAGCGAGACGGGTTGGCAACTGGCCGATAAACCGAAAGGTTTGCCGAAAGAATTATCAGGAGGAACACCATGGCCATCCACACCCCACTCTGCGATTTTCTCGGCGTGAAATACCCGATCATGCTGGCCGGCATGGGCGGGGTTTCCTATGCCGAGGTCTGCGCCGCAATGTCGAACGCGGGCGGCTATGGCGTGCTCGGGATGGCCGGGACCACGCCGGACTTCATCGAAAGCCAGATGAAGAAAGTCCGCGAGTTAACCGATAAACCCTTTGGTGTGGACCTTCTCGCAGCTTCCCCCGAAAGCCTCGAAGCCTCGGTTGAAGTCATCATCAATAATGGCGCAGACAGCTTCGTTGCAGGTCTCGGCGTACCGATGCCCATCATGGAACGGCTGAAGAAAGCTGGCGTAAAAGTCATGGTCGTCGGGGGCGCGGTCAAACATGCCGTAAAAGCTGAACAGGCCGGCTGTGATGCCGTCATCCTGCAAGGCGGTGAAGGCGGTGGCCATACCGGCCTCGTTGGCACAATGCCGCTCGTGGCGCAGGCTGTCGAAGCTGTCGATATTCCCGTCATCGCGGCAGGCGGCATCTATGATGGGCGCGGTCTGGCCGCCTCCCTTGCTCTTGGCGCCGTCGGCGTCTGGATGGGCACACGCTTTATTGCCTCCGAGGAGGCCCACGCCGCGCAGCTCTATAAGAACACCGTTGTCGGTGCGGGCGACACCGATACGACACGGACCCGCTGCTATTCTGGCAAGCCGATGCGCTGTCGCACCAACGAGTACATCCAGGACTGGGAAAGCCGCCCGGAAGACATCCAACCCTTCCCGCAGCAAGCCATTCACTCAACTCGAACCGGCGTGATCGGCGGCATTGGCGGCATTACCGATGAAGCCAAGCTCAATGAGGACACATCCTGCTTCGCGATGGGGCAATCGGCTGGCGGCGTGAAGTCTGTTGAGCCGGTGGCAACCATCGTCGAACGCATCATGAGCGAAGCCGAGGCCTCGATCGCGCGCATGCAGGGCTTCAGGCAGTCTGTAACGAGTTGACCGTCTGGCGGGTATAGTCGGCAAGGGTCAGCAGGCAGAGCGCGGCTGCAAGCAACAGGAAAACGTAGGCTATCATCGCTTGATCGACGGGCAAGTCGGCCAGGAATTGTGGCGCCATCGCCAGGCTAAGCCCGGCGAAAGACGACGCGATCTTCAAATGTTCAAGCTTTGATGCGGCGAGCCTGTCCGGTCCGCC
This sequence comes from Henriciella litoralis, assembly GCF_002088935.1. Taxonomy (NCBI): domain Bacteria; kingdom Pseudomonadati; phylum Pseudomonadota; class Alphaproteobacteria; order Hyphomonadales; family Hyphomonadaceae; genus Henriciella; species Henriciella litoralis. The sequence goes on from NZ_NCSS01000006.1 coordinate 1,664,820, forward strand.
GAGCGCTTCTCCTGCTGACGCCACGATTGCGCATCTCGCCACAAGGATAATTGCAGCGGATGCCCCAAGTGCTGACAGGCTTTGGCTGGCAAGCAGACCAGCGACCGCCGACAGCGTCAGGAGGCGATCACCGACCAAATCCATCAACCCGCCAAGACGCGAAGTCTGGTTCAGCGCTCGCGCCAGCTTGCCGTCGAGAATATCGAGCAAACCGGCCAGCAGGAACAGACCGAGGGGCCAAATCCCGGGTCCGGACAGCATTAGCATTACGAAAAGTGGCACAGTCAGGCCTGTGCGAAACAGGGTGACGATGTTCGAGATCATGGCTGTTGCTTCCTTTTAAAGCCAGCGAAGCGGCGGGGCATCTGCCCGCAGGGTTTCGATGGTGGCGCGCAACCGGTCCATAAATTCGGCCTTCTGTCCGCACCATTTGAATGGCGCGCCGACGATGGCGCTACAATTAAACGGCACGATGATGCGTTTGCCGCGCGGCAGGACGCGCCCTGCGCCCTGAATGTAAACCGGCACGATGGGCGCTTCGGGAAAGGTTTCAGCGAGGCGGGCAATTCCTGATTTGAATGCGCCCATTTCTTCGGCTTCGCCGCGGCTACCTTCAGGAAAGATCACGAGGATCTCATTATTGGCAAGCGCCGCCTTGCAACCTGCCAGGACGTCTTCGCCCTTCTCGGCACCTTTACGATTGACCGGGATAATGCCGATCACGTTGCGCGAGAACCAGCTTGAAAGCCGCGTCTTGAGGAAATGATCAGCCGCCGCCACCGGACGGACCTGCTTGAGGCTGCGCGATGGGAAGAGGCAGAGCAGAAGCAGCGTGTCGATATGGCTGTTGTGATTGGCAGCAATGATCGCGGGACCTTTGGTCGGCAGGTTCTGCCGTCCGCGAACATCAAGGCCAATAACAAGCATGGCATATGGCTTGGCGATGAAGACGAGAATGAACCGTCGGATGAGCTGCCACATTTAAAAACGCTCCAGTGAGAAATAGGCCAGCGCATGCAAGAAGAGCGGCGCGGTGAACATCAGGCTGTCGAGGCGATCAAGCGCGCCGCCATGCCCAGGCAAGAGGCCGCTTGTGTCTTTGACCCCAAGGTCGCGCTTTATTGCCGACATGGTGATATCGCCGAAGAAGCCAGCCACTGGCAGCAAAAGTCCAACCAAGACGCTCGGCCAGAAAGTGAGCGGTGTGAAGTATGGCGCGAGCAGCACGAAGATCACAGTCGTCGTCAGGAAGCCGCCAATCGCGCCCTCCCATGTCTTGTTGGGCGAGACCTTGGGGCTGATCTTGTGGCGCCCGAAAAGCTTGCCCCAGCAATACTGGGCGACATCGTTGAACTGGGTCACAAAGATCAGGAAGAAGACAAGGCCAGCCGGGCCGGCCTCAGGCACTTCCGCGAGCGGGGTGCGCATCAGAAAAGCGACGTGGCCGAGATTGAAGACGCAGACGATGACGCCCCACTGCATGATTCCGGCTGTCGCGAGGAAGCCGTCGGTGCGACCAACAAAGGCCATCAGCATGGCCGTCGCGATGAAGACGTAGACCGGCGGAATGACCAGAAAATAGGCGAAATTGTCGATCCAGACGGCCCAATAGACAATCAGCACGCTGAAATAGACAAAAAGGACGACCAGACGGTCTTCCTTCCGTGTCGGCGCGAGCGTCAGGAATTCGCGTAGCGCGATGAAGCTGATGAAGGCGAAGAGGATGGTGAACGCCTGCCAGCCGAGCAGGAGCGCGCCGCCAACCAGGCCGCAAATGATCCACCAGCTTTTCATGCGTGGGCCGAGATCGTCGGCCACACCCGGCTTCAGCTTTGGCAGGACTAGCGCCGCGAGCGAGCCCAACACCAGCAGGCCAAGCAGGCCCGCAAATCCGAAAACTAGCGGAAGAGGTTGCGCAGATATCCATTCCATGGTTTAAGCCTCAATAGTTTGTGAGCGTTTACTCACGTTGGAGGCCTTCTTATGCAGAAGCGTTCTGGTGTCAACAAATTTCTCAATCACAGCGCGGCGCATGTCGCGGGAGCTTTCCTTGCCATGGGAAGCTGGGCGGTGTTCGCCAATAGCGGCCACCCCCTTCCCGACATGCTTCTGGCTGGACTTGTCCAGGGCACGCTGTCGGGATTGATCACGCTCGTCATGAAGAAGTGTCTGGAGGCACTGTCGGCGCAGTTTGCAGGTGGGCCCGCACCCGTTTCGATCATGGCGCCGCCGCTAATGGTCTGCTCGGTTTCGACTGCGGTGCTGGTCGGCGTGCATGCCCTCGCGGGCACACCCGAAATCCTTGCGACCATTGCCGTTCCGGCCAGCGTCGCTCTCACTTATGCCATCATTTATTCCTATAGCCTCTGGCATCAGAGAAAGGGATCTGAGGGAAAGGTTCCAGCATGACCAACGAGCTTCTCGACATCCGTCGCCCGATTAAATCACGCAATTCCGGCTGGGCCGTGCAGGCCGCCAAGTGGCTGGCCGCTAGACGCGTGACGCCAAACCAGATTTCGGTGGCAAGCATGGGCTTCGCTGCGCTCGGCGGTCTCGCCTTCTGCCTGGTGCCGCACATTGACGGTGCGCTACGCGTCTTTCTCCTCCTGGTTGCAATCGCCGGTGTTCAGGGGCGGCTTCTTTGCAACCTCTTCGATGGCATGGTCGCTGTTGAGCATGGCGCAGGCGGCAAGGACGGTCCGTTCTGGAACGAATTTCCGGACCGGGTGTCGGATTTCCTTCTGCTCACCGGCGCAGGGATCGCCTGCGGTCTGCCCTGGCTTGGCCTGGTAGCGGCAGCACTTGCGATCTTCGTGGCCTATGTCCGCGAGCTTGGCCGCGCCAACGCCCTGCCCGCCGACTTTGGCGGGCCGATGGCCAAGCAACACCGGATGGGTGTCCTGACCGGAGCCTGCGCCCTCGCGATCTTCGAACCGCTCTGGTCAAGCCACGACATTCTACTTCCCGCCGCGCTTGGCGTGATCAGTCTCGGCGCCGTGCTGACCATCTTCCTACGCTCCAGACGCCTCGTCGCCGGGCTGAAATCGCAATAGGTCGGCAAAGGCAAGTGTTTGATCCCGCCAGTTGACCTCAGCTAGCGTTCGGTAAAAGAATGCGTCATTCGCAATGTCTTTTACAGTGAGGACGCAGGCGCGGCCACTGCCGCGCAAGTGAGGTGAGGGCGCGCAATGGGTTTGTTCGGGCATAAATTGATCGTCTTGGGCGCGTTTGCCGCCGCGATAGTCTCGGCGGCGGCCATGGCTGACGCGGGCTGGACTGACTTCGAGGGCACGATCCCGGACGACGCCATTTCGGGCGGCCTGGAAAATGAACATGCACTTCCCGTCTGCCGGGTTGAAATCGAAGGCAAGATGCATCCTGGAAAAGTGCACGTCTTCATGTGTCACTTTGCTTTTGACGGCGCGGAATATCTGTCGGACGAATTTGAGGTTCTGACCAAGGCCGAGAGCGACATCGAAGTCTGGTCAGCGCTTGCGGTGACCGACGAAGCTGATGTCGTACGAAGCGACAACAATACGGACGAGACGCTACAGTTTCCCGTGTGCCGCGCCGCCTGGAAGGACGGCTTGCATCCCGGCAAGCTCGAAGGCGCAAAATGCCACTTCGGCTATGGCGGCCGTGAACTGGTGGCCGAAACCTACGAGGTGCTCCAGCTGGTCGCCTCTGAATAGCAATTGAGCTGGCATTCAAGAGGCGCTAGCCCGCACACCGGTCTGATCTGCCGCGTCAGACGTTTTTTTGACCGGACATTAGGAAAGCTACTCGCGACTGCACTTGCCTTTCGGCGTGCAACGGTGTTGGAAATAGCCCGGTACAATCAAGTCAATCTGGAGGATAATATGGGCGTACTCGACGGAAAAGTGGTGCTTGTCACAGGCGGCGGCAACGGGATCGGCAAGGAATGCGCGCTACTGGCCGCGCGTCAGGGCGCAAAGGTTGTCGTCAACGATCTCGGCGGCAGCCTGACCGGCGCTGACGAAGGTGACGCAGGCCCGGCCGAAAAAGTCGCCGCCGAAATTCGCGCCGCTGGCGGCGAGGCGGTCTCGAACTCCGATAGCGTGACAGACTACAAGGCCGTCGAAGGCATGGTCGAGCAGGCCAAGGATGAGTTTGGCGGCCTTCATGCCATCATGAACCCAGCCGGTATCCTGCGGGACGGCATGTTCCACAAAATGTCGGAAGCCGACTGGAAAGCCGTCATCGATGTGCATCTGCACGGCACGTTCAACGTCACCCGCGCCTCGATCAACGAGTTCCGCGATCAGGAGGACGGCTCCTACGTTCTGTTCACGTCCACGACGGGCCTGATCGGCAATATCGGTCAGGCGAACTATGGCGCCGCCAAGCTTGGTATCGCCAGCCTGTCCCACATCATCGCCATGGAAGGCGAGCGCAAGAACGTTCGCTCCAACGTCATTGCACCGTTTGCCTGGACGCGCATGATTGCCTCCATCCCGGTCAAGGATGAAGCGGGCGCAGAGCGCGTCGAGCGGATGAAAAACGGCATGCGGGCCGATCAGGTCGCCAACTTCGCGGTCGCCCTCTGCGCTGATGGCGCAAAGGATGTATCGGGCCAGATTTTCTCGGTTCGTGGCAATGAAGTCATCCTGTTCAGCCAGCCGCGGCCGGTCAAATCCGTCGCCCGGATCGAAGGCTGGACCCCGGAATCCCTGATCGAGCAAGGTCTGCCAAGTATGCAGGGGAGCTTTACGGATCTCGGTCCAACGACCACAGTGTTCCCGTACGAACCAATCTAGGGGACTGACCACATGCAGGGGGAGGCATCGTCTGGCGACGGCAACGCAATCCTGAAGGAATGCGTTGTCCGTGACGGGACCGAATATTGCCGAACGGTACCAGCCGATGGCATTGCCTCCCCCGATGTGTCGCCCGTGGTCCAGACCGACTATCTGGCCTGGGCGCGCCCATTTCTGGATGACCCGGTCGGCTGGTCGAAGACTTATGTCCTGAACGTCGACATTCTCATTCCGATCCTGTCGCAAGTCGGCTTGATCCTAGCAGCCATTTTCTTCGGTATCATTCTGGCCCCGGCCGCACGCAAACAAGTGTCTTCGCTTGTCCAGCGCCTGCCCGTAGCCATCGCCCGAAACATTGACGAAACGACGCCGCGACTGGTGCGTCCGGCGCTGTGGGCGACGGCCCTCTATATCGGCCTTATCGCGTTCAATGCCATTGGTCTTGAAAGCACGCTCGTTCGCATCGCCGCATCACTTGGCCTCGCCTGGCTGCTGATCCGGCTCGTCACGACCTTTCTCCCGGATTTCGTCCGCAAGCCGCTGGCCTGGACCATCTGGGGGCTCGCCATCTTTTACGCGTTTGGCGTGCTTGATGATCTTATTGCCTGGCTTTCGAATATCGGGCCGCCCTTTGCCGGCGGCAGGATCAGCCCGATCTTTGTCTTGCAGGCGATCGCGACAGCGGCCTTCTTCCTGTTTGTCGCGAGCTGGCTTTCGAAACGACTGAAAACGCGGGTTCATGCGCTGCCGAAGGTTGAACCCTCGCTTCGCATTCTAATGTCGAACGCGCTCCAGATCGGCCTGTTCTTCGGGGCGGCCATTCTGACCCTCGCAGGTCTGGGCATTCCCCTGTCCGGCCTCGCTGTCATCGGCGGCGCGGTTGGTGTTGGCCTCGGTTTTGGCATGCAGCAAATCGTCGCCAATTTTGTCTCCGGCGTCATCCTGCTGACCGACCGCTCCATCAAGCCAAATGACGTGATCGAGGTCGATGATACCTATGGCGTGGTGAAATCCCTCGGTCTGCGCTACGCGTCGGTCATCACGCGCGATGGCAAGGAGCACCTCATCCCGAATGAGATGCTGATCACCGACAAGGTCGTGAACTGGAGCTATACGAACAAGGAAGTGCGCGTAAAGAAACGCCTGCGCGTCGAATACGAGTCGGATTTGCGCCAGGCGGTCGAACTTGTTGTTGAAGGCGCCAAGGCGACCGCCCGCGTCCTGCATTCGCCGGCGCCCAAGTGTCTCGTCATGGAGTTTGGCGACGAGGCGATTGAACTGGAAGTGCGTTTCTGGATCGATGACCCTGAAAACGGGGTCTCGAATATCGCGTCCGAGGTGCTGCTTAATATCTGGGACAAATTCAAGGAAGCGGGCATCGATATCCCACTGCGCCATGAAGACATTCTCATCAGCCCCGGTTCCACGCTGCAGGTCGAGATGGTGCGCGCCAAGAAAACAACCGATTGATGCGCTCCACGCATAAGTGATCTTTGCCCATCGCTCTTGGAGCAAAGACCTCTCCTGTCCATTTCTCTGACAGACAAATGCTTTCAGGAGACTGGACATGATTGATATCAGACGATTTGAAAACCTTGGCACCTTCGAGAATGAATGGCTCGACGCCCATTATCACTTCTCATTCTCCCACTATTTTGACCCTGCCCGCATGGGACACGGCAAATTGCGCGTCTGGAATGATGACCGCATCCGCGCGCAAACCGGCTTTCCGCCACATGGTCACCGCGACATGGAAATCATCACCTATGTCCGCAGCGGCGCGATCACGCACCGCGACTCACTTGGCAATGAGGGCCGGACGGAAGCGGGCGACGTGCAGGTGATGAGCGCAGGAAACGGCGTGCAACATTCAGAGTGGAATGCCGAAAACCAGGACACGACCCTGTTCCAGATCTGGATTGAACCCTCCGAAGCAGGCGGCCAGCCGGGTTGGGGCGCGCGTAAATTCCCGAAAGCCGACCGGTCTGGCCAATGGGCTGTCCTGGCGAGCGGCAATGAGGAGGACGGCGCCCTTCCCATCCGACAGGATGCACGCATTCTGGGCGCAACGCTGAAGGAAGGTGAAGACCTGGAATACGTCGTCCCGGCCAGCCGCTATGGCTATTTCGTTGTCGCGGACGGCTCGGTGAGCCTTAATGGCGAGACGCTGAACGCACGAGACGGTGCAGCCGTCACAGGTGCGGAGACGCTTGTTTTTAAAGGCGTGAAAGCGGCTGAGATCGTCTTCGTGGACACAGTCTGACCCTTGCCTCGCCTTTGCAATCAACAGCCATAGAGCAGCAACCGGCTTTGTTATCGAGCGTTGCATACATTATATTTACTGCATCCGCAGGAGAACCATCATGAAAATTGCACTTGTATCCTTGTTCGCACTCGCAACCGCACCAGCAGCCCTGGCAGCGACAATTGACGTCAACTACTCACCTGAGTTCCAGGAAAAACTGCAAGATGATTATGGCGTCAAAGAAGGTGATCGCCTCGCCGATGATATCCGGGGCGACATCGAGCGTGAGCTGAAGAAAGCCAATGTAGACGCTGATCGTGTTGCCGTGACTATTCTCGACGCAACACCCAACCGGCCGACGATGAAACAGCTGTCAGACCGTCCCGGCCTCGACATGCTTCGTTCAAAATCGCTTGGCGGGATGGACCTGAAAGGAACCGTGTTCGACGCCTCCGGAACGCCGGTCGCTGAACTCGAATATGACTGGTATGAAACCAGCATCGAGAATGTGGTCACAGCAAGCGTTTGGAGCGATGCCAACCGGGCATCTTCAAAGTTTGCTCGCAAACTGGCTGAAGAGCTGACCGACTAGGCCGCCAAACCTGTTTCGCCGATCAATCAGGCGACAGAACCAGCCTGCAGCTTTCATTGAGTGATGGCCGCGACAGACAAACGGCCGAAACACTCGGCAAGGTCGTCTTGAGGTCCCGCGCCACCCAGAGGCAGATCCGTTCCAGGGTCGGGACCGAAAGGCCATCGATCTCGTTGAGAAGTCTGTGGTCAAGTTTTGCAGCAACCTCGTTGAGGGCTTCCGTCAGCAGACTGAAGTCCTCAACCCATTCCTCGCCAGGCTTGACCCGGCCGCGTACGGTCGCTTCCAGCCGGAAGGAGTGGCCATGCATATTTCTGTAAGGATGGCCTTCAGGCTTGCCGCCCATGAAATGCGCAGCCTCGAAGGTCACCGCCTTCGAGATTTCGAACACTTCGCCGGACGGGCTCAGGGCAGCCCGATCAGTTTGTGGGTTTGTAAGCTCAGTCGCCATTTTGGATGCTTCATGCAGTAGGCCGCCGCAGCGGCAATGTTTTCGGACTGCCTGCTATCATCTTTGGGCTGCAGGAAAAAGTGTTTGAACTGCAGCATTGCAAACTGTTCGGGCTGCGCTTCTGGCTCATCCTGGGGAAAGACGAGCTTCAGCTCGTCGCCTTTTGTCTGAACAATCGGGGCATTTGCTTTCGGCGAAACGCAAACCCAGTCCAGCGACGGCGGCGCAACTTGCGTCCCGTTCGTCTCTACGCCGACCTCAAATCCGGCAGTTTGCAGCGCCTCAATCAGCCTCTCATCCAGTTGCAAAAGCGGCTCGCCACCCGTGCAGACAATGTAGGCATCCTTGCTCATTGATCGGCCGTCGGCCTGCCATAGGCCCACAGCGTGTTCGACGAGCGCCGCTATGCCACGAAACTTTCCACCATTCTCACCGTCGGTGCCAACGAAATTGGTATCGCAGAAGCTGCAGACGGCCAAAGCACGATCGCGCTCAAGTCCCGTCCAGAGATTGCAGCCGGCAAAGCGTAGAAACAATGCCGCACGGCCCGCTTGGGCGCCCTCGCCTTGCAGCGTGACGTAAGCCTCTTTGACGGAATAGGTTTTCACCCTTGGCGCTCCTGCCACTTGCGATAGCCAGAGGCGCGCAATTCGCAGGCCGGACATTTGCCACAGCCATATCCCCAGTCATGCTTGCGGCCCCGCTCACCGAGATAGCATGTGTGCGTCGCATCAACGATGATCTGGACCAGCGCCGGTCCGCCGAGATCATAGGCCAGCTGCCAGGTCTCGGCCTTGTCGAGCCACATCAGCGGCGTCTCGAGCGTGAAGTTGCGATCCATGCCCAGCGACATGGCTTTCTGCTGGGCGTCGATCGTTTCACGACGGCAATCGGGATAACCGGAATAATCGGTTTCGCACATGCCGCCGACAATCACGTTGATCCCACGACGCCACGCGAGGGCGCCCGCCAGCGTCAGAAAGATAAGGTTTCGCCCCGGCACAAACGTCGATGGCAGACCACCCTCGGGTGTTTCGATATCAACGTCCCGCGTCAACGCGGTCTCGCTGATCTCTCCCAGCACGCTGAGGTCGACAAGATGATCCTCGCCAAGCCTATCGGACCATTGCGGGAACGTCGCGCGCATCGCCGCAAACACGTTCTTTCGACAATCCAGTTCCACACGGTGACGCTGCCCATAGTCGAACCCGAGGGTCTCGACGTGCCGGAAACGCTTGAGCGCCGACGCAAGACAGGTCGTGGAGTCCTGTCCACCAGAAAAAAGAACAAGGGCTGAAGTCGGCTTGGACATAAGCGCGCCATTAGCAGAGCTACACAACGCGTCCAAGCTAAACGTTCCGTTAGGGGAAGTATCCGTGCCCAAAAAAACACGCCGCGACGACAAGTAAACGAAAGCGCAGGAACAGGTTGACAAAATGTCACACAAGGCCCTGAGATGAGAGTCGAGGCACTTCCACACATAAAGGAAGGCCCGTGAGGAAACGCAAGTATTGAGCACATGCCAAAGGCTGGCTCATCAGGGAGGAGTAATTCAATGACTCAAAAAACACTCGGAAAGTATCTGATGTTGACGGGTGCGTCAGCGATCGCGCTCGGATGGCTAACGCCAGCCGCCATCGCTCAGGAAGATACGGACGTGCAGCGCAAACTCGGCACGGTTCTCGTCACCACGCAGAAAACAGAAGAATCAATTCAGGACGTTCCTATTGCCGTCTCGGCCTTTGACGAGGACGCGCTGGAAAAGCTGCAATTGGCCGGCGGGCCGGACCTGGTCAAATCGATCCCGAACGTAAACTTCACCAAGGGCAACTTCTCCGGATACAACTTCCGGATCCGCGGTATCGGCGTTGACGCCGTTTCAACGTCCGCCGACGCTGGCGTCGGTGTACACCAGAACGATGTGCCGCTGACCTCCAACGCGCTGTTCGAAGCAGAGTTCTATGATGTCGAGCGGGTCGAAGTCCTGCGCGGCCCACAAGGTACACTTTACGGCCGGAACGCCACGGGCGGCGTGTTCAACCTGATCACAGCCAAGCCAGTGCTCGAAGAATTCCAGGCCGACGCGAAACTGACCTATGGCAACTACAATACGGTCAAGGCCAAGGGCATGATCAACGTGCCGCTGGGTGACAAGGCCGCCTTCCGTCTTGCAGGCTCCATGCTTCAGCGCGATGGCTATGTCGACAACGTCACGACCGGTAATGATGTCGACGACCGCGATCTCTATTCAATCCGAGCATCGCTTGCATTTGAACCGACCGACCGTCTTCGGACCTTCCTGAGCTATGAGCACTTCGAAGAAGACGATAACCGCATCCGGTCCGGTAAGCAGTTCTGCGCCAAGGACCCGAACAAAACGAGCTTTGCTGGCATTTCGATCTCGGCATTTGACCAGCTGATCACCTCACAGGGTTGCGTCGAGGCCCGCCTCAGCGATCCGGCTTCACTTGGCGGCGTCAATACAGCCGGTACGCTTGGTGGCCAGTATGGCTTTATCTCTGGCACGGTAGGCGGCATCGATCCGCTGACCGGCAATGCCATCAATATTGATGCCAATACGAGCGGCATCATTCCCGACCTGAGAAAGACCGAAAGCTATTTCGACCCGACCTATGAAGGCTCGCAGGACCTGTTCACCTGGAAGGCCGAATTCGATATCACTGACAGCCTGCTGCTGACCTATCTTGGCAGCTATAATGAGAACGAGGTCATCTCCCAGGAAGACTATAACGAGTACGCCGCTGACGTGCCGTTCAACACGACGGTCGGCCCATTCATCGGGCTTGTGGATCCGGCGCTCGCGCCGCTCTATGGGCTGCTATTCCCCGGCGGCGTGGTGCAAGACCCGCAGCTCGGCGCCTTCAACTTCCCGGTCGCAGCCGACCTTTCCGGTGCGTATTCAGAGCAGACGACCCACGAAATTCGCCTTCAGTCGGATTTTGACGGGCCATTCAACTTCAATCTCGGTGCGATTTCCGTCGATTTCGAGACCAATACCGGTCCGAAGATCCAGGAGAGCTATTACGTCTTCTTCAACGCTTCGTCCGCTTTCAACCAGATCCTGAACGCGGCACAGGGTGCTGAAGTCTTCCCGATTGAAGATATCAATGGGGCTGGTGCGACGCCGATCGAGAATCTGGATGGCGTGTCGCGTCAATACTTCCGCTCCCTGACGCCATACTGGCTGGAGAGCTTCGCTGTGTTTGGCGAAGGCTATTATGACATCAATGACGATCTCAAAGCGACGCTCGGCCTTCGTTACACCAAGGATGACAAGGAAGTTCTGCGTGTTCCAACCTTCCTGTCGGAATCGATTGCCGACATTCCAGACCCACTCGCCGGCACAGGCAAAGCCCAGGCCAGCTTCGAAGAAGTCACTGGCCGCGTTGGTCTGGACTGGTCACCGGAGCTGAGCTGGTCGGAAGACTCATTGTTCTACGCCTTCTACTCGCGCGGCTATAAGGGCGGCGGCATCAACCCGCCACAACCTGCCGGGTCAGTGAGCGCCTTCCCTGAACTCTTCGACCCGGAATTCATCAACTCCTACGAAGTCGGGACAAAGAACACGCTGGCGGGCGGTGCCCTTCAGCTCAACGCGACCGGTTTCTACTATGACTATACCGGCTATCAGATCACCCAGATCATCAACCGTACCTCGGCGAACTTCAACGTCGACGCAGAGATCAAGGGTCTCGAAATCGAGACGATCTGGAACCCGGCCTCTACCTTCATCATCAACGCCAATCTCGGCCTTCTCGACGCACAGGTGAAGGATACATACGGCGTTGACGTCCTCGACCGCACCAACGGCCGCAGTGACCTGGTGGTGCTCAAACAGTTCCCTGGGGCGGCCAACTGCGTGGTGTCTGCCGAGGGGTATGCAACCATTCTCGGTGCGATCCAGGCCGGAACCGTGCCGGGCGTCGGCCCTGGTGCAACGCTCGGTCTCTGCTCCGGCGCATTTGCCGGCGCTGAAACAGCTTTCGGTGTAGGCACTGTGACCTACACGGACAGCAGTGGTCAGACCCAGACGATTGGTGGTCTCACACCATTCGAGGGCGATGCGAAGGACCTGGATGGCAACAACCTGCCAGGCACGCCTGACACCACGCTGAACATTGGCGCAGAGTACACGTTCGAAGCCCTTGGCGGCGGCAGCTGGGACATGCGTCTACGTGGCGACTACTACTACCAGGCCGACGCTTTCAGCCGCGTCTGGAACACGGGCCGCGACGAGCTGGAGAGCTGGGACAACCTCAACCTGTCCATTCAGTTCATCAACAATGATAACGGCCTCGAATTCGAGATCTTCGGCAAGAACATCACGGATGAGGAAGTCATCACCGGGTCTTACCTGACCGATGACTCGTCAGGCCTGTTCTCCAACGTGTTCCTGAACGAGCCTGCCCTTTACGGCGTCTCGGTCACCAAGCGCTGGTAACCACCAGGATAACGACTGGAACGGGGCGGCCTTCGCGGGCCGCCCTTTTTCTTTGGCCGCCACACACGTTTGCGCCATCTACTATTATCATTACAGTCAGCGATTATCTTACAGGAGTTCACATGAGACACGCGATCGCCCTCGCCTCCCTTCTCGCGCTCACGGTCGCCTGCTCAGGCGCCACCGATGAACCCGCCGCCGATAAGTCGAATGGATCGCAAGCCGCTGACACCCAGGATGCGGCTGCCGAAACCGCCGAGAATGTGCTCGTCAGCAAGGATGGTTTTCAGCTGACCCCTGTCGCAGAGGGGCTGGACTTTCCATGGGACATGATATTCCTGCCGAGCGGCGATATGCTGGTAACCGAACGTGGCGGCCAGATCCGCATCATTCGTGATGGCCAATTGCTGCCTTCGCCCGTCGCCGGAACACCTGACACGCTGGTCAACGGCCAGGGCGGCTATTTCGGCATGGCACTCGATCCCGATTTTGCCTCCAATCGACGGCTCTATCTCTCCTTCGCGAAGGGCACGCCGGAACAGAATACGACAACCGTCATTTCCGGCACTCTGTCAGAAGACGCCTCGCAACTGACCGAGGTTCAGGAAATCTTCTCCGGCACGCCGCGCGAAACCTCGCACCATTTTGGCGGCCGTCTCGTCTTTATCGATGATGGCACCCTCATCGTGAGTATGGGTGAAGGCTTCCGCTATATGGACGAAGCCCAGAACCCGATGAATTATCACGGCACCATCGCCCGTATTAACAGCGATGGCTCTACACCAGAAGACAACCCGTTCGCCGATGGCTCCGACGGTGCGCCAGCTGTCTGGACCTATGGCCACCGCAATGTGCAGGGCCTTGTCTGGGATGAGGCCCGCGGCATTCTCTGGGCACATGAACATGGCCCCAAAGGCGGCGATGAACTCAACATCATCGAGCCGGGCAATAATTATGGCTGGCCGGCCATCACCTATGGCGTCAATTATGACGGCACGATCATCACCGAGGAGACTAGCGCACCCGGTATGGAACAGCCCGTTACGAAATGGGTCCCCTCCATCGCCCCATCCGGTATGGCGCTGGTCTCCGGCGATGAATTCAGCGACTGGTCTGGTGATCTCCTCATTGGCGCGATGAACGGCCCCAAAGGCCAGAAGATCGTCCATGTCGACCTTGATGAAGCCGGGCAAGTCCTCGGAACCACAGACCTGATGGCCGATCTCAAAATCCCATTCCGCGATGTCGCCATGGGGCCAGACGGCGAGCTCTTTGTCGCGACCGCAAATGCCGATGGCGTGATTTACCGCGTCACAAAACAATAGAGCCGACGAAACGGCCTCGGAGGAAACACAATGATTACGCTTCACCACCTGCGCGTCGGGCGCTCGATCTTTACGGTCTGGCTATTGGAAGAGATGGAGCTGGACTACGAGCTGAAGGTCTATCACCGCCATCCGGAAACCTTCCGCTCACAGGATGATATCAAGAAGGCAACGCCGCTCGGCAAGTCACCTACCCTCGAGGATGGCGACATCATGCTCACCGAATCCGGTGCGATTGCGGCCTATCTCGTGGATCGCTACGATACTGATGGCAAATTCGCGCCAGCCCGTACAGATTATGCGGCTCACGCTGAATATCTGCGCTGGCTACACTATCCTGAAGGGTCAGCCTTCCTGCCGCTTTTCCTCAAGATGCTGCTCGCCCGCGAAGGTGACACTCCATCGGCCGTGTTCAGCGCGTTTGCGGCAGGTGAAGTGCCGCTACACCTCGGCATCCTGAATGACAGACTGGCCGACCGCGAATTCATCCTAGGCGATAAGTTTCAGGCGCCGGACATTGGCGTCAGCTATATCGGGAATATGGCCGAGCGTCTGGGCGAGCTTGCCCCTTACGAACATCTCAAAGCCTATCTTGAAAGGAACATGCAGCGCCCGGCCTGGAAGCGGGCGAAAGAGCGGGCTGTAGAGTAGATTGCGCCTCGGTCGCCCCGTTTCTCAACAAAGCGCTTGCCGAACCACATTGAAGATGAGCGCTTGAATGAAAGCTCTCGGAAGGCCTCATCCTGAGCGAAGTCGAAGGGCGAGGCCGTCAGAGGCCGGAGGTCTAACGCCGGGAGCGCATGGCGGCAGCGAGCGTACCTTCATCGAGATGGTCCAGCTCACCGCCATGCGGAACGCCCTGCGCAAGCCGGGTGGTCTGCACGTCGATGCCTTCAAGCTGGTCACGCACATAATCGACCGTGATCTGCCCATCGAGCGTGGCGCTCAATGCAAAGATCACTTCCTTGACCTCGCCCCCTTTAAGCCTGTCGACCAGCATGCCAATTGTCAGGTCTTCAGGCTCAATCCCGTCCAGCGGTGACAGCACGCCGCCAAGCACATGGTAGCGCCCGCGAAACGCGCTTGCCCGTTCCAGCGCCCAGAGATCGGGCACATCCTCAACGACGCAGATGACACTGTCATCGCGACCGGGCGACTGGCAAACCGCGCAGGGCTGTAGCGTATCGAAATTGCCGCAAATATTGCACCGCTCGATCCGGTTGCCAGCTTCGGCCAAGGCTTCGGCGAGCGGGAGAAGCAGCTGGTCCTTGCGCTTTAGCAAATGGAGCGCGGCGCGGCGCGCAGAGCGCGGCCCAAGACCGGGAAGCTTCCCGATCAATTCGATCATTTTCAGAATTTCAGGGCCGGCGCTTTTCTGGCTCATGAGGCGGGCAGCCTAAAACGGCATCTTGAAGCCGGGCATCATGCCGCTCATGCCGGAGGTCGCTTCCTTCATCGCCTTTTCCATCGCCTCTTCAAGGCGCTTGCGGGCATCCGAATGGGCCGCCTTCACAAGGTCCTCGATGATTTCGGCATCATCTTCGAGCAGGGACGGATCGATTTCAAGGCCGATCATCTCGCCCTTGCCCTTCAGGCGCACTTTCACCAGTCCGGCCCCGGCAATGCCGTCAGCTTCGGTGGCTTCGACCTTTTCCTGTGCTTCCTGCATCTTGGCCTGCATCTGCTGGGCCTGCTGCATGATCTTTGAGAGATCCTTCATCCCCATTGGGACTACCCTTTCTTCTGATTTGCGACGCGCAAAGGCACCACATTGTCCCCGGCGGGGCTCTGTTCAAGGGCTGGTGCGACCGTTACGTCAATAACTTCCAGTCCGTCTATGGCGGCGAGCGCTGCCTTAATATCAGGGTGCGCCTTCACAGCTTCAATGCGCTCGGCCTTTACACGTTCCTCGCGCTCATTGATCGTCTCGCGGCTGGTGCGCGCGCGCTGCACGTCCCATTCATGGCCTGTCGAGATTTCCAGGAAGTCTGTGAGGCGGCGCAGCAGGTCGACAGGGGCGCCGTCTTTCAGGTCGCAGCTGATGGTACCTTCAGCGAACAGGGCTGGACGGATATAGGATTTCGCCTCGCCCCAGAGGCGCGGTTCACGCTCTTTCTCCAGCAGGTCCAGCACATCCTCGAACTTCGAAAGACGCGCGCTCGGCTCGCCGCCGACCGGCACGACATTCGGGTCAGACTTGCCGCCCCTGCCCTGCTGATTAGATGGGCCGCCACCGCCCGCAATCATTCTGGCTGCGTCCTCTGGCGAAGGCAGACCCGCCGCCGACACCAGGCGCAGCATCACCATACGCAGCGCGACGTCACCTTCGGGCGCGCTTTGGGTGTCACGATAGCCTGAGAGCAGGATTTGCCAGTTGCGCTGCGCCTGTGCCGGCGAAATGCTTTCGGCGATCTGGCGCGTACGCTTGGTCCAGTCGGCCGGGCCCGGCAGCGTGTAATTATCCCCCATCGCCTGAACCGTGGCGACATCGGCGGCAATCTCTAGCAGATCCTTCATCAGCACCAGCGGATCTGCGCCAATCTGGACCTGCTCGGTGATCTCATTGACCGCTTCACGCGCCTTGCCCGTGACAGCGTATTCGAACGCATCCAGCAGGCGTAGCCGGTCACCAAGGCCGAGCATGTCGCGGATGCCCTCTCCGGAGATCTCGCCGCCATCAAGGCCCTGCACAATCGCCTGATCGAGAATGGACAGCCCATCGCGCACTGAGCCTTCAGCGGCGCGGGCAATCAGCGTGATGCCTTCTTCTGAGATGTTGGCGCCCTCACGTCCGGCAATACGGGCGAGGTGTCCGGCCAGCTCCGCCGTGTCGAGCCGCTTCAGGTCAAAGCGCTGACAGCGCGACAGCACTGTCACCGGCACTTTGCGGATTTCCGTGGTGGCGAAGATAAACTTCACATGCGGCGGCGGCTCTTCCAGCGTTTTCAGCAACGCATTGAAGGATGCGGTCGACAGCATGTGCACTTCGTCGATGATGTAGACTTTGTAGCGGGCCGACTGGGGCGAATAGCGCACCCCGTCGAGCAGGTCCCGCATATCCGCAACGCCCGTACGAGAGGCTGCATCGAGCTCCAGCACATCGGGGTGCCGGCTTTCCATGATCGCCTTGCAATGCTCTCCTGGCGGGTCGAGCTTGAGGCTCGGGCCGGGATGGTCACCCTCATAATTGAAGGCGCGCGCAAGAAGGCGGGCCGTGGTCGTCTTGCCGACACCGCGCACGCCGGTCAGCATGAATGCATGAGCGATACGGTTCAGCTCAAACGCATTGCGCAGTGTGCGCACCATCGCTTCCTGGCCAATCAGATCAGAGAAAAGTTTCGGGCGGTATTTGCGGGCGAGGACCTGATAGGACGCCTTTGCATCGGGCGCGGCCATTTCTTCTTCTCCGAACATAGAGAAGGTGGCGTCATCGCGCTCGGTTTCTTCGGGGGGGCTGGTCTCGTCAGTCATTGCGAATTTATTAATGGCAGGGACTCGGGGGGCTCCGCAATGGCCCGCACGCGGTTTTGCAGTCTTTGCCTGTGGGCGCGGCGGCCCTAGCTCATCCTGTTATGACCAAGACGCTGATCATCTTCCCGCACCAGTTGTTCGATCACCATCCCGGTCTCGACAAGCGACCTGACCGGATCGTGCTGATTGAGGACAATCTGTTCTTTGGCGATCGGCAGTACCCGATGCGCTTCCACAAGCAGAAACTTTGGCTGCACCGGGCGAGCATGGCGCGGTATATGAAAAAGCTGGAGCCGCTCAAGCCGGAGGTTGAGCTTGTTCGCTACCAGAAGGGGGAGGCACTGCTGCGCCCGACGATTGAGCGGCTCGCGAAAGATGGCGCCAAGGAGATCATCTGCTGTGATCCTGTCGATTTTATCCTTGAAAGGCGCCTTAAAAAATACTGCGAAGACAATGGCCTGACGTTGACGCTCCTCAATACGCCCATGTTTCTCAACACGCCGGGCGAGAACAAGGCCTGGCGGGAAGACAATAAGTCCTGGTTCATGGCAGAATTTTACAAACGCCAGCGCCGGCAGCTGGACGTGATGATGGACGGGGAAAACCCGGTTGGCGGCCAATGGAGCTTTGATGAGGACAATCGCAAGAAAGTCCCCAAGAAACTGAGAGATAGCGTCCCGCAGCTTCGCCCCATTGGGCCTGATGAAATCGAGGAAGAGGCCCGCAGATCGGTTGAGGCTGATTTCCCGGACAATTATGGCTCCCTAAAAAACCTTTATTGGCCAACGAGTCATGAGGCTGCGGAGAGCTGGCTCGGGCAGTTTCTGCGCGAGCGGTTTGAGCTTTTCGGGCCTTACGAAGACGCCCTTCTGGAGGGGGAAAGTCTGTTGTGGCATTCGGCGATCACGCCGATGCTGAATATCGGCCTGCTGACCCCGAAGCTGGTCATAGATGCCGCGCAGGCCTTCATAGAAAACAAGGACATACCGCTGAATTCAGTTGAAGGCTTCATCCGCCAGATCATCGGCTGGCGCGAATTTATGCGGGCAACTTATGAGGATCTTGGTGTGGATATGCGCACCACGAACCATTGGGGCCACACACGGGCTTTGCCCAAAAGCTTCTGGACGGGCGAGACCGGGATTGCGCCCATAGACGACACGATAAAACGTGTCCTCGATACCGGATATTGCCACCATATCGAGCGGCTGATGGTGCTTGGCGGGTTCATGTTCATCTGCGAGATCGACCCGGATGACATATATCTATGGTTTATGGAAATGTTCGCCGATAGTTATGACTGGGTGATGGTGACGAATGCCTATGCGATGAGCCAGAACGCCGATGGTGGGCGCATCACGACAAAGCCCTACTTCTCTGGCTCTGCCTATGTCCGCAAGATGGGAAATCACCCTAAAGGCGAATGGTGCGATATCTGGGATGGGCTCTACTGGCGCTGGATCTGGCAGAACCGGGAAAAACTTTCCGGCAATGCCCGCTGGGCGATGATGGTGTCGATGGCCGAAAAAATGGACGAGGAAAAACGGGAAAACCATCTCAAGACGGCCGCGAATTTTCTAAAGAAAATGGCCTGAATCACGGTGTCGTAGCGGTGTTCTCTATAGAGGGTGTCGTAGCAGGGTTTTTCTGGGCGGTGCGACGACGATTTTGACCCGAAACGCTCAACCCTTGGCAGAACAAGCCTCCCCCTCTCCACGCTTGCAAATTTGCCTCGCATGCTTGATGACAATCGCACCAATTCCACAAATGAGGTGCGAGACATGAATCAGGATGCGCAGACGACCGGACAGGCCCAAAGCGGACCCGCCGCACTCAGTCGGCGCCGCCTCATGCAACTCGCCTCCGTCGCGAGCGCCGCGCCCCTGATGGCCGCGAGCGCACATGCGCACAGCGAACCTGCCGCTACCCCTGCCCAATCCGCGCCAAAAGCGCCAAGCCTTTCCTCGCCGCAGCGCGAATGGGCAGCAACGCACCTTCGCGGGCTCGCCAACCTCTTCCTGCCAAGCTTTCAGCCCGATCTTGAAACCCTGGACGAGGACGGCCTTCGCCATGATGTCCGCCACGCGATCGATCTCAGCTTTTGCGGCACCATGCCGATGGTCAACTGGACCCCGCCCGGCAACCCGCAATGGGAACCCTATTATCGCACGCTGATCGAGGAATCCGCGGGTCGTCTGCCAATCCATGGCATCATGTTTACGAACAAGGCCGAGCAGGACATTGCGCTGCTGCGCCAGCAGGAGAAATTTGGCGTCGATGCGGTGCTGCTCGCCGCGCGCTACCGGCCCGACATTTCGGCTGACGAGCTTTATGATGAAATGCGCAAACGGATCGAGGCAACCGAGCTTCCGGTGATCCTCTATGCCGCGCTGAATGAAGGCCGCGCTTTCCCGCACCTTGGGCCGGCCGGACAGCCGCTGGACGTCTATGACCGGATTGCGGACCTGCCAAATGTCGTCGCGCTGAAAGTGTCCCAGCCGATCTCGCTGACATCGACGATGCAGCTTTGCGATGCGGTGGCTGACCGGCTGCTGGTTGCGCCAGTGAACCTTGATTTCGTGCCGCTGCTGGCGCGCCACTATCACATGCAATGGTCCGGCCAGTGGAATGGCGAGGCGGTGCAGACGCCGGACAATCAGCTCGGCAATCAGCTGCTCGCGGCCACGGCGGCCGGTGATGTCGAGGCGGCCAATGAAGCGGCCATCGCGATCCAGCCGGTGCATGACGCCTTCTTCCAGCTACAGTCAGAAGTGATCCGCGCAGGCGCCCACCCCTGGCAGCATAACAAGTATTATTCCTGGCTCGGCGGCGGCAATGGCGGCCTGCTCCTGCCCCCAGCCAGCGAGGCCGACCATGTGCCCGTGCTGACGCCTGAGGCCCGCGCCGAGATCCGCACCGCCTTCGAGGCTTCGGGCCTCACGCCAACTGATGCGCCGGAGGAAAGCTTCGTCACCGGCCGCGCCGCCTATGACCGCGGTGTGCGGATGAGCGACCTCAAACAAGTGCCTCGCTACGAGGCCTGACGCCAAGACAGGCTGGCCGGATCGACCGGGCCCAGCGATATATATAAAAACCGGAGGAACACCAGAATGAAGCGTATGATGATAGCGGGCCTTGGGCTCGCCATGGCGAGCGCTTGCGCCGCCACACCCGTCACAACCAGCACAGAGAGCATAGTCATGACTGAGGCGATGGAGATGCCTGAACTGACAATCTATCACCTTGAAGGGCGCCGCTCGGAGCGGATTGTCTGGCTGATGGAAGAGCTGGAGATGCCGTACAAGCTCGAATATGTGCGCGGCGATCTTGGAGCTTCGATGGCGAAGGTTCGCGCGCTTGGCCATGAGATGCCGCAAGTGCCGACCGTGACGCTGGGCGATGAAATCCTTGTCGAGAGCGGCGCGATCATCGAGACGATCATCAACCGCTATGCGCCGGGCGAACTAACCCCGGATATCGCAAGCCCTGACTATGCAAAGCATCTGATGTGGCTGCACTATGCCGAAGGTTCACTGGCCGCGCGCCTGTTCAGCGATTACCGCGCCTGGCGCACGAACCCGCCAGAAGCACGTTCGCGCATGGTCGATAGTGAGGCGGTCGTCCAGTACTCGGAGAACTATCTGAAGGACCACGACTATTTTGGCGGTGCAGATTTCTCATCCGCCGACATCATGATGTGGTTCCCGCTGAACGTCGCGACCAAGCTGAACCTCGTCGATGAAGCGAAATTCCCGAAGATCGCTGAATGGAAGACGCGCGTTGAAGCGCGGCCGGCCTATCAGCGCATGCTGGCAGCGGCCCGCCCTGATGGCATTCCCGGCAATCTGCCACCTGTGAAAGTGCGCCCACCGAGCGAACGAGGCTAGACGCTTGGGGGCACGCATTTCTGCTCTGGTGATGGCCTGCTGCCTCTCGGCATGCGGGCTGTCACCGGTGTCCCAAAAGGCGAGTGAGACGGCGGGACTGACCGCTGATGAGGCGGCACGGGCGCTGATTGAAGAGCTCGGGCCCCAGCAAACCTTTGCGCGGCTCGGCTGGCAGCAGAACCCGGATTACAAACCGGCAGAGCCATGTTTCGAGTATTGGAACACGCCCGATACATCCGCCCTCGACGCGGCGGAGAAGCGCGATTGCGACGCGCATGCCGAAGATCTCTCGCGGCTCTATGCGTCCTATGGGACGGACGCCGCGCCGCTGGTTTTCAAATCTAGGTATTACTGGGCCGAGCATGAAAAGTTCGACCTTGAGTTTCCGAGCCTCGTGGCGGCCTGGCAAGCCAATGGCGGCAGCGAAGACGATCCGAGTTTTCTGGACCATCCGGTTTGCGCCGGCCCGCTCCAGACCGGGTGGACAGGGTCTGACTATTTCTATGACGGGGCCGAACACCCGCTCTGCCGGCTCTTCAAGCTGGACCCTGTTGCGGCGACGCAATGATGGGGTTTGGGGTTGAAATGTAACGCGCATCTCTCGTCCGCTCACCCCCGCGTAGGCGGGGATCGTGTGAGACGGGCGCCGCATATCGACTGCCTGAGGCCCCCGCCTGCGCGGGGGAGATCGGGGTTTGTGTGCAGACGTGCGGGGCGGCCGCAGATACCTGCGGAGGCAGGTATCCATAGTGCTACCGATCGGGTGAAGCCACAGATGTAAAGCCATGGACACCTGCCTGCGCAGGTGTCTGCGGATGTTGGGCTTTGAGGTGTGTGGGGTGGAAAAGTGATCGCCCCGTTTCAGCCCCTCATGGCCTAATCCTGAGCCCGTCGAAGAACGCGGCGCCTGCGACAGCCTTGACCGTCTGAGACCGGCCGGGCGTTTGCTGACTATGGCCGAATTGCGAGGTCCGCCATGTCGACCAAGAAATCACAATTCAGCATTTTTAACGCGGAAAGTTCAAACGCTATGCGTTTGCCACATTTATTCTGTTTTTACAAGTCTGTATTTACTTAGGATTATTAGCCCTATGGACGCACCGCGTTAGTCTGTAACGTCCAACTCATGAACGATGCAAAGTACTATCGACAAAAGATCGCCGAGGTGGACAGGCAAATCTCTGAATTGCAGAGATACAAGCGCTTTCTGTCTGAATTGAGCAGAGACACAAAGCTTCTGAATGATCGAAATCAGCGGGAACTCATCACGGCGAAAAATGCCGGTAAGTTCGCGACATTGCGCTCGGTCATCGAGCTTCTTGCACACGGACGCCCAAAACAAACAAAGGAAATTCTGAGGTTTTTGAGCAAGAGCCTAAACGACCGCAGAAATGAACGCACTTTGCGCAGCCATCTCACGAGACTGAAAAACGAAGGTCATCTTGTTTGCGACGACCAGTCTGGACTGTGGACCCTACCCAAGCGAAATTCGATTCCATTCCAACCGGGATCGTCTTAGCCGGCTATGCCGGACAGCAAGCGCCGCTGGGCTTGGCTTCCAAACCCAAGTTTCCAGCGGCCTCAAATTTAATGAAGAAGCGGAGACTGGACAGTGACCCGAAGCGAAACTCGTTAGGGCTGCTTCGTTCCCGACCTGACCCGGTTAGCGAGGACTTCGTCCACCGCCAGCCTCCTGAGGGGTATATCGCGAATCGAAAGCGGGGTGACAAGGGGCGTCATGCTGCTAGGTCTGGTGACATGACGAGTCACAATAATAATTCCGAATTTATCCCCCTCGGCTCACGTCCGATTGACCGGGCGGGCCATCACCGTAGCGATGAGGCATGGCTATCGGCTGCCTATCAACGCGACGATGTGCTGATCCTGGTGGTTCAGAAGGGTTTGCCGCTGATTACGGCGAAGGGCGGCCTTGTCTGGCTGGGGCCGGAGGCGGCGAAGGCGGCGCCGGATGCGCGGCGCCTGTTCATGGGCCTCGACAAGAACGGCACACCGGTTTTCGCGATTGATGTCGGCGACGGGTTCGATCTTGAAACTTCGCTAATTGCGGGCCTTGGCGAGTTTGCCGATTTCCGGATGGCGATGTCGCGCATGTCCGAGCTGGAGCTGAACCTCGCCTCGACGGCGCGCTCGATCTTTGAGTGGCACAAGTCGCATCGGTTCTGCGCCAAGTGCGGCACCGAAAGCGAGATGCAGGAAGCTGGCTGGAAGCGGGTTTGCCCATCATGTGAGACCCAGCATTTTCCGCGCACCGACCCGGTCGCCATCATGCTGGCAACGCGGGGCGACAAATGCCTGTTGGGGCGTCAGTCTTTCTGGCCAGCGGGCATGTGGAGCTGTCTGGCGGGCTTTATCGAGCCGGGCGAGACGCTGGAACAAGGCGCGGCGCGTGAGATCCATGAGGAATCAGGTGTCATCTGCCGCGCGGACAAGGCCGAGTATCTGTTCTGTCAGCCCTGGCCGTTTCCATCCTCTCTGATGATCGGGATGCTGCTGCCCGCCGAAAGCGACGAGATAACGATTGATGAGACTGAGCTGGAAGCGGCGCGCTGGATCACACGGGCTGAAGCGCGCGACGTGCTGGCCGGAAAGCACCCGGAGATCATGGCGCCGATGAGCTTTGCGGTGGCCCATCACATCCTGAAGGAATGGGCCGAGCGGCCTGATGGCAGCTAGGGCGCCGCTTCGCCTGAACCCCAAACTGTCCTGCCAGAAAACCTGATCACCAGACGTAAAAAGACCCTGCACTGAGGGGGGAGTGCAGGGTCTTCAAGCCGGTCTGGAATAATAAGGCGGGGTGAGGGGGAGGAGGGAATTGCCTTGCTATTTCAGGACGACCGGCCAGTTGGTGTTCGCTTGATCAATGAACTCAGCTTTGTTTTGTTCCCACTCATTCTGAATTTTTTTATTGTAGTTGAGATAGAGCTTCCCATCGACAATTGACCAATGGTCGGCATCGCCTTTTGCGGTGCTGCCTTGAGCCACGGCCCAGGCGCAGTAGCCGCCGTATTGCGGCGCGTATTTTTCGGGGTCTGCCTTGAAGGTGGCGAGGTTCTCAGCTGAGGCGAAACGGAATTCCGCGCCCATATACTCCGTGCTGAATGCCTTGCTGCCTTTCACCGGTTTGCCGTCGGTAAAATAGGCCACAGGGTCATGGCCCTGGACGGCGGTGTTGGAGGCAAAGCCGGTATAGACTGGCGCTTTATCGGCATGCGCCGGGGCGACGACAGACAGGCTTAGCGCGCCCAATGCGAGCGCGGCGAAAATGCCCCGGGCCGCGGTGCGGGGCACCAGGTCTGGCTTCGATCGGAAAGGACTGTCGGACATGACGTGTCTCCTGTTGTGAGACAGCTAATCTAGCAATGCCGCAGCTTTGTTGCATCTCATGACCGGGTGAGCGGCCATCACAACCGCGTGCGCCCGATGTGAGATGCAGGACAGGAGGGCCTAGTTGCGGGCGATGATCCAGACGGCGTGGATGATGCCTGGAATATAGCCGAGGATCGTCAGAACGATGTTGATCCAGAACTGAAGGCCGAAGCCGACCTGCAGGAAAACGCCAACAGGCGGAAGCAGGATGGCGATGATGATGCGGAAAAGATCCATTGGGGTGCCCCTTTTGTTAAAAATAACCCTCCGGTCCTGTTTGGCGGACCAGAGGGATCACTGAATCAAGCGGGCGAACGGGCTGAACGTTCCGATCATCGCTGAAAAAGCGTGAGGACCCAGCCTGACGGGCCGGGACGAGCGAGATGATCACGGCGATGATGTGCGCCGGCCAGGTCTTGAGACGGGTCATGGCATGGGTCCGACGTCTGTTTTGAAATCCCCCGCGACGTCAGGCCAGCCGAGCCCCGAAGGCGAATGACAGGCGCGCAATCGCCCTCACAAAGAGGTGAGGCGCGCCTGAACAGCGCGAGAGGGTCGCGGGGCGCAGATTACTGCCTATATTGGGATGGAAGGGTTTTGAGGGAGATGAGGCGATGGACCGGCTGGATGCAATGCGGCTATTCCTGAGGGTGGCCGACACGGGTAGCTTTTCCAAAGCGGCGGCTGACCTCAATGTCGGCCAACCGACCGTTTCGCGGCGGATACAGGACCTTGAGGCGCAGCTTGGCGCAGACCTTTTCCTGCGCACCACGCGGGCGCTCAGCCTGACTGAAGCCGGCGAGAAATTCTATGCCCGCGCGAAGGTGATCCTGCAGGACTTTGAAGCCGCTGAAGCCGAAGTACGCGGCCTCGACCAGGAGGCGGTTGGCCAACTGCGGATAACGGTGCCGCACTCTCTGTCCCGCATGGTAATCGCACCCGCGCTGGCGAGCTTCATGCGCCAGTATCCGGACGTGTCGCTGGATGTGATTTCAGATGATACGTATACGGACATTGTGCAGGAGGGTATCGACCTTGCCTTCCGTCTGGGGGACCTTTCGGACTCCAGCCTGATGGCGAAACGTATTGCGCTTAGCCAGCGCCGACTCTGGGCGTCTGTCGGGTATGCCGAGCAGGTGGCCGGACTGGACAATCCCGGCGAGCTCAACCCGAAAGAGGCGCTGCATCTTCGCCACAAGACCGGCACGCAAATCTGGGCGCTGACGCATTCGGGCACCGGCCAACGCGTAGAGCTGCGCGTTGATGGACGGTTCCGCGCCTCATCCGGCGACATGCTGATACAGGGCGCGCAGGATGGCCTTGGCTATATCCTCGCGCCGGACTGGCTTGTCTGCGAGAAAGTGCGCGAAGGCACGCTGGTGCGGCTCTTCCCCGACTGGGAAGCCGACGCCCTGCCCCTGCATTGCGTCTGGTCTGGCGGCAAGCTGAAAGGCAAGGCCAAGCTGCTCGCCGACCACATCACCGAAGCGATGAAAGCCGGAGAGTTGAGTGAGCGTGAGGCGGTTTAGCCCCTGAAGGATGCCGCGATAACGGAATGTGTCCGTATCGCTTGCTCTGCATCGAACAAAAGAAAGGCCCCGAAGCTTTCGCCTCGGGGCCTATTCGGTCTGAGTTGGCGTTAAGCCTTACTCTTCGATGGTGACTTCTGTCTCAGTCGTCTCTTCTTCGACGACCGGCGCGGTTTCAGTGGCCGGCGCTGCGGTTACGACGCCATTCTGAACGTCGGAGATCCACTGGTCGACACGGCGTTCCAGGATCGTCAGTGGCAGCGCGCCGCCGCCAAGGATCGTGTCATGGAAGGCGCGGATGTCGAACTTGTCGCCAAGCTCTGTTTCGGCTTTCTCGCGGAGGCCCTGGATCTTCAACATGCCGATCTTGTAGGCGGTCGCCTGACCCGGCATCACGAGGTAACGCTGGATTTCAGAGCGGGCCTGTTGTTCGGTGATCGCCGCATTCTCGATGAAGTAGTTGAACGCCTCTTCTTCAGTCCAGCCCTTGGAGTGAAGGCCGGTATCGACAACCAGACGGATGGCGCGCCAGATCTCTGAGCCGAGACGGCCGAATTCCGACATCGGGTTGTCATAGGTCCCCGGCATTTCCTTGGCGAGCGCCTCTGAATAGAGACCCCACCCTTCGGTATAGGCGGTGAAGCCAGCCTGGGTGCGGAATTGCGGGATGTCCTGCAGCTCCTGCGCGATCGAGATCTGCATGTGGTGGCCCGGAAGGCCCTCATGATAGGCGATCACTTCAAGCTCACGCTTCGGCATGGATTCCATGTCGGAGAGGTGCGCGTAATAGATGCCCGGGCGCGAGCCATCCGGCGTACCAGGATAGTAGTGCTGGGCGGCGCCATCCTGCTCACGGAAAGGCTCAACGCGCTTCACCTGAAGATCGGCTTTCGGAAGGATGCCGAAATAGTCAGGCAGCAGGGTCTTGATATTGTCGATCGCGGCCGTTGCATCGGCGATATAGGCGTCAGCGCCTGCATCGGTGTTCTCGTAATAGAGGTCGCGATTGTCCTTGCTGTCACGCAGGAAGACAAAGAACTCCTGCAGCGTGCCGTCAAAGCCGTACTCTTCCTTGATGGCTTCCATTTCGCCGTGGAGACGATCAACTTCATCGAGGCCGATCTGGTGGATTTCGTCGGCTGTCAGGTCCGTCGTGGTGGAGGCCTTGAGGCGGTAGTTGTAATAGGCCTGACCGTTTGGCTGCGTCGTGCCGACACCGGTCGGGTTGGACGGTGCGTTTGGCAGCTCGGCCTCGGCCCAGTCGATGATGTTCTGATAGCCGGGCTCGAAGTCTTCGATGAGCGCGGTCTCAGCGTCGGCGAGCAGTTTTTCGGCCTGAGCGTCATCAATGGTGCCGGCATCTTTCAGCTTGGTGACTTCGGAATTGATGTCGGCCCAGATGTCTGATGGCTCACCCTCTGTGAATGGCGCGCCTGTGATGATCTTCTTCGACTGGTCGATTACGCCTTCGAGCGCGAAATCAGGCGTCTGGACGCCCTTTTCAGCGGCCGTCTTGGCGTGCTCAAGCAGCTGACCCCCGGCCCGGCCCGCTTCCTTGATACGGGAAATGTAGGCTTCCATGTCCTCAAGCGTATCGACGCGGTGGAACTGGATGAGGAAGGTCGCGATGAAAGCCTGAGGGCCGTTCATCTGGTCAAAGGTGTAACCGTTGTAGAAATACTGCATGCCCTCTTTCTGGAGATCATACTGGTATTCCCAGATGTCCCAGGAGTTCTTGGCTTCCGGCGTCAGCTTGTCATAGTCGAAGTTCGCCTTCATCTCCTCGACGGTTTCTGCCTTCCAGGCGAGGTCTGCTTCGGCGGCTTCCTTCGACATGTCGTCGATCTCGCCATAGCGTTCCTTGCGACCGATGAAGGTCAGCCCGATCGGGCTTCTCATCAGCTGCTCTTCATACTTCTCGTCGAACCATTCGTTCAGGCGGGCTGTTTCAGCCTGCATGTCGGCTTCGGTGATTTCTACAGTCGCAGTTTCCTGCGCTGGCTGATTGGCCGGTTCTGTGGGGGTTTGCTGGCCGCAGGCGGCGAGGACGAAGGCAAGGGCTGTCAGGCTGACACGCATATGGGAGGACTCCTGTGATATCGATTTTCGCTAAAAAGCAGGAAATTCGACATCACGCAAGCCACACGTAAAAACGTGCCTGTTTTCAGGCCCCATCAGGCATATCGTGTCCGAACCATCGTCCAGATCGAACGAAGTCCGCACGCGGCGGCGCCTTCAGGGCGTCCATATTTGCTTTTCCGCCAGGCCCAGACGTCAAGGTGAACCCAACGGCGCGCATCAACGAACTGCTTGAGGAAGACAGCGGCTGTGATCGACCCAGCCATACCGCCGCCGCCAGAATTCTGGATATCGGCGATGGAGCTGCTCAGCATGGATTTGTACGGATCCCAGAGCGGCATGCGCCAGACCGGGTCCCCTGAGACGGTGCCGGCCGCCCAGATCGCGTCAGCAAGATCGCCGTCATCGGTATAGAACGGGGCAAGATCAGGTCCGAGCGCGACGCGGGCCGCACCGGTAAGGGTTGCAAAATCGATGAGCAGGTCCGGGTCGCTCTCGCTGGCGCGTGTCAGGGCGTCGCCGAGGATGAGGCGGCCTTCGGCGTCGGTATTATCGATCTCGACGGTGAGGCCCTTGCGGGTCGAAAGGATGTCGCTAGGGCGGAAGGCATCTCGGCCAATCGAGTTTTCGACCGCTGGCACATAGAGCTTGAGACGGACGGGCAGTTTCGAACTCATCACCAGCTTTGCAAGCGCGATGACGTGGGCGGAGCCGCCCATATCCTTTTTCATCAGCTTCATGCCACTACCGGTTTTGAGGTTGAGGCCGCCTGTATCGAAAGCGACGCCCTTCCCGACCAGGGCGAGCTCAGGGTGATCTTCATTGCCCCATGACAGCTCTATGAAGCGGGGCGCTTCGGGCGCCGCGCGGCCGACCGCATGGACCATCGGATAGTTTGCCTTCAAGAGGTCGTCGCCCGTGATGACGCTGAGATCAGCGCCATGATCCTCGGCGAGCGTGCGCACGGCCGTTTCGATACCGGCAGGCCCCATATGTTGCGCCGGCGTGTTGACCAGATCCCGCAGAAGCGCGACGGCCTCTGCTTCGCGGTCCAGGGCAGCCGCATCGTCGCCATCGCCGATGACCAGGCGCGGAGGGGTGGCCTTCTTTTTGAGGTAACGGTCAAACCTGTAAGCGCCATCGGCCCAGCCGGCCGCGATATGGGCTAGCGAAAGGCCAGCATCGCGCGCAACTTCATAGTCGCCTTCCGGCAGCTTTGCAGAGAGCGCAGCAACCGCGAGCGCGTCCTGCGCCGAGCCGAGACCAAAGAGGACATCGGTAATCGCGCCGTCCTCGCCCGCGACAATCGCCATCTCGCCTGATGCGCCTTCGAAGGCGGTCGCCTTGGCCTGCGCCAGGACGGGACCTTGCAAGCTGTCGCCCGCCTCTTCCCAGTCAGCTGGACGGAAGAAATGAAGGCGAGCCGGAGTGTCGGCGCTGGCGGTGAAGGCTTTGTACATGGGCGGCGGGGTCCTCTG
Organism: Henriciella litoralis; assembly: GCF_002088935.1. Classification (NCBI taxonomy): domain Bacteria; kingdom Pseudomonadati; phylum Pseudomonadota; class Alphaproteobacteria; order Hyphomonadales; family Hyphomonadaceae; genus Henriciella; species Henriciella litoralis. Next base: position 1,694,504 of record NZ_NCSS01000006.1, read on the forward strand.
TAGTGCAATTGGTTAAGCGGCAGGGCTTTCCTGTTAACTGATCCTTGATGCTTGCCACGGCAAGGTGCTGGCTGAATCACCTACCGGAGCTGACCTTATGTCCAGAGCCAAAACCTGCCTGCCTGCCGTCTCATTGACGGCGCTTTTGATTGTATCGGCCTGCGCCAGCACGGGCGCAAGCCAGGAGCTGTCCGCCGAAGCAAAAATCGAGGCAGCCATGGCAGAAGAGCTGGCCCCTGCGACGCCCGAACAGATCGCCGAAGTCGACAATGCTGACCCGCTGACACAGGCCAATTTCTGGGCAGGTGAATTCCGCAAGGATCCAACACGGCTGGATGTCACCATCCGCTTCACGCAGGCGCTGCGCGCGATTGGAAGCCATGAGCGCGCGATCGAAGTGTTGTCGAAGACAATTCCCGCGCATCCGCAGTCAGCCGAGCTTCACATGATCATGGGCCGGGCGCTGCTCAGCGAGAACCGACCGGATGAGGCCGCCGAAGCGTTCTACAAGGCCAGCTATTTGAACCCGAAGGACCCGGCTGCCCATGCCGCCTTTGGCCTCGCCATGGACCGGCTGGAACGTCATTATGATGCGCAGAAGGCCTATCAGGAAGCGCTGGATATCGATCCCTCACGTGTCTCGACGCTGACAAATTTCGGGCTATCCCTCGCTTTGTCTGGCGATCTCGATCGGTCGGAGAGCCTGCTTCGCCAGGCTGCCAGCCTTCCCCAAGCCGATAGCCGGGTTCGCCAGAACCTCGCATTGGTCCTTGGGCTTCAGGGGCGGTTCGACGAAATGCGCGAGGTCGACCCGCACGCGCCACAACGCACAGTCGATGCAAACCTTGATGCTTTGCGCGCCATGATTGCCCCCGCCCGAGACTATGGCGCCTTGCGTGACGACGCTCAGCCCGCTGAAGCCATGCCGGTGAGCCGGTTCGTTGAGCCGCCAGCGAGCGAGCCAGCGGTTGAGCAGCCCAAGGTCACGCCAACCAAAGCCGAACAGAAACCACGCCCACGGCCGCTGCTTCGCGGCTCGCTTGGCGACTAGAGAAAACCCACAATAGACACATCAACGAAAAAGGCCCCGCCAGACGGCGAGGCCTTTATTTTTGAGGGTCTGTCCTGCGGCGCGCCCGCTACTGGCCAGCCTTCATCTCGGTGTACTTGATGTAGGCCGGGCCGAGGACGACCAGGAACAGGACCGGCAGGAAGAACAGGATCATTGGCACGGTCAGCTTGGCTGGAAGAGCGGCGGCCTTCTTCTCGGCATCAGCCATCCGCATGTCGCGGTTTTCCTTGGCCATGACGCGTAGCGCATCGCCCAGAGGCGTACCGTAACGCTCAGCCTGCATCAGCGCCATACAGACGGATTTCACGCCTTCATGGCCTGTGCGTTTGGCGAGGTTTTCATAGGCCGTGCGCCGTTCCTGAAGATAGGCAAGCTCAGCGGTCGTCAGCTGAAATTCCTCGGCCAGTTCTGTCGAGGCCGACCCGATCTCTGCGCCGACTTTTGCAAAACCGATTTCGATCGACATGCCGGATTCCACGCAGATCAGCAGCATGTCCAGCGCATCTGGAAAAGCACGCATGATCGATTGCTGGCGTTTGGCCGCGAGATTGGAAATGTAAAGGTTGGGCGCATAGAAGCCCGCGGCGGCCCCGAAGATCACGGCGCCGATCTTCATCTGCGGGTTCAGCCCCAGATCATTGACGAGGAAGATATAGACGAAGGTCAGCAGGGCCCCGGCAAATGGCAGGATGAAGCGGCAGAAATAGAAAATCGCCAGTGGACGCGGACCGCGCAGACCCGCCTGCGTCAGCTTTTGCTGGACGTTCGGATCTTCCAGCATTTTCTGAAGGTTCAGCTTGCTGGAAATCTTGCCGATCTTGCCATTGTCCTCGCGCTTGAGGCTCTTGCGCTCGAGCGCTTCGCGACTGGCGCGGCGCAGTTTTTCACGCTGGCTGGTCACCTGCTTCAGACGGGTTTCGAGCTTGTCGCCCTTAAGGACCGGCAACATGACCGAGGTAATGGTGGCGAACATGGCGACGGCGGCCAGGATCGATGCAATGGCGGCGGGGTCAGCGAGGACGCTAGAAATCCAGTTCATTATGCCCTCCCCCTAGATATCAAAGCTGATCATGCGCTTCATCACCGTCACACCTGTGAACATGAGAGCCGCGCCCATGAACAGGATCATATGGCCGGTTGGCTTAATGAAGAGTTCCATGATGTAGGCTGGCGTTGTGAGGAACACCATGACGCCCACGGCGAATGGAAGCGTGGCGATAATACCGGCGGACGCCTTGGCTTCCGACGACATCGCCTTGATCTTTTCACGCATCATCTTGCGCTCACGGATCACCTTGGAAAGGTTGCCGAGCGCTTCGGAGAGGTTACCGCCCGACTTGGCCTGGATCGTCAGCACAATGACGAAGAAGTTGACCTCTGGTAGCGGCACACGCTTGTAGAAATTCTGCAGGGCGCGCTCAACCGTCGTGCCCATCTGGATATTGTCGGTCAGGGTCTGGAACTCAGCGCCGAGTGGCGCGGGGCTTTCGCGGGCGATGATGCGCAGACACTCTGTCAGGGGCAGACCGGATTTTACACCGCGCACGATGATATCGATCGCGTCGGCAAACTGGGCCGTGAGCTTTTTGTAGCGCCGCTTGGTCAACATGCCCAGCAGCCAGCGCGGCACACCAAGGAAGCCGGCAACCGCCGCGGCAAAGATCATGGCAGGACGGGATTTGATCTCAAACCCGGCGATCGGGGGCGGGCCTTCTGCACCTGACATGAAGGTGATCAGCGCAAAGCCAATGCCAAGAACGGCGGAGAACATCCAGAAGGCTTCTGGCGGAAAGTCGAGCCCGGCCTGACGAAGCTTGGCCTTGATGTCCTGAGGAACGATGGATTTGCGGCGCGCTTCGTCCTGCTGACGCAGCTTTTTCAGCATTTGCTGCGTCTGACGGCGGCGCTGCGTATTCGAGTCGGGATTTGAGCGGTTTTTCTTCGCTGTCCCTTCCTTCATTTGACGCACGCGCTTGTTGGCCGCGTCCCCGGCGCCGCCTGTCAGGGCGATGCCCGCGCCAGCCACCGCCAAAAAGGCCAGAACGCCGACGACAATGAAGATAAGGTCCGAACTCATGATCAGGTGTCCAGCGCGTCGATGGCTTTGGCGAGATCTCGCTCAAGGCTGTAATAGGAGGCGCGCTCCCAGAAGCGTGGACGGCCGATGCCTGTCCCGCGATGTTTGCCGGTGACGCGACCGTCTTCGTCTTCGCCGTCGATCTCGAATTTCAGGACATCCTGAAGGATGATTGTATCGCCTTCGAGACCCATGACTTCAGTGATCTGCATGATCCGGCGTGAGCCATCACGTAGACGCGACGCCTGAACAACAACATCGATCGAGCCGACGATCATTTCGCGGATGGTTCTGGCCGGCAGAGAAAAGCCGCCCATTGTAATCATCGATTCAACGCGGCTCAGGGCCTCACGAGGGCTGTTGGCGTGCAGCGTGCCCATCGAGCCGTCATGGCCTGTGTTCATGGCCTGCAAAAGGTCAAACGCTTCAGGGCCACGAACCTCGCCGACGATGATCCGCTCAGGACGCATCCGCAGACAGTTCTTCACCAGATCGCGCATCGAGATCTCGCCGGAGCCCTCAATGTTCGGGGGGCGAGTTTCGAGACGCACGACGTGGGGCTGCTGAAGCTGAAGTTCGGCAGAGTCTTCGCAGGTGATGACGCGCTCTGTCGGATCGATAAATCCGGTCAGACAGTTGAGCAGCGTCGTCTTACCCGAACCGGTACCGCCAGAGATCAACACGTTACAGCGCGAATGGCCGATAATCCGAAGGATTTCAGCGCCCGCTTCGGAGATCGAGCCGAACTTTACGAGGTCGGCGAGGCGCAGCTTGTCCTTTTTAAACTTACGAATGGTAAGCGTCGGGCCATCAATCGCCAGAGGCGGCGCGATGACGTTCACACGCGAGCCGTCCAGAAGACGTGCGTCACAGATCGGCGAACTTTCATCGACGCGGCGGCCGACCTGGCTGACGATGCGCTGACAGATATTCATCAGCTGGGAGTTGTCACGGAAGCGAATATTCGTCCGTTCGATCTTGCCGTTGACCTCGATATATGTCGTATCGGCGCCGTTCACCATGATATCGGCAATGTCGTCGCGCGCCAGAAGCGGCTCGAGCGGGCCATAGCCGAGAACATCGTTACAGATATCGTCGAGCAGGTGCTCCTGCTCTGAAATCGACATCACAACATTCTTGATGCTGATGATCTCAACAACGATGTCGCGAATTTCCTCGCGCGCACTTTCAGCATCGAGCTGGGCAAGCTGACCGAGATCGATCGTATCGATCAGTGCGTTGAAGATGGTCGTCTTCGTTGCGTAATATTCTTCGGACCGGGTATCGACGCGGTGAACGCGCTCAGAGCTCATGTCCGGCGGGGGTTTCAGGGACACCGGCTTGGCGCCGCCACCCACGCCCGGAAGGCCGCCCAAAGGCGAACCGTCGGCCGGTTTAGGCTGTGCAGCTTTCGGCGCTTCGGAGGCGGCCGGGCGGGCAACGGCCGGCTTTGGCGGCTGCGGCTTTACCGCCGTCTGTACTCCACTACCTGAACGTTTGCCGAAAGCCATCTAGCCTTACCAATCCTTGTTTACTTGCCGAGCAATTTCTTGAGCAGGGACTTCGTTGGCTGGACGGTTTCTCGTCCTGAAAGCATTGAAGCGAGCTGATCAATGGCTTGTGCGGCCTTTGAGTCAGGGTCCGTTTCCGAAATCATCTGTCCTTTGTTCGACGCATTGCCGAAAAGCTGCGGATCAAACGGGAGAATAATTTCCGGCTCGACCTCGATCGCGGCGGCGAAATCCTTCACAGGAATCTCCGGGCGCTTGGGCACGCCAGCCATATTGATGACGAGGCGTGGCGGATTATCGTTCGGGCGCTGTGATTTCAGCTGATCGATGATGTTCTTGCCGTTGCGCAGGGAAGCGAGATCCGGCTGACAGACGACGATAACTTCGTCTGACTTCATCAGTGTGCTGTAGATCCATTCAGACCAGCCATGCGGCATATCAAGCACCACATAAGGCATCAGGCGGCGAACGCTCTCGATGACCGATGTGTAGGCAGCTGCGTCGATATCCATGATGCGGCTGACATTGGCCGGCGCGGTAAAGAGCGAAAGCCGATCCGTGGCCTTTGCCAGAAGCCTGGAAATAACGGTGTCGTCTGCCCGGTCTGGCGCCAGAAGGGCGTCTGCGACCGTCTGCGGTGTCTCGTGGTTAAAATCCAGCGACGTTGTGCCGAAGGACAGGTCGAGGTCGACGAGCGAGGTGTTGACCCGCGCATTCTCGGCCAGTGACCATGCCAGATTGTGAGCGATAGTCGATGCACCAACGCCGCCCTTTGCGCCAACGACGGAGATCGATTTTCCGACGAAAGGCGAGTCCGGGTCGGTGAAAAGATTGCTGATCGAGCGGACCATCTGCACAGGCTCAATCGGCGGAACGAGATATTCGCTCACGCCGCGCGAGACGAGCTGACGGTAGAGCGCGACATCATTGGTCGCCCCGATGACCATGACCTGGACACCTTCCTCGCAATTGCTGGCAAGATCGTCGATCTGCTGCAGCATGACGCTGGCCGGCGCCGAGGATTCGACAATCAACAAATTGGGCGTCGCATTGTGGGCGAGATGGTCGATGGCGGCCGGAATGCCGCCACGCGCGACCTGAACGCTGGCATTGGCCATGCGGCGATCATTCTGCACACGATTAATTGTCTTGCACACGCGGTCGGTCTCGCAGAATGCAAGCACGGAGATTGCAGGAATGGCCCGGTCGCCGCCCTCATAGGCATTCATCGGCGGCAGCTCGACACCCTGCGTAACGTCCTTATACGGCGCATCGACAGGACCCGTCAGCTGATCGAGCAGGTTGCTCGGGTCGTTGTCGTCGAGATCGAACTCGTCATCGAAAAGTGCGTTTTCGTTGCTCATTCCCTGTTTCCTTCGACCTTCCCTAAACTCAGTTAACTGCGGTCGAGACCGTGCCGGTCTCCTGATCGCTGCGCTGAGCCGTTGTGGTTTCGCCGTCGCGATAAAGCTGTAGCTGGTTGGTGCGGCGTTGCGCGTCGCCCGGATCGAGCGGACGGTCGCCGAAGACATCAGCCGGATCGGCAATCATCGCAGCCATGTTGGTGCGAACCGAACAGCCGAGCGATGGCATGTCATTGTTGCTGACGGCATTTGCAAAATCATAAGCGGACTTTTGCAGGCAGACCGGTGCAATGGCCTCGTAAGCCCGAAATGTCAGCAGCATGGGCGCATCTGTGCGCCCCTGTGGATCATAGGCGTTGCCGCGAATGTCGGCATAGTCGACGCCCTGACTCCAGGCGATATCGCTGGCCTCAGACACTGCATTCGTACCGACGCGGCCGCTCGGATCAATTGCCGGGACCGACACCACAAGGGGGCCATGGCCGCGGCGGCGATATTCACTGACGAAGGTTTCAATGCGTCCGCGTTCAGCCGCGCTGAGCCGGCCGCCGCGTGGGTCGATGAAAACTTCAAGCGACTGGGTCTGTTCCGCGACGCCAATTGCATTGCGGTCAAGCGTGGTGCCGGTGAGGTATTCAGCAGGGATTGGCCCGTGCCTTCCCCCGGCCTGACAGCCCGAAATTGCAAGGACAGCGCCAAAGCCGCCGGTTACAAGTGCTAGTTTCACGACACGCATCATGATCGTCTACTCCTCAATGAAGCCGACAGGGGCGTTGTAATTATCAGGCGTCAGCCCGTCGCCGCGATTGGCATAGACGGCGTTCAACTTGCCGAAAAAGAGCGTCCGCGGATCAACTGCGTTGACGTAGCCATCAGCAGGCGTGCGCAGATATCCCTTCTGGGTTGGATCCACGAGATAAGGGGTCACGATCACGACCAGCTCGGTTTCTTCATTCAGGAAGTCACGTGACTGGAAGAGCGCGCCTAGAACGGGCAGCTTCTTGAGGCCTGGCAGCTGGTCCAGCGACTGGCGTGTCTTGCTCTGGATCAGACCGGCCATCATCATTGATCCGCCCGAAGGCAGCTCGACCGTGCTTTCGGCGCGCCGGACCGTGAGGGCCGGGATCGTCAGCGTTTGCTGAGTGATGATGTTGCCATCACCGTCCACGCCCGCCGCGCTCTGGCCCTGGAAGGCGCCCTGATTGGTCAATTCGGACACTTCGGTCGAAATCTTTAGCGAAATGCGTCCTTCGGACAGGACAACCGGTGTGAAGGCGAGGCCCACACCATAAGGTTTGAATTCGATGGTGATGCGGCCTGCATCATCCTGGCCCACCGGGACCGGGAACTCGCCGCCTGCAAGGAATTTTGCCGCCTCGCCCGAGACCGCAGAGATATTTGGCTCTGCGAGGGTGCGGACGATGCCGATACGCTCAAGCGCCTCGATATCGGTGTCGACAGAAGACTGCCGACCATTGGCGTCAATCGTATCGTAGTCACCCCTGATCGACAGACCACCGAGAGACTGGCCCTGAACATTAAAGGCTGTTGTTGAAGCCAGGCTAAAATTGAGAACATCTTCAAGGCTGCCCAGCGTCCGACCGACAAGGTCGATACCGAGCTGTTTGACGACCGAGCGCTGCATCTCAACGATGCGAACCTCGAGCATTACCTGATCTTTTGCTGCAATGGACAGCATGTTGACCGGCTCAAGCTCTGGATCGGCCGAATAGGCCTTGATCAGTTTGATGACCTGATCGGATTGCAGGACATTATCGACATGGCCGCTGACGAGCATATTGCCGCCAACACTTTCGATATTGACGCGGGCGCCCGGCACGTAGCGCGAGACAAGGTTCTCGAGCGCTGCGGTGTCGGCGTCGACCACAATTTCAAGATTGAGCAATGGAAGACCATCACGGTCAAACAGGAAGGCATTTGTCTCGCCAACTGTCACGCCGCGGAAAATGAGACGGCGCGCGGTCTGCACGACGGCATCTGCAATGGCAGGGTTGGTGATGACGACATCGGCGACCGGGCGATCAAGCTCGATCACGGTCGATTTGTTGAGGCCGAGCTTGATGCTGCGCGACACATTTGTATCGCCGGGCTCCATGATGGAGACCCCCGTCGCATATTGCGCGCTGGCCATGTGCGGCGCGAAGAAAGCGCCGACGGCAAGCGCGCCGGTAAGGATGTGCTTCAGACCGCTCATCAACTTCTCCCGCTGGCAACGCCATTTTTGATGATTTTCACGCCCTGCCCTGAGCCTGCAGGGCCGTCGAGAAGACTTGTATTGGCTGTCGGGTCGCCATCATTGTCGCCGGCATCTGCGGAGCTGCGCAGTGACAGCGCAATCGTTCCGAGGCGGCTGGCATGAGCCATCAGTTCGGCCTGACGCGGATGAAGCTCCAGCGTGGCCGTCGAGCCCGTCATCGCGGTTTCGCCTTCCATGTCGCCGAAGATCTGGTCAATCGCGAGAACGCGGGCATTCTGGATAACCGTCTTGGTCATTGTTTCTTCGCTGACGCCGCGCTCATTCACGATCTCGACCTCATAGGTGAGGATCACATCGACGCGGTCATCCGGCAGGATAAAGCCGGCCGAGGCGGTTTCAGGTGAAATTTCAACGGATATGGCGCGCATGCCTGGCTGCAGAAGCGCGGCCATGAAGCCGGTCTCGCCTTTTTTTACGATCTTCTGGGCGATAATCGGATCGCCTTCGACCAGGGCCGTTTTTACGACACTGCCGGACAGCTCTTCCACGGCATCAGGATTGGACTCCTGGGTGAAATAAACGGCGTTCACAGATTTTTCCGGCCAGTCGGCCCATTCAAAGTCTTCCGGGGTCAACAAGGTGCCGACGCGCTTCTCGCTATTGGCGACGAGAACTTTTGTCGAAGAAACCTCGACCTCTTTCTCAATGACGACCGGATCGGAGACAACCTGCTGTGCAGGCGAGGAGGACATGCCCCTGACAAGAAATGCGGCGCCGATAGCGGCGCCCGCCGCTACGAGCAAAATAATCAATCGCATGGGTGACATGGAGCGCCCCTCTGGCTTTGAAGTCCCAGCTGTGCCGGGACCGAACTTTCGCAATTTTGCATTTACTGACTAAGGCAAGGTTAATCTGATGAGCGGCGCTCAGAAGTTGAGCGAGGCAAGTAATGGGGAGTATGGCGCGGCATAGATCACGCCCCCGGCGATCGCGACGCCGTAGGGGACACCGTTACCGGCCGACATGGTTTCGCGGGCAAAGCCCGGCGCGGCGCCCGCCGGCACCAGCCGACGCGCCAGAATGACAGTGATGGCCAGTCCGCCGCCGATGACGGCCATCGCGGTCAGGAAAGGCATTGTAGCGCCCGGGCCCAGCCAGAGCATAACGGCCGGGATCATCTTGGCATCCCCGCCGCCGAATACTCCGAATACAAAAAGTAGAACCGATATGGCGAAAGCAATCGCACCTGCCAGCAGATGTCCGCCGGTCACGTCCCAGCCTGGCGCGACAACAATCGCCGCCGGAATAAACAGAAAGGCGATCGTCGCATTTAGACCATTTGTAATCGTGAGCGTCTCGACGTCACGCATGGCCGCGTAGAGGCATAGGGCGACGAAAACGAAAGCGAATATCCCTGCGATCATTATGACCGTCTCCCTGATCGAACTTGATGGGGAGAGTAGCGGTAAAGTCTAAAGACTTGATTGCCTCAAACGAAAGGAGCCGCCGGACGTATCCGGCGGCTCCAAATCATCTGGCCCTTGTGGGGCCTTTCACTGGCGTTTTCGCTTACAGAGCGTTCGCAACAGTGTTGAAGGTCGATGCGGTGCTGGTACCGAGAGCGGAGACAGCGCCGATGATCGCAACGGCGATAAGGGCAGCGATCAGGCCATACTCAATAGCGGTGGCACCGGATTCATTCTTGAAAAAACGTACAAGCTTTTGCATTGGAGACTCCATCATCATGCATTTAACAACGTTCCGATTAATTCGGTTGTTTGCGGAACAGTTCGGGTTCTAACCCACAGCGCTGAATATCAAGTAAATCGATCAATAAAATTCCTGAACGCCGATACGTAATTCATTAACTTTGGTGATCGGTATAATTAACAGGAAACGGCGAGGCGCGCCGCACCTCACGCGATCGCACGGACATCTTGTACGACCGGCCTTGCTATCTTGTCGCCGCGGCAGGCCCGTTAGGCTTCGTGTAACCTTCTTGAGCGAAATTCAGGGTTATAGAGCCACATCACACCAAGGAGCGGCGCATGACATTTTCCGTCAAGTACATCGCAATGGCGGCCACTGCTGTTGCCTTGAGTGCAGCTGCCCATGCCGAGCAAATCACCGTAGAGACAGGGACTTCCAAGCCTCTGAGACTGTCGCGCGATGCATCAAGTGTGGTCATCGGCAATCAGAATATTGCCGATGTGTCGGTGACAGACCCACGGATGATCTTCCTGACAGGCAAATCGTTTGGCACGACCAATCTCGTCGTCCTGGACGCCAATAGCGACATTATATTCTCCGGCGATGTGGTGGTCACAACCAATGCCACCAATCTGGTTACGGTAAACCGCGCAGGCAGTTCATTCACCTACGACTGTGCGGGCGAGTGCCGCGATGCGCCCGTTATCGGTGATGAGCAAGGCCACTTCGCCCGATCAATTGAACAGGCGCAGCAACTACAACGTATGAATGAGAACTAGAGCGACGCTTTAAAATCTCATTATACTTGGAACCCGGCCACCAAGCCGGGTTTTTTATTGCGAGATATCTATCTGGACTGGGAAGTCTCTAGCGGCTGGGTCGGCTATTGTTCGCCGCGGCGAGCGTCGGCTCTGTTTCATCAAGCGCAACTGATGCGGCTTCGTCGACACTGACCGAATAAACCGGCTCTTCCAGCTCAGCGAATCTGCCGACGGGGATATCATCCACGCGCCATTCAAACGCAGCACCATTTTTGACGGTGACGGTCCAGCCGCCTCCGACGCGCGGATAATAGACTTCTTCGCGCGCCATTGTCCGGCTGCGGAAAATCGTACCATCCGGGCCGCGAACTTCGATCCAGGCCGGCTTTAGAGCGACGATGGAGAGGTTTATCCGGTCTGCACTCGCGGTGGTTAGCGGCTCGCGCGCGAAAAGTGATTGTTTGGCGGTATTCACTGCCACGACACGCTCTGCCACTGACGGCACGGCGCGGCCTTCCTGGCTTTTGCCGGGGGTCAGCATGAAGGCAGCAATCCCCATGGTCACGACCATGCCGCCCATAACGGCAGCCGGGATCGCAAAACGTCGGCGGCTGCGCGCGCTTTGCGTCACAGAGGACCGGGGAATGGCCGTCGCCATTGTCGGACGCGAATCCATCGGGAAGTCGGCCAGAACCGGGTCTGAGGAAATACCAAGATACTTGGCATAGCTCTTGGCGGCGATACGGGTCCGGCGCATATCGAAGCCGGGCGGTTGTATCGTCTGTTCGAGGGCTTCAATCACGCGCCGGTTGAGCATCAATGTGCGCGAAACGGCATCAACGCTGAGCTCCTGAGCCTCACGGGCGGCTTTCAGCAGGCCGCCAGCCGTGTAGGCGCCAACGATGCCAGAGCTATCAATAATTTTTGGGGTGACGTGATCTTCAGAGTGCGCATCTGGCGCAGAGTCGGCCGCACCGCCGGAGCCCGGCGCTTCTGCCTCTGTGGAGGAGGGATTTTCTTCCCTGTATCGCTCGTCGTCTGTCATGACGCGATTTTCCAATGATGAACGGCCAATTTCTGCCGTTGGACCTGCACGGTTCGTGCCATGCGACTGACTGGCCTATACCGTAAGCGTCAGTTATCTTTCAAGGCTATTCGCTGTAACTCTGCGATAGCTAACACTTCGTTACGGAACGAGCCGTTCGACGAATGAATTGCAGCCTGGAACGCCGGTGAGAAATCTTCAAGATTCAACGACCGAAGCATGCGCTTGACCGGCCCTATGCCCGCGGCCGGCATGGAAAGCGAGCGAAAGCCGAGACCGATCAGGCACAGGGCCTCAAGCGGATGGGACGCCACTTCGCCGCAAATGGAGACAGGAATCTGCAATTCCTCGCAGCTAGTACGAATGAACTCCAGAAACCGCATGGCCGGACGGCTGACCAGATCGTACCGCTCTGAAACAGTTGGAACCATACGGTCGGCCGCATGGAAGAATTGCAACAGATCGTTCGTTCCGATGGAAATGAAATCGACTTCGCCGGCCACGTCCTTGAGGCCATAGGCAAAGGCCGGGGCTTCCAGCATCGCACCGACTTTCACCTCGCAGGGGCGTGCAAAGCCGCGAGAGGCACTCCATTCGATTTCATCCAGCAGCAGCGCCTTGGCCTCGAAAAACTCCTCGGCAATCGTAACCATCGGGAACATGACCGAGAGCGGGCCACCGTCTGCTGCCCGCACAAGCGCGCGTAGCTGACGCCGGAACAGGCCCGGGCGGTCGAGCGCAAACCGTATGGACCGCCAGCCCAGCGCCGGATTTTCCTCAGCCTGCTGATCGCTATTGGGCAACATCTTGTCACCGCCAAGATCAAGCGTGCGGAAGTGAACCGGCCGGTTGCCTGCAAAATCCAGAACCCGCCTGTAAAAGTCGATCTGCGCATCCATCTTGGGAAGCGTATCGGAGACGAGGAACTGAAACTCGGTGCGGAACAAGCCAATGCCCTCTGCCCCGGTCTTGTCCATGGTCTCAAGATCGAGCGCGAGGCCAGCGTTCAGCAACAGCGTGATATCAACACCGTCGCGCGTTCTGGACGGCTGGTCGCGCAGCGCCTGAAACGATGCCTGTCTTTCGGTCCGCAACAGGCGGCGGGTCGCATAGGCATCCAGCAGCGACGCATCAGGGCGCACGTGCAGGGTGCCTTCCTCGGCATCCACGATCACCTGGTCACCAGAGGAGATGGCGCCCGAGAGGCCGCTCACGCCGCCCAGCGTCGGGATCCCCATGGCCCGCGCGACGATGGCGGCGTGGCTGGAGGGGGCGACTTCTTCGAGCACAATCGCGGCGAGGCCAGAGTGGCGATATTCCAGCAATTCGGCTGGACCGAGGCGACGGGCAATCAGAACCTCGTTTGGCTCGCCCTCTTCTGCTGTTGCGTTGGCGGCAACATCCGCGCCTGCCAGCATCCGAAGGAGGCGGTTGTCGAGATCTTCAAGGTCGTTGAGGCGCTCGCGGAGATACGGATCCTGCGCATTCTCAAGCTTGCTGCGGTGCTCGCGGCGTGACCGGTCAACGGCCGCCTCAGCCGAGAGGCCTGAGCGGACGGCTTCCTCCAGCCGGCCGGCCCAGAGCGGATCAGACGCCAACATCTTGAAGGCCTCGAGAACTTCGCGGGGTTCGCCGAAGATCGCACTCACATCACTGGACAGCATCCGATCAAGCGAAGCCTGCAGCCGGGCCAGCGCATCGCGCAGGCGGGCAACCTCGGCGCGCGGGTCCTCTGCGAAATATCTTGCCGGTGAAACGACCGGGTCATGCAGACGCGCCGCGCCAAGGCCGAGACCATCGCAGAGGATACGGCCCCTCAGATTGACCGAACGGGTGTCTCTCGGGACGCCATTCGATGTCAGGGTCGGCGCTTCAGCGGCAACGACTTCAGCCAGGACCATCGCGATCGTCTGGAGGCTGTCGACCTCGTCTTCTTCATAAGTACGTTCAGCGCGGTTCTGCACCGTCAGGATACCGATAACCCGTCCACCGCGCAGGATCGGCACGCCGAGAAACGCGTGATACGGGTCTTCGCCCGTCTCAGGCCGATAGGAGAAGGCCGGATGGTTCGGCGCGTCCTGAATGGACAGCGGCTCACCCGAAAGCGCGATCTGCCCGACGAGCCCCTCATCGAATCCCATACGTGTCTGGTGCACGGCGGTAGCGCTGAGACCCTCGGTGGCGACGAGTTCAAGCTCATCGGAATCGGTACGTTTATAGATCGAGCAAACGTCAGCCACCATCGTCCCTGCGATGAGGGTCACCACCTGCTGAAGGCGGGTGTCTGCTTCCATATCGCCTGCCATCACATTGCGAAGGCGATTGATCAGGAGCCGGGGAACTGAGAACGTCTGGGGCATATCGTGCCCGCAATTGGCCGCTCAGCCTACGTGGCGTCAAGTCCGAAAGCAGTGTGCAGTGCACGCACGGCAAGCTCGGTGTAGGCCGCTTCGATCAGAACCGAAATCTTGATTTCGGACGTCGAAATGACATCAATATTGATGCCTTTCCTGTAAAGCGCATCGAACATTGTGCCGGCTACACCGGTATGACTTTTCATGCCGACGCCAATAACTGACACCTTGGCGACATCACGCGAGACTGACAAATTCTCAAAACCGATGTCTGTCTTGCGATCAAGCAGCAACTGCTCAGCCTTCGTGCTGTCGGCGCTGGTGCAGGTAAACACCATGTTGGCGCGCTCTGGCCCGCGGGCATTGGCCTGGACGATCATGTCGACATTGACCCCCGCCTCGGCCAGCATGGAGAAAATACGGGCCGAAACGCCGGGTTTATCCTCGACGCCGTAAAGCGTGACCTTCGCCTCGTCGCGTGAATAGGTCACGCCGTTCACAACCTGCTTTTCCACTATCTCTTCCTCACTGCAGACATAGGTGCCTGGATTATCCTCACCGGGGGCGGCAAAACTGGACAGCACGCGCACACGGACATGATGGTTCATGGCCATCTCGACAGAGCGCGTCTGCAGCACCTTGGCCCCAAGCGACGCCATTTCGAGCATTTCTTCGTACGATATCTTGTCGAGGCGACGCGCCTGCGGGACGATCCGCGGGTCGGTCGTGTAAACGCCGTCCACATCGGTGTAGATATCGCAGCTGTCGGCTTCCAGCGCGGCGGCTACTGCGACGGCGCTCGTATCAGACCCACCGCGGCCAAGCGTCGACACCCGTCCCTCATCCGTCACGCCCTGAAACCCTGCGATCACGGCAATCTCACCGCTATCGACCGCATCGGCGAGACCGGAGTTTTCAAAGCCCATGATGCGGGCCGAGCCATGGGCGGCGCTGGTCTTCATCGCCAATTGCCAGCCGAGCCAACTGCGGGCCTTGAGGCCGCGCTTGCGGAGCGCCAGGGCCAGAAGCCCGCTCGTCACCTGCTCGCCGGACGAAACCACGACATCGTATTCATCGTCAAAACTGGAGCCGGTAATCTCATCACCGGCCGCGCCGCGCGCGAAGCCGACAAGCTTGTTCGTCTCACCGGCCATCGCCGAAACGATCACGGCGAGTTTCTCGCCCTGACCGGCTCGCCATGCGACAAGATCGGCCACGTGGGCGATTCGTTCGAGGTCGGCTACAGAGGTGCCGCCAAATTTCAGGACTGTGCGCTGCATTGCCTCGCTGCCAAGCCTTCCCATCTATTGCATCAGGACGTTCGCGCGCCTCTTTAGTCGCGTCAGAGCCATAGCGCAAACAGGTTTGACAAGATAATGAGTGAAAATACAGAAACCCGGCAAAATTTACCCCGAACACCCAGCATTGATGCCGATGAAGTGGCAAAATTTTCGGCGATGGCCGCAGACTGGTGGGACCCGAAGGGAAAGTTCAAGCCACTTCACAAGTTCAATCCTGTGCGGCTGAACTTTATTCGAGAGACAGCCGTGAACCGGTTTGGCCTCGATGCCAGCCAGAGAAAGCCGCTCAGCGGCCTGCGGATTCTGGACATTGGGTGCGGCGGTGGTCTCGTTTGCGAGCCGATGGCGCGGCTGGGCGCGAGCGTCACGGGCGTCGATGCGAGTGAGGCCAACATCAAGACGGCGATCACCCATGCGCGTGAGGGCGGCCTCGACATCGACTATAGGGCCGGCACCGCTGAAGGCCTGCTGGATGGCGGGACGGAGCCGTTTGACATCGTTCTCAATCTGGAAGTGGTCGAGCATGTCGCTGATCCGGCGCAATTCCTGAAGGACACGGCCGCGCTTGTAAAACCGGGCGGACTGATGATTGCGGCGACGCTGAACCGGACACCCAAGGCCTTCGCGCTCGCCATCGTCGGCGCAGAATATGTTCTGCGCTGGCTGCCGCGCGGGACACATGACTTCTCGAAATTCCTGAGACCTGATGAGGTTTGCCAACCGCTGAAGCAGGCTGGTCTGGACACCCGCCCACCCCAGGGCGTCTCGTTCAACCCGCTCGCCGATAGCTGGCGCCTTTCCGATGACACGAATGTGAACTATATGGTTGTGGCTGACAGACCAGAGGTTGCTGCATGAGTGAACTGGCAACGCCAGATGAAATCCTGGAATTCTGGTTCGGCGACGCGCCGGATAATCCGGACGCACTCCCGGCAAAATCAAAACACTGGTTTGCCAAGGATTTTGACTTCGATCGCGAAATCGCAGACCGGTTCGTCGAGACCGTCGCGGCGCTTGCAGGCGGGGTTTGCTACGAGTGGGCCGCACGCGGCACTCGTGAGCGGCTGGCTGCGATTGTGGCGCTCGATCAGTTCAGCCGAAACATCTTTCGAGATCATCGCTTCGCGTTTGCCCATGACCCACTTTCGCGTGAATTGATGCGGGAGGGTCTCGAGGCTGGCGCCGACAAGCATCTCAGCGAGGTGGAACGGGTTTTCTTTTACCTGCCCGCAGAACACTCAGAAGATATCCGCGATCAGGACCTGTCGGTGAAACTGTTTATTGATCTGGTGGGGTCCGCGCGCGAACCCTATCGAGCCTTTTGCGAAAGCACGCTCGACTATGCGCGCAAGCATCGTGATGTCATCGAACGGTTTGGGCGTTTTCCCCATCGCAATGCCGCCCTGCGCCGCGCCTCTACCCCTGAAGAGAAAGACTATCTCAGCCAGCCGGGCGCCGGTTTCTGATCAATTGTCCGGCCGCGATGTCTCACGCCAGAGCTTTTCCATCTGGGCGATGACCAGAGGCCAGTGCGAATAGAGAAGATACTGTCCGGCATCCTCCACGGGGACGAGCTCAACGCCCGGCACGGTGGAGGCGAACGTCTCGAACATCTCCGGTTTGTACACCTTGTCCTGCAGGCCATGAATGATGCGGAACGGGGCTTTTACCTGCCGCGCGATATGCCGCCGATCTGTCATCGACATGCGGATTTCAGACACGAAAGCCTGGGTGCCCTGCGAGACGACGTGCTTCAGACCATCAACGATCACCTGACGTACTTCAGGGCGCCGGGCCACTCTCGCTTCGAGCGGCGTCTCACGGTGAAGCGCGCGCAGCAGATACTCTTCGCGACCATTGTCAATGAAGGCGACCGTGGCGCGGGCCAGAAACCCGATCGCAGCCGGGGCCCGCAGCAAAGTGGTAGCGATCACCCTGTGTTGCCATGGAAAGTCTGACGCCATGCCGTCTTCCCAGCTGGTCTCACCGCCGACCGAGAGAAGCGCTCGCACAAGATCGGGTCTCGAAGCGGCGAAAGCCTGGGCATGGATGATGCCACTGGC